>CACZPK010000086.1 GCA_902783035.1 Oscillospiraceae bacterium
GCCGCAGCGGCGTCAGCGCCCTGCACGAAGCCGTAGCCGTAACGGACGACAGCGGGAACCGCCATGCCGCCCAGGAAGCCGAGCTTGCTGTAGCCGAGCTTAACAGCCGCATAACCGGCCATGTAGCCGCAGAGCTCTTCCTGATAGACTGCGCAGTAGAGGTTGGAAGGCAGCTGGAAGCCGTCGCCGAGGTCGCCGGCGCTGACGTCGAGCGCGATGAAGGTAACATCGCTGTACTCAGGCGCAGTGGCAACGATCGCCGGGCCAAAGGCGTAACCGGGCATCACGATGACGTTGTAACCCTCGTCGATGGCCTTCTCGATCATGGCGACACGGTCGTCGTCAGAGTCGGAAGCGGGCTTGAAGTAGGTGAAGTCAACACCGTTGCCTTCGCTCCAGGACTTCGCAGCCTCGTAGGTGGTCTGGTTGAAGGACTGGTCGGTGATGTCGCCGTAGTCGGTGATCATCGCGACCTTCATGTCACTGGCCTCAGCCGCGGGAGCGGCGGGGGTGTCAGTGCTGGGCGCCGCGGGCGTGCTCGTGCTGGGGGCCGCCGGGGTGTCCGTGCTGGGGGTGCTGCTGCCGCCGCCGCAAGCCACAAGAGCGAGAACCATCACAGCGGAGAGAAGCAGCGCAAGAAACTTCTTCATGTCAATTACCTTCCTTCACAAATTTTCCGAACCGTCCCCGGTTCGGGTAACGTATAGTATAACAGGGCTGTCAAGCGTATTCAAGCGAAAGATGCGAGTTTTCGTCAAATTCCACGCTTTGACCAAACGTGACACGACGAAATCGTTTCACCGCGCAGGTTTATTCCAGTTTCAGGTCGCCGTCCTTGACCCAACCGAGCCTGCGGCACAGTTCATTGAGCAGCGGGCAGATCACGGCGGGCAGCACGATGGCAACAAGCAACAGCCCCAGCCAGTCCATGCCGGTCGGTGCAAGCGCCGCGGCGCCCTTTTCCAGCGCCTGCTCGCTGGGCGCGAGCCAGCCGGTCCACACGCCGATGGGGCCGCACATGCCGCAGGTACCCATGCCGGAGTTGATCGGCGCGCCGTTCATCTCCAGATGGAACAGGCAGGTGGCAACGGGGCCGGTGATCGCGCTCGTGACGATCGGTGCGATCCACACGCGGGGATTGCGTACGATGTTCGGCATTTGCAGCATGGAGGTGCCGAGGCCCTGGCTGATGAGGCCGCCCACACGGTTCTCACGGAAGCTCATCACGGCAAATCCCACCATCTGCGCGCAGCAGCCCGCAACCGCCGCGCCGCCGGCAAGCCCCGTCAGGCCCAGCACGGAGCAGATCGCCGCAGACGAGATCGGCAGCGTCAGCGCAATACCGACAAGCACGGACACCGCAATGCCCATCCAGAACGGCTGGAGCTTGGTGGCGCGGTCGATCACAAAGCCAAAGGCGCTCGCCGCCGTACCGATGGGCGGCGCAATGAGCTTCGCCAGCGCCACGCCGATCAGGATCGTCACCGCGGGGGTAACAAGAATGTCGATCTTCGTCTCCTTGCTCACCGCTTTGCCGCATTCTGCGGCGATAATGGCGATGAAGAGAACCGCCAGCGGGCCGCCGGCACCGCCCTCGGCGTTTGCCGCCCAGCCAACCGCCGCCAGCGAGAAGAGCACCATCGGGGGAGATTGCAGCGCGTAACCGATGGCGACCGCCATAGCCGGACCGGATACGGACATGGCATAGGCGCCGATGTCCGTGAGGAAGGGAACACCCAGCTGTGCGCCCAGCGTCTTGATGATCGTGCCGATAAGCAGCGAACAGAAAAGGCCCTGTGCCATTGCGCCAAGCGCGTCGATTCCATAGCGTTTGGCAGAAAATTCGATGTTCTTGCGTTTGAGGAATGACTTCATATCAGCCATAGGACTCACCTGCTTTTCTGAATATTTAAAAAACGGCTTCACAGGTGTCAAGACACCTGTGAAGCCACTATACAGACAATTCCGCGTCCTGTCAAATGACAATTTGGAACCGCTCTATCAAAAATATTCAATTGTTTTCATGTTCGAGCAAAAAACCCAATCCATGCAACGCCTGCCGCACGCGCTCAAATGCCGCTTCGTCCGGACAGGAGAGCGTGTGCAGGTGGATGCCCTCGGTCAGGTCGGAGAGCGGGCGCGCGTCGGAGCTTTCACAGCGGCGCAGGAACTCGCCCACATCGTAGCGGCTTTTGAGTGCAAGCGCGCCGGTAAGCTGACCGTAGACCGGGTGTTCCACAATAACGTCGAGCACTGTGCAGCCCTGATCGACGATCGCGTTGAGCTCGCGTTCCATATCCGCATCGCTGTGGCGGCAGGCAATCTGGCGCACCACGCCATCGGGGGCGGCGTGCAGCACATAGCCGCGCGGCGTCGCCGAGATATCGGCGCCCCCGGCGCGCAGCAGCGCCACGTCCCCCACGATGATCTGCCGGCTGACCCGGTACTCTCCCGCCAGCGTTCCCGCGCTCACAGGCCCGTCAGCGGCCTCAAGCGCTTTCAGGATCGCTGCGCGGCGTTCTTCGGAGCGCATCAATATTCAAAGATACTGCCGCCGACGAATTCACGCACAAGAGAGTTCTTCGGCACATAAGGCGTCGTAAGCGGCGGGACGGATTTGACCACCTTCATCAGATCGCTCAATCCGTGCTGTTCGATGAACGCATCGTCGAGCTGCTCGTGGAATTCCGGCAGGTCCATCAGATACTTCGCCAGAATGCACGGCTCATAGTCGTGGAAGGTGTCGATATGGATCTGCGCATTGCCCTTGTTGGGCTGGATATAATTCAGCTCGCCGCGGTCGACGCTCTGCGCGCGCTCCACGGTGCTGCGCAAGCTGTGTCCGCGCCCGATGAGGTCGCGGATCATGCGGCGCGCCACGCGGAGCTGCTCCGGGTTGACGATGCGGTCCTCATGCGTGATGATCCTCGTGCGCGGCGCCACGTAAACGCCGGTGTACTCGCCCTTTAGCAAATCAAGGATCAGCGGATTGAGCATATGGATACCCTCCGTGATGACGACGCCGTCCTTCACGCCCTTGATCGTGCGGTAGCCGCCGACGGTCCCGCTCTTGAAATCGTACCACGGCGCCTCCACGTCCTTGCCCTCGGCGAGGCCCAGAATGCAGTCGGCGAGCGACTGGCGATCCACGCAGTAGGGGGATTCCCAGTCCGTCGCCTCCGGCGGGCGCTTGTCCAGCGGCAGGAAGAAGTTATCCATGCTCACAAGGCCCACAGATACACCCATGTTCTCCAAATACGCCTTCAGGCGCATCGCCGTCGTCGTCTTGCCCGAGCCGGACGGTCCCGTCAGGCAGACGATGGGCTTGGTGTCCTTGTTGTGCAGGATCTTTGCCGCGGCGGTGCTGATCTTGCTGCGATATACCTCCTCGCAGTGCAGTACGAACTTCAGTTGGTCATACATCGCCTCCGAGATGTCTTCAATGTCGATAACGCGCATGCCGGTCTCCTTTCTCTTTGTCCTGCTCCGCTCCCGCTTACTTTGTCGCCGTGTTGCCTGAACCGGCAAGGTCGGGGAGTTTCGTTGCCTTGACGGCAACCTCAAGTGCAATGGTCATCATATTGGTAAAGGTATTTTGCCGCTCCTCGGCGTTGAGCTCCTCACCGGTGACAAGGCTGTCCGAAATCGAGCAGATCGCCAGCGCGCGCTTGTGCGTATACGCCGCGTTGCAGTAGAGCGCCGCCGCTTCCATTTCAACCGCGAGGCAGCCCATCTTCGCCCACTCCATTGAGGAAGCCCCCGCATCATAGAACGTATCGGAGGAGAAGAGGTTGCCGACGGGCATACGCACGTCGATCTCTTTCGCCGCCTCCACCGCCATCGCCAGCAAGTCGTAGTTCGCGGTGGGCGCAAACGTGCCGGGCAGATGGTACTGGTTGGCAAAGTTGGAGTTGGTGCATGCGCCGATGCCCGCCACAACGTCGCGCAGCTTGAGGTCGGCGCTGATGGCGCCCGCGGAGCCGATGCGGATGATGTTGTCCACCTCGTACTGGGTAAACAACTCATAGGAATAGATACCGATGGACGGGCAGCCCATGCCGGACGCCATCACGCTCACGGGCGTTCCCTTGTAAGTACCGGTGTAACCGTGAATGCCGCGCACGTTGTTGACGAGCTTCGCGTCGGTCAGGAAGGTCTCGGCGATGAATTTCGCACGCAGCGGATCACCGGGCATAAGCACGGTTTTGGCGAACGCGCCCTTTTCGGCGCTGTTGTGCGGTGTTGCCATAAAGCAGCTCCCCTTTCCTTATTTTTCCATGGCCTTGACGGCCTTGACAATGCGGGATGTACCGAGGCGCTGCGCGCCGAGCGCCAGGAAATCCTCCGCGTCCTTGAGATCGGCGATGCCGCCCGCCGCCTTGACCAGCTTGCCGTTGGTCATGTGTTCGACCATCAGTTTTACGTCTTCACGGGTCGCGCCGCCGCCGGCAAAGCCCGTGCTGGTCTTGATATAGTCGGCGTTGGAGCGGGAAACGACCTCGCACAGCTTGATTTTCTCCTCGTCGGTAAGCAGGCAGGTTTCAATGATGACCTTCAGCAGGCGGCCGCGGCAGGCAACCTTGATTTCGTTGATCTCCTTCTCAACCAAATCGTAGAGGCCATCCTTGACCCAACCGACGTTGATGACCATGTCGATCTCGCCCGCGCCGTCGGCAACGGCATTACCCGCCTCCAGGCACTTGATCGTGGTGGGGCTGTAACCGTTGGGGAAACCGATAACGGTACACACGGGCAGCCAGCTGCCCTTCTCGCGCCAATTGGCGGCAATGTACTGCGCCGCGCGCGCCACGTAACTCTGCGGAATACAGACCGACGCGCAGCCGTACCGCATGCCGTCGTCGCAGATCTGCCGGATCTCCGCCCAGGTCGCCCCCTGCGCGAGCAGCGTATGGTCAACGTGGCGCAGGATCTCTTTCACATCCATGGTACTGTCCTCCTTATAATCAGCAATGGGTATATATTATAGACAGTATAACATAGCGAGCGTGGTTTGTCTACAAAGAATTGTGGCAGGATGCACAAAACGCCATGAAGCCATCTTCACGGCGTTTTGGTGGTCCGCGTGCCCCCCCCGCGGGCAAAGCAAAAGGGGAAACGCCGATGAAACCGGCGTTTCCCCCATGGGTCTTACTTGAAGTAGCGCTTGAGCATACCTTCGAGCGCCTTGCCGTGACGCGCCTCGTCACGGGCCATCTCATGCACGGTGTCGTGGATCGCGTCGAGGTTGTTCTTCTTCGCACAGGCGGCAAGGTCGAACTTGCCCTTCACCGCGCCATATTCGCAGTCGACGCGCCAGGCGAGGTTTGCCTTGGTGTCCGCCTTCATGTTCGCCTCCAGATCGCTGCCCAGCAGCTCGGCAAACTTAGCGGCGTGCTCAGCCTCCTCAAAGGCGGCCTTCTCCCAGTAGAGGGCGATCTCGGGATACCCCTCGCGTGCGGCAACGCGCGCCATGCACAGATACATGCCGACCTCGCTGCACTCGCCGGTGAAGTTAGCCTGGAGCTGCTCAAAGATGTACTTCTTGTCATCTTCGCTCACATCGGGATTGTTCTTGACGGTAGCGGCATACACTCCGAAAACATGCTCGGCGGCAAGGGCTTCGCCCTCTTTTTTCTCGCTGAACTTGCTCGCAGGGGCCTTGCAGATGGGGCAGGCCTCGGGGGGATTCTCGCCCTCAAAGACATAGCCGCAAACAGAACATACCCATTTCTTCATCGTCGTGTCCTCCTGTAAAATAAATTCAAGTCTGCGCTTGTGTTCGCAGTATATCATGCGCTGATGGGATTTGCAAGCAGAAAAGCTCGCCCTTGCTTTTGATCGCGCGGTCTGGTAGAATACAGGCGACATTTTTGATCGGGAGGCTTTATCATGGTCAAGATTTCCCCTTCCATTCTCTCCGCCGACTTTGCCAACCTCGCACGGGACATTGCGAAGATCGCGTCCGCCGACTATGTCCATGTGGACGTGATGGACGGGCTGTTCGTGCCGAACATCACCATCGGCATCCCCGTCGTCAAGGCACTTCGCCCCACGACGACGCTCCCGCTGGACGTACATCTGATGATCGACCGCCCTCTGCGCTACGTCGAGCAGTTTTGCGATGCAGGCGCGGACATCGTCACCTGCCACGTTGAGGCGGACACGGAAGAAAACATTCGTGCAGCGCTCGACAAGATCCACGCCAAGGGCAAAAAAGCGGGCGTCGTAGTCAAGCCCAAGACCCCCGCCGAGGCGGTGCTGCCGTTCCTCGACGTATGCGATATCGTGCTGGTCATGACGGTGGAGCCGGGTTTCGGTGGCCAGTCCTTCATGGCGGACATGATGCCCAAGGTCGCACAGATCCGCGCCTGGATTGACGAGCGCGGCCTCGCCTGCGAGTTGGAGGTGGACGGCGGCGTCGGCCCCAAGACACGCGACGTCTGCATAGAGGCGGGCGCAAACGTGCTGGTCGCCGGGAGCGCGGTCTACGGCGCGGAGGATATCCCCGCGCGTATCAAAGAGTTGAGAGGATAACGGACCCATGGAATATTTCCCCGCAGCGCTGGAGGCGCTGGTGGAGCAGTTTGCACGCCTGCCGGGCGTCGGCAGCAAAAGCGCACAGCGCCTTGCTTTTCACGTGCTCAGCCTCAGCGAGGATGAGGCGCAGCAGTTTGCCGACGCCATCGTCACGGCCAAGAAAACGGTAACGTTCTGCCCTGTATGCCGCAACCTGACAGACGGCGGCCTCTGCCCGATCTGCTCCTCGCCCAAGCGCGATGAAAGCGTGATCTGCGTGGTCGCCGACCCGCGCGACGTGGTCGCCATCGAACGCGCACGCGAGTTTTCCGGACGTTATCACGTCCTGCACGGCGTCATCTCGCCAATGAACCACGTCGGTCCCGATGATCTGGAGATCAAGCCGCTGGTCGAGCGCGTGTCCAAAGGCGGCGTCAGCGAGGTCATCATGGCAACAAACCCCGACACCGAGGGCGAGGCAACGGCGATGTACCTTGCGCGGCTACTGCGCCCCTTCGATGTAAAGGTCACGCGTCTGGCTTACGGCATCCCCGTGGGCGGCCATCTGGAATTTGCCGACGACGCAACGCTGATGCGCGCGCTGGAAGGCCGGCGTGAGATCTCCTGACCGCCGCTTATTATTTATAATGTAATATAGCAAAAGGGAGCGTGCTCTGCACACTCCCTTTTGTTGTTCCGTTCACTTTCCGGTCGAGCCGAATCCGCCCGCTCCGCGTTCGGTCTCGCTCAGCGCGTCGACCTCCTCAAACTCCATGGGCAGATACGGCAGCAACACCAGCTGCGCAATGCGCTCACCCGGCTGCACGATACGCGCCGCATCGCTGTCATTGTGAAGCGCGACGATGTATTCGCCGCGATAGTCGCTGTCACAGACGCCGACGCAGTTGGCGGGGCGCAGCCCCTCTTTTGCCGCAAGCCCGCTGCGCGCAAACACCGCGCCGAACGTCCCGTCCGGCAGGGCGAAGGACAACCCCGTTCCGATCTTCACCGTGGCATGGGCCGGAACCTCCACCGCATCGTCCATGCAGGCATAAAGGTCATATCCCGCCGCACAGCGCGACCCGGCGCTGGGCAAGATTGCCCGTTCGTCCAGTTTTTTCACTTGCACCCGCGCCATAGCAATACGCTCCTCCCGGTGGGTCTTGCGGCAGCGGCACACAGCGCCGTCGTGCCGTTGTATTCCATCGCGCCGCCCGCTCCGGAAGGCGGAGCGGGCGCACGGCGGTCAGTTCCTGTCCCAGAGCACGATCTGCCGCTGCAAACGCGTTTCGTTCATGTCGATCAGGCGCTGGTTCGACGAACCGCGAAAACGCAGGGAAATGTCATGCTGCGCCTCAATGTAGGGTCCGTCCACCAGCACGTCCAACAGCGAGAGCATCTGGTCGGTGACTTCACAGCGGGAGTGCGCCCCCTCTGTCAGCAGAGCCTCATACGTAAAGCCCGTAAACGCCCAGATCGTCTTATGCGGATACGTTTCGCGCACATGCCGCAGAAACGGCGCCAGCGCGCGCTGGTTTTCCGGTTCAAAGGGGTCTCCGCCGAGCAGGGTCAGGCCGTTGATGTAGTCCGGTGCAAGCAGGCGCACCAACTCCGCGCGCGTTTCCTCCGTAAAGGGCTTCCCATAATGGAAGTCCCATGTCTCCGGCTGAAAGCAGCCCTTGCAGTGATTCGTGCAGCCCGAGACGAACAACGTCACGCGCACGCCCTCGCCATTGGCGATATCGCAGTTCTTGATTTCTCCGTAATACATGATACTATCTCTTAAAAATCTGCAGGCCCAGCATCGTCAGCGCGTAGAGCACCGGCTGATGCACAACATAAATCAAAAGGCTTTGCCGTCCGACAGCGGCAAGCCGGGGTGCCTTCGCCTCATAAAAGCGGCGCGGCATCCGCCCTGCGCGGATATATTTCCCCACCCATGTGCCAAGCAGGAACACAAACACCCATGGCAGCAGCGGAAAGTAGTCTGCGGAACGGAAATTCTCCGTCACCAGCCCGAACATCCACAGATGCGGCGTCGACGTGGGGTAACCGTTTGTGAGCCGCGTGGTTGCCAGCACGCCCGCCGCCGAGAGTGCCGGAACAAGCCAGGGGCATTTTTCGTCCACGCCCTCCCAGAAGCGGCGCGTCAGACCGTAGAGCAGCATACACGTTCCCAGCAGGTGCAGCACGCCAAACACAATGGTCACGTTCATGATCGTCGTAACCAGCGTGATGACAAGCGCAATGCCCAGCGTTTTGAACCCGCGGACGGTATTGCTGTGGGAGAAGTTGGAGCTGGCGCCCGCAAGCAGAATGAACAATCCTGCAAAGATATAATGCCCCACGGTGAACGCCGGGTTCCAGAAAAGCCAACGTGGTGCGCCGGCAAAAACGACGAGGTCGTAGAAGAAATGATGGACGACCATGAGGATCAAAGACAGGCCTCGCGCGGCGTCCATCAACTCAATGCGTTCCTTTTTTTGTTTCATGTGCATCCTTCAGCTGAAAAAGAGGGGGCCGGCAGCCCCCCTCTTCGAAATCAAAGGTGAAGCACTCTTTCCCTGATCTCCTGCGTACGGCCCTGATTCCAGAACTGGGTGCCGATATAGCCGCAGGTGCGGCGGGCAACGTTCATCTTATCCTGGTCCGTGTTGCCGCAGCGCGGGCACTTCCAGATCAGCTTGCCGCCCTCGTCCACAATGTCGATCTCGCCGTCCCAGCCGCAGACCTGACAGTAGTCGCTCTTGGTATTCAGCTCGGCATAGATGATATTGTCATAGATGAACTTCATCACCTGCAGAACCGCCTCCAGATTGTTCTGCATGTTCGGCACTTCGACATAGCTGATCGCGCCGCCGGGAGACAGATGCTGGAACTCCGCTTCAAATTTGAGCTTTTCAAAAGCATTGATCTTCTCGGTGACATGGACGTGGTAGCTGTTGGTGATATAGCCCTTATCCGTGATCCCCTCAATGATGCCGAAGCGCTTTTGCAGGCTCTTGGCAAACTTGTAGGTCGTGGACTCCAGCGGCGTGCCGTAGATGGAAAAGTCGATGTTCTCCTTTTCCTTCCAGCGCTTGCAGGCATCGTTCATGTACTGCATGATCTGGAGCGCAAAGGGCTTTGCGGCGGGGTCGGTGTGGCTCTTGCCCGTCATGTACTTGACGCACTCATAGAGACCTGCATAACCAAGGGAAATGGTGGAGTAACCGTTGTAGAGCAGCTTGTCGATCGGCTCGCCCTTTTGCAGGCGCGCGATCGCGCCGTACTGCCAGAGGATGGGCGCCGCATCGCTGAGCGTACCCTTGAGCCGCTCATGGCGGCACATCAGCGCGCGATAGCACAGGTCGAGACGCTCGTCGAAGATCTGCCAGAACTTTTCGATGTTGCCGCCGGAAGAGAGCGCAATGTCCGGCAAATTGATCGTAACAACGCCCTGATTGAACCGGCCATAGTATTTGTGCTTGCCCGGCTCATAATTCTTGGCGTTGGCAATGTTGCCGATGCCCGCGTCGGTAAAGCGGTCGGGCGTCAGGAAGCTGCGGCAGCCCATGCAGACGTACACGTCGCCCTTGAGCTCGAGCATCTTCTTTTCGCTGATGTAATCGGGCACCATGCGGCGCGCCGTGCATTTTGCAGCGAGTTTCGTGAGATAATAATAAGGAGAGTCCTCGTGGATATTGTCCTCTTCCAGCACGTAGATCAGCTTGGGGAACGCAGGCGTGACCCAGACGCCCTGCTCGTTCTTCACGCCTTCGTAGCGCTGTTCGAGCATCTCCTCAATGATGAGGGCAAGATCGTGCTTTTCCTGTTCGTTGCGCGCCTCGCCAAGATACATGAACACCGTGATGAACGGTGCCTGCCCGTTGGTGGTGAGCAGCGTCACGACCTGATACTGGATGGTCTGCACACCGCGGCGGATCTCTTCGCGCAGGCGCTTTTCGGTGATCTCCGCGATCTTTTCCTCGCCGGGCATGAACCCGATGTCCGCCATCTCCGCAAGAACGCTCTTGCGCAGCTTCTGCCGGCTGACGTCGACAAAGGGAGCAAGGTGGGTGAGTGAAATGCTCTGCCCGCCGTACTGGTTCGAAGCAACCTGCGCGACGATTTGGGTCGCGATGTTGCAGGCGGTGGCAAAAGAGTGGGGCTTTTCGATCAGCGTACCGGTAATGACCGTGCCGTTCTGGAGCATGTCCTCCAGATTGACCAGGTCACAGTTGTGCATGTGCTGGGCGTAGTAGTCCGTATCGTGGAAGTGGATGATCCCTTCCTCATGCGCCTTGACAATGTCCTCCGGCAGCAGCAGACGCGCGGCCAGATCACGGGAAACCTCACCCGCCATATAGTCGCGCTGGGTGGAGTTGACCACGGGGTTCTTATTGCTGTTTTCCTGCTTTGCCTCCTCATTGTTGCACTCAATGAGGGAGAGGATGCGGTCATCCGTCGTGTTTGCCTTGCGCACCAGCGAACGGCTGTAGCGATAGGTGATGTAACGCTTGGCAACCTCATACGCGCCATGCGCCATGATGTGAGTCTCGACAAAATCCTGGATCTCCTCCACCGTAGGCGCGCGATCGAGCTTCTGGCACTCCAGCTCCACACTCTCGGCAATGCGCTGGATCTGCACGGGCGTCATACGCTCCGCCTCATCCACAACGCCGTTTGCCTTCGTCACGGCGGAAATAATCTTTATAATGTCGAATTCTACCTCCGCACCATTGCGCTTAATGACTTTCATGATCCGTCCCCTTTGGTATATCTATTTCATTCACAGTGAAATAAACACAATATATTGTGGTCGCATTGCGCGAACATACACATTATAGTGAACCCGCCGCACAATGTCAAGTGGCGATATACCAAAATTTCAGCAGAATCGGAAAGATTTGAAAACTTTGTGTTTTTTGTGTATTTTGACCTTGAAAACGCGCGCGTTTTCTGTTACCATATCAAAGCATGGACGGTCGTGACCGTCTATGCTTATTCTTGCTTTACCTTTTGGAGGATGTGAATAGATGGCACAGAAATCGAATAACAAGCGCATTGAGCGTCAGGAAAAGAACGATCGCAACATGAACCGCGCGGTGCTTCTGCTGATCTCGGGTCTGGTTGCGGAGTGGTACCTGCTGATGGTGGATCGCTACTATGCGCGCGGCACGGTCAATCAGGTTCTGGGCTGGTATGATTTCTTCGGCGTAATGCGCTGGGTCGGTCTGGCTGCTTTGATTGTCGGCATCGTTTTGTATGTCAAGCGCACCGCCGGCAAATGGTTCGGCCCCCTCGGCGGCACATTGTTCGTCTCAGGCCTGTTCTTTGCCTTTACCTCGGAGGCTATGCGCCACGTTTACCCTGTCAGTGTCACGGTGCTGTGCGTGCTCATTCCGGTGCTGCTGGTTTTGGGCATTGTATACCTGTTCTATCAGGCGGAGTTCTCCATTCAGGCAACGGCGCTGGCGATGGCGCTGGGTGCGCTGGTGCTGCTCGGCCGTTCTTCTTCCGTGCGCGTCAAGGCCTGCGCCGTGCTGGCGCTGGTTGGTATTGCGGTGCTGTGCGCCTGCTCGCTGCTGCTCAAGAAGAACAACGGCGTGTACGTGCAGGGCGAGCGCTGCCTGCGCCTGTTCCCGGTAAACGCAGACTATCGTCTGGTTTTCGGTGTGCTGGCACTTTGCTTTGTGCTGGTGATTGCGGCGCTGTTTGCTCCCACCACCGCGTTCTATGCCACCTGGGCGCTGGCGATCGTATCGTTCGTGCTGGCGGTCTACTATACCATTAAATTGATGTAAGCGTATCCTTTTGGAAAAATCCGTCTTTGGTCTGCGATCGAAGACGGTTTTTCAACTCATTATCAACAGGAGGGCATGCATATGAGAAGAAGCAGCAACAGAGTGCTGGCGCTCATTCTGGCACTGGCGATGGCCTTTGCCATGAGCATCTGCACGACGGCGGCCTACGAAGTAACCGCCGAAACGAAGACCCTGACCGATGTCGCGGAGGATCTGACGGGTAAAACCGTGATCCTGCACTCCAACGACGTCCACGGCCAGATCGACGGCTACGCCTACATCGCGGCGCTCAAGGCGGAGCTGGTCAAGCGTGGCGCGGAGGTCATCCTCGCGGACGCGGGCGACTTCAGCCAGGGCGACCCCTACGTCAGCTTTTCCAAGGGTGCCTCCGCCGTCGAACTGATGAACGCGGCAGGCTATGACGTGGTCACGCTCGGCAACCACGAGTTTGACTATGGCGTTCCCCAGCTGTTGGACAACCTGAGCAAGGCAAATTTCAAAGTCATCTGCGCGGACGTACTCAAGGATGGCAAGAGCATCTTTGACCCGACCTTCGTCTATGAGACCAAGAGCGGCATGAAGATCGGTTTCTTCGGTCTTGAGACCCCGGAGACCCAGACAAAGGTCAATCCCAGCTATATCCGTGACATCAAGTTCCTTTCCAACTCCGAGGGCAAGAGCGAGCTTTATGACTGCGCCAAGGCGCAGGTTGAGAGCCTCAAGCAGGACGGCGTCGATCTCATCATCGGCCTGTGGCACCTCGGCGTGGACGTGGAGTCCGCCGCCGACGGCCACCGCAGCGCGGATGTGCTTGCCAAAACCGAGGGCGTCGACCTCGTGATCGACGGCCACTCCCACACGGTTATGACCGCGGGCGAAAACGGCGCTGCCATTCAGTCCACCGGCACAAAGTTCGCCAACATCGGCGTGATCGTCATCGACGACGCGACGAAGAAGATCGAGAGTAACTTCCTCATTGCCACGCAGGTCATGGGCGGCGAGGAAAACAAGGAAGTCGTCAGCGAGCTGGCGAAGGACGAGGCCGTTGCCGCTGCCGCGCAGGAGGTCGCTGATGCGGTCGATGCCCAGTACGGCACGGTGTTCGCCAAGAGTGAGGTTGAACTCAACGGTGCGAAGGCGCCCAATGGCAACCGCGACAGCGAGACCAACAACGGCGACCTGATCACTGAGGCAATGCTTTGGAGCGTTCTGAAAGAGGATGGCTCCGTAACAGTCGATAAGGACCATGTGGTCGCCATTACCAACGGCGGCGGCATCCGCGCGGCGATCGAGCCGGGCGACGTCACCATGAAGGACATCAACACCGTTCTTCCGTTCGGCAACACGGTCACGGTCGTCTACGTCACCGGCGCTGAGCTGCTGGAGGTTCTTGAAGCTTCCACATTCTGCGTCCCTGAAAAGCTTGGCGGCTACCCGCAGACCACCGGCATCAAGTTCACGATCGACACCACGAAGGCGTATGACGCCAACGCCGAGACCTATCCCGGCTCCACCTACTATGGCCCGAAGTCCATCCAGCGCGTGACCATTGAGAGCATCAACGGCAAGGCCTTCGATAAGAACGCCACCTACGCTGTCGTCACCAACAACTTCTGCGCCGACGGCGGCGACACCTATTATGCCTTCAAGGCAGCCAGCGCGCAGTTTGACACCGGTATCCCGCTGGATGAGGCTGTGATGGCCTACGTCGAGCAGGAGCTGGGCGGCGTGATTTCCACGAAGTACGCTGAGCCGCGCGGTGATCAGACGATCATCCTGCCCGCCGCCGAGCCCGAGCCCACTCCGGCTCCCACGCCCGCTCCGGCTCCCGCGCCTGCTCCGGCTCCCACGCCCGCTCCCGCCGCTGAGGGCGACAGCTACACCGTCATCCAGGGCGACAGCCTGTGGAAGATCGCGCAGAAGCTCTTCGGCACCGGCAAGCTCTGGGGCACGCTCTATGAGCTGAACAGAGACCAGATCCGCGACCCCGGCATGATCAACATCGGCCAGGTGCTCAAGGTCAAGTAATCTCTGCCGCACAACACGAAAAAGAACGCGGACGCTTACAGCGTCCGCGTTCTTTTTCAACAATCTGCGTGCCAATGGATCAGCCGATGAATCCGCCGTCTGCGGTCAGCACCTGCCCCGTAATGAACGACGCGTCGTCGCTCGCCAGAAATGCTACCGCCGCGGCAATATCCTCCGGCGTGCCGAGGCGTCCGAGCGGCGTCTGTCCGGCAAGGTCGTGCAGCGTCTCGCTGCCGAGCACCTGTACCATGTCGGTGTTGATGACACCGGGCGCAACACAGTTGACACGGATACCGGAGGGCGCCAGTTCCATCGCCAGAGAGCGCGTCAGGCCGATCAGCGCATGCTTGGTGCAGGAATACGTCACCTCGCAGCTTGCGCCGTGCTGTCCCCAGATGGAGGAAACGGTGACAATGCACCCTGCTTTCTCATGGAGCATGTGGGGCAGCACCGCCTGAATGCAGTGGCGCGCACCGTTGAGGTTGACGGCAAAATAGCGCTCCCACAGCTCGTCCGTCACATCCTGAAAAAGTGCCTGACCCGCAACGCCCGCGTTGCTCACCAGCAGCGTCACAGGTCCGAACGCCTCTTCCACACGGCGCACCATGGCGTCCACTTCGGCACGCACAGAGACGTCCGCCTGCACGGCGATGGCCTTGCAGCCCGACGCTGTCAGCGCGGCAACCAGTTCATCCGCTTTGTCCCTGCGTTCATGATAGTTGACGCCTACGGCATAGCCCGCATGCGCCAGACGCGCGGCAACGGCGCGGCCGATGCCGCGGGAAGCGCCCGTTACAAGCGCAACCTTTTTCTGTTCCATCTTTTTCTCCTATTCCGCAGCTCTGGCGCGCAAGATCAGGTCATGCGCGCTCTTTGTGCCGCCCAGCTCCAGTTCGTATTTCAGTTCCAGCAGCCCCCCGCGGTCGCCAAACCGGACGCGAAGGGAGCGCGTATACACAGCCGCATTCAAGTTTCCGTAGGGTGTTTCATATACTGAGTGGAAGGGCCGATCCGGCGCAAAAACAAAGCGGGCACGGACAGCGCCCGCACGCGTCAGTTCCACACGTCCGGATAAAATATCCATCTGCGTCTCGGTGCCCGCCATGCCGGCCTCCTCCGGCTCGGCATAGGTCACGCGCCAGCCGTCCGGCGTATCCTCCAGCGTCCCGCCGACGGTGTAGACCGTCTTTTCACTCTCTTCACCCTCATAGCGCGTTTTCGCGCTGACGGTAATGATTGCTTGTCGTTTCATATTGCAAAGTATACTACCGGGCAATGCTCAAACACAAGCAATTTTTACGCTTTGGCCCTTTTTTCCTATGGCTTTTTTCAAAAAACCTGCTATAATGTGTTTACTAAATCCTCCGCCCCGCGTTTGCGTGCGGGGCAATCTCCCGACAGGAGGCGACCCGTTATGGAATTGAAACTGACAGCCAAACAGTACCGCCGTTTGCTTGATCTGGTATACATCGGAAACTGGGTGATCAACTCGACCCGGGGCGACGACCGCATCCGCGACTATGACGACGTGGAAACCGCGGTCTTTTCGCGCTGTCTCGATCAGGGCATGGTCTCCCTGGTTGAATCCTACAAGGGTGAATTGATCCCCTCCCGCGCTTTTGCGGACGGAGGCATCCACGAGGCGATCATGGCATATGAGGACACGATGTTCTTTGAGATCCTTGCGCAGGAGCTTGCGCTGCGCGATATGGACAGCGACGAGCCCACCCCCGACAACTACGACGAGCTGTGCGAGCGCATGGACGAATACCTTGGCGAGTTTGAGGAACACGGCACGGACAACATCACGGTGGAAATGTGAGTTTGAGCAGCAAAAAGGCGGCGCTTGAGCGCCGCCTTTTGTCGTTTCTTATGCCGTCAGCCGGCAATGAGTTTTTCCAGAATGCTGCCGGAAAGGTCGGCGGCCATCTGTTCCAGATCGACGGAGCTGTCCGCCGCGTCGCCGTCCGCAAGGTCGGAGATCGCGCGCACCACCACGAAGGGAACACCCGCGTATTCCGCCACCTGCGCAATGGCGCAGCCCTCCATCTCCGCCGCTGTAGCGCCGAAGGTCTCGGCAATATCGCGCTTGACCGCAAGCTCGGAGATGAATTGGTCACCCGAGGCGATGCGCCCCGTACGGACGCGCTCCGGCCCGATGACCGCCTCTGCCGCGGCACGGAACGCCTCGGCCAGCTCCTTGTCGCTGCGGAATACCGTGGGGTTGAGATGGTCGACGCCCGTGGCGAGATAGCCGCGCGCGTGTCCGAACACGCTGATGTCAAAATCGTGCTGCACCAGCTCCGTGCCGATGACCACGTCCGCCACATGCAGCCCCTGGCCGATCCCGCCGGCAATGCCGGTGTTTACAATATAATCCGGGGTATACTTATCAATCAGGAGCTGTGTGCAGCGCGCCGCGTTGACCTTGCCGATGCCGCTTTGCACCAAAATGACGCGATGGCGCCCCAGCGTCCCGTCATAGAACGTCAGCCCCGCAAGGGTCTCGCTCTTCACATCGCTCATCAGACCGCGCAGGCGCGCGACCTCGCTTTCCATGGCGCCGATAACGCCGAACGTCGCGTTACTCTTCATACTGCAGCTTCTCCACCGTCCAGTTTTCCAGCACCTTGCACATGTCGGCGGCGACAAGCTGCGCGCCCACGAGGTCGTGGTTGAGGTAGTTGCCGCACTGTTCATGCTTTGCGCCGGGGATCTCCGGCTCGTCAAAATCACGGATAAAGGCAAAGCTCTCCTGAACAAGCTTGATCGCCTGTGCATGGGAGATCGTGTCACGGACGATGAAATAGAAGCCCGTGCGGCACCCCATGGGGCCGACGTAGATGATGCTGTCGGACAGCGGGCCGCTGCGCACATAGGTGGCAAAGAGGTGTTCAAAGGTATGGATGGCGCCGTTGTCGAGGTAATCGCCCTTGTTGGGACGTTTCATGCGGATATCATAGGTAACGACGTCCCCGTCGACACGGGAGATATACATTCCCTTTTGCAAAATGTCGTGGTTCATCATGAAGCTGGCCAGATCGTTCATAATATGCCCTCCTCTACAGTTTTATGACTAAAAATGATATCGCATTTGCGTCCCCTCGTCAAGGCTTTGCCTTGAAATGCGGATAAAAACCGCGTATGATGAAGGAAAAGGAGGCGCGCCATGGAACGTTCCGCACAGATACACCCTTTTCCGCCGCTGTATGACCGAAATGCGCGCGTGCTGATCCTCGGCTCGTTCCCGTCGATCAAGTCACGCGAGGCAGCGTTTTTCTACGGGCATCCGCAAAACCGTTTCTGGCGAGTGCTGGCGTCGCTCTTCGGCACGGACGTACCGGTCACGCGGGAGGAAAAGTCCGCGCTTGTACTGCAAAACCGCCTTGCGCTCTGGGATGCCATCGCCTCCTGCGAGATCGTCGGTTCCTCCGACGCAAGCATCACGAACGTCGTTGCCAACGATCTGCGCCCCATTTTGGACGCCGCGGAGATCCGCGCGATCTTCTGCAACGGCGGCACGTCGCACAAGTGGTACAACCGCCTCCTGCGCGATACGCTGAAACGGGACGCGGTACTGCTGCCCTCCACCAGCCCCGCCAACGCACAGTGGACGCTCCCGCGTCTTACAGACGCGTGGGGCGCGGCAATAATGCCGTATTTGACGGAAACCTAAAAAAAGCGCAGGCAAAACCCGCCGTTTTCTGCGCTGCCGCGCATTGACGATACGCCGACGCGGACATATCATGTAATGCGAAGAAAAAAAGAAGTTCAGGATCGCTGCAAGGCAAGACTTTTGTACAGCAGTCACCAGCAAAGGATTTTGATATGGATATCCAGACGCCGCAGCCTACAGGCAAAAAAGAAATCAATTTCTCCAACCGGGATCTGATCGTGCTGATCGCACCGCTGATTGCCGAGCAGTTCCTCGCGATTCTCGTCGGTCTCGCGGACTCGCTGATGGTCGCCACCGTGGGAGATGCGGCGATCTCGGCGGTATCGCTGGTGGACTCCATCAGCAACCTGATGATTTACGTTTTTTCCGCCATGGCAGCGGGCGGCGCGGCGGTCGCAGGGCAATACATCGGCCGCCGCGAGCAGCAAAACGCCAATGCCGCGGGGCAGCACCTCGTCATACTGCTGGGTGTGACGTCGGCGGTTTTCATCGCGCTGTTGTATGTCTTCAAGACCGTCGTGCTCACCACCGTTTTCGGTCAGATCGACGCAGACGTCATGGCAGCAACGGACAAGTATTACACCATCGTCATTGCGTCCATCCCCGGCATTGCGCTTTACAACGGCGGCGCCGCCATCTTCCGCACGATGGGAAAGAGCGACGTCTCGCTCAAGGTATCGCTGCTGATGAACGGCATCAACGTGTGCGGCAACGCACTGCTGATCTTCGGCTTCGGCATGGACGTGGCGGGCGTCGCCATCCCGACCCTTGTGTCGCGCACGGTGGCGGCCGTCGTGATCCTCGCGCTGCTGTTTGATGAAAAGCTCCCCCTGCACCTGTCCGATATCCGTGCGTTCCGGCCAAACCGCCGCCTGCTCCGGAACATTCTCTACATCAGCATTCCCAGCGGCGTTGAAAACGGCATGTTCCAGCTCGGCCGTCTGGCGTTGTTCAGCCTGATTTCCACCTTCGGCACGCCCTCCATCGTCGCCAATGCCATCGGCAACACACTGGGCAACTTCCACGTCTTTGCGGGACAGGGTCTCAACCTCGGCGTCACGACGGTCATCAGCCAGTGCGTCGGCGCGGGTGACTACGGCGCGGCGCGGCGTTACATGCGCAAGTTTGCCAAAACGGGCTATGCCATGATGGCAGCGGTCAATCTCGGCATCATCGCCCTGCTGCCCGTGATCATGCGTATCTACAATGTCTCGCCCGAGGGCGAGCACCTCGCTGTGATCGTGGCGCTGATTCACGGCATTGCCGCCATCTTCCTGTGGCTGCCGTCGTTCATGCTCCCGACCTGTCTGCGCGCCGCAGGCGACGCACGCTATACCATGCTTGCCAGCATGACGACCATGTGGCTTTGCCGCGTGGTAATGGCTTACGTCTTTGGCCGGACGCTGGGTTACGGCGTAGTGGGCGTCTGGGCGGCGCACGCCGTGCTCGACTGGTCGGTACGCAGCACCATATTCTTCCTGCGCTATCGCAGCAACAAGTGGACGACCAAGGCGATCCAATCCTGAAAAACGGAACAGATAGACGAGGGACGGCATACGCCGTCCCTCGTTCTTGCATTTTCGTTATTGCAGCACTTCCCGCGCGACCTCCACCGACGCTTTCGCATCCTTTGCGTAGTAATCCGCGCCGATGCGTCTGGCATACTCCGGCGTCACCACAGCGCCGCCGACGAACACCTTCGGCGGCTGCGGCAGCGCGCGCAGGCGCTTCACCGTTTCCTCCATCGCGCCGAGCGTCGTGGTCATCAGCGCCGAAAGGCCGACCAAGCGTATGCCCTTTTCCCGAACCGCGTCCACGATCATCTCCGGCGCCACGTCGCGCCCGAGGTCGAGCACGTCGTAGCCGTAGTTCTCCAGCACCGTTTTGACAATGTTCTTGCCGATGTCGTGCACATCGCCGCGCACGGTGGCAACCACCAGCGCGCCGCGCTTGACGCTCGCGCCGCCCTTCTCCGCAAGCGATGCGCGGATGACCTCAAACACCGCCTGCGCCGCCTGCGCTGCGGAGAGCAGCTGCGGCAGAAACACCTTTCCCGCCTCATAGCCCTCTCCCACGCGATCCAGCGCCGGGATCAGGTGATCGTCCACAAGTGCCAGCTCCGATTCGTTTTGCAGCGCTTCACGCGCCAGCGCCGCCGCTTCCGTCTTGAGTCCGCGCACCACCGCCTCGTCCAGCGTCAGCGGCGCGGATGCGCTTTTCTCCGTCTTGCCGCTCTTCGCGGAGCTGACGATCACGCTCGTTCCTGCTTTGGGCGGCTCATAGTCCGCAAACCGCTCCACATACGCGCGGCACGCCTCATCCTCACCGGAGAGCACGCGGAATGCCGCGATCGCATCCATCAGCTCCGTCTGGTTGGGGTTGAGGATCGGCAGCGTCAGGCCTGCGTGCAGCGCCTCGATGAGAAATGTGCGCGTCACCAGCGGACGATTCGGCAGGCCAAACGAGATGTTGGAAACGCCCAGCACCGTTTGCAGCCCCAGTTCCTCGCGCACCATGCGCAGGGCGCGCAACGTCTCCCGTGCCTGCTCCTGCTGTGCGGAAACCGTCAGCGTCAGGCAGTCGATCCACACGTCCTCACGCGGGATGCCATAGCTGAGCGCCGCGTCAAGGATGCATTTTGCAATGGCGAAGCGCTGTTCCGCCGTCTGCGGCACGCCGCCCTTGTCGAGCGTCAAGCCCACAACCGCCGCGCCGTATTTCCGGATAATCGGCAGGACGCGTTCCAGCACTTCCGTGTCGCCGTTCACGCTGTTTACCACCGCTTTCCCGTTGTAAACCCGCAGTGCCGCTTCCAGCGCCTTCGCGTTGGACGAATCGAGCATCAGCGGCAGCGGCACCGTACCCTGTAGCGCTTCGACGACGCGCGGGAGCATGGACACTTCGTCCACGCCGGGGTAACCCACATTGACGTCAAGAATGTCAGCGCCCGCATCCTCCTGCGCCACGGCAACGTCGAGAATGTAGTCGAGATCGTTGTCCAGCAGCGCCTGCTGGAAACGCTTTTTACCCGTCGGGTTGATGCGCTCGCCGATCACGCGCACGCCCGTAAGGGGCAGCGGCCTGACGGGCGTGCAGACAAAGCCCTCCCGCCGCACGGTGCGCTTTACAGGTGTACGCCCTTTCAGCCGCTCCGCGACGCCGCGCACGTAGTCCGGCGAGGTGCCGCAGCAACCGCCGAATACGCTCACGCCCGCGTCCGCAAGCGGCGCAAGGATCTGCGCAAAGGATTGCGCATCCATGTCGTAGTGGCCGTCCACGGGGTCTGGCAGGCCGGCGTTGGGCTTGGCGATCACAGGCAGCGGCGTATGTTCGCACAGCTCCCGCATCAGCGGCGCCAGCTTATCCGGCCCCAGCGAACAGTTCAGTCCGATCGCGTCCGCGCCCAGCCCCGTGAGGGTGTGCGCCATGGATGCGACGGTACAGCCCGTAAAGGTTCGCCCCGACGCCTCAAAGGACATCGTCACCAGAACGGGCAGGCCGGTGTTCTCCTTGACCGCCAGCAAAGCCGCTTTCGCCTCGTAGAGGTCGGTCATGGTTTCGATCACCGCAAGGTCGGCGCCCGCCGCCGCGCCCGCAAGGGCAATTTCACGGAACAGTTCGTACGCGCGCTCAAACGGCAGCGTCCCCATCGGCTCAAGCAGCTCGCCCAGCGGGCCGATGTCCAGCGCGACGCGCACGCCCGTGCCTGCGGCCGCGTCCTTCGCCAGCGCAATTGCGGCGGAGACGATCTTCCCGACACTCTTGCCCGTGCGCGCCAGCTTGAGCGCGTTCGCGCCAAAGGTGTTGGCATAGATCACATCGCTGCCGGCGGCAATGTAGTCATGGTAAACCCCCCGAAGCAGTTCGGGCTGCTCCAGATTCAGCAGCTCCGGCACACCGCCGGGCTTGAGCCCGCGGCTTTGCAGAACGGTGCCCATCGCACCGTCCAGAATGACAACCTTATTAAAATCCAGCGGTTCAGACGACACAGCTCGTCCCTCCCTTTCGATATTCGCAGGTCTGTTTCATCGCGCAGTATCCGCATCCGCGCACCCGCGCGGGCTGCGGTTCGTCCGCCACGCCGAGGATAGCGGTAACGGACTTCGCCGGGGTCATGAGGAAACTCTCGCTCAAATGGATGCCCAGCCGCCGCTCCGCATCCAGCGCGGCAAGCACGAACGGTTGCAGGGAAAGCGGCAGATCCCCGTATCCGGGGCTGAACCGGTCGGTCAGGAAACGCGGTGCAAACCGCTCCGCGATCTCCGCCTCCGCCATATCGCAGCCCGTTTCGACCCATGCGCTGCCGCAAGCGTCCAAAATGACCGCCGCGCCCATGTCTCTCCGCTCCAGCGCGCGCAGGCGGCGCTCAAAATCCAGCCCAAGCGTACAGCACAGCAACACCGCCGTGTCACACCCGCGCAGCATCTTTTCCGCAAGGGCGCCGGGCAGCATCGCGCCGCCGGAGAGCAAAATGCCGTCGGGCTGATGCGTCAGCGGGAAAGCACGATAGACGTACTGCGGGCGCAGGGTCTCCGCCAGCTCGTCCGCGGTGCGTTCCACGCGCTCTCGCAAATCCGCTGGAGTCTCCCCGCGAACACGAAGATAGCGCAGGATTTCGTCGATGTCCGCTCGCACGGCGCTCCCTCCCCTGTCCGTTTTGGGTCGATTATAACACAGCCAAACCGCCGCGTACAGAATTTTTGGGTGAAATTATCATTGACAAGTGCCGAAATCCCGATTACAATGCCAACATAAGTTTATACAAAAAGACTTTGAAGGAGAATCCGCGTTTTTCAAAACGCTCCAGAGAGCCGGCGGTTGGTGCGAGCCGGTGCGGGGAAAAGCGGCGGTCTGGCTCCCGAGTCGGCTTTGCGAACGCGGAAACACATTCCCCAGTAGTGAAGCCCGGACGCCCCGTTACCGGCTGAGGACTTCGCGGCAGTGCGCCGCCGAGTTCAAGAGAGATCGACGCCCGCGAGGGTGCGATAAGCAGGGTGGTACCGCGAATGTGATGTTCGTCCCTGAAGCCGTTAACGGTTTCAGGGACGTTTTTCTTTTATTTTATATGAAGGAGCTTGCCTTATGGAAGAAGTCAGGATCAGCGATGTGACCATGAAAGCACTCGGCGGAGCGCTGTCGTTCAAGGAGAAGATTGAGCTGAGCAAACTGCTCGACCGTCTCGGGGTGTCTGTCATCGAACTGGAAGGCATCCAAAACGCCAAGGTGGACGCGCTGCGCGTCAAGTCCGTGGCATCCGCGGTAAAGGAGAGCGTTGTCGCCGTTCCCGTCGCCCTGACGCGCGAGAGCGTGGACGCTGTCTGGAACGCCCTGAGCGGGGCAAAAAAACCGCGTCTGCAACTCATCACCCCGACGAGCACGGTGCAGATGGAGTATCTCTGCCACAAAAAGCCCGAGGCGATGCTCGCCCTCATTCGGGAGCTGGTTGCCTATTGCCGCGAGAAATGCGCCGATGTCGAATTCGTCGCCGATGACGCCACCCGCGCCGAGCCGGACTATCTCGTCCGGGCGGTTTCCGCCGCAGTGGAGGCCGGCGCCACCACCGTAACGGTCTGCGACACGGCCGGCGCAATGCTCCCGCGGGAGTTTGGCACTTTCTTCGAAACGCTTTACGAAACTGTCCCCGCGCTGCGCGACGTGTGTGTGGGCGTCGCCTGTTCCGATGCGCTGGCGATGGCGGACGCCTGCGCCGTGACCGCGGTGCTGCGCGGCGCGCGTGAGATCAAGGTCTCCTCCCACCCGGCCGGCGGGGCGCTCCTGCCCAATGTCACCCGTGTGCTGCACGTCAAGGGCGAGGAGCTGGGCGTACGCGCAGCGGTGCGCACGGTGGAGCTTGGCCGCGTGACCGGTCAGATCGCGCGCATGTTTGAAACCGGCAAGAACACGCCCTATGACGGTTTTGGCAGCAGTGCGGGCGCAGAGCTGGTCCTCTCGCAGCACGACGACAAGCCCGCCGTCCTGCAGGCCGTCGCCAAGCTGGGCTATGACCTGAGCGAAGAGGATCAGACAGCGGTATGGGAGGCGTTCCGCCGCATCGCCCAGCGCAAGGAAGAGATCGGCGCGCGCGAGCTTGACGCCATCGTCGCCTCCGCTGCCATGCAGGTGCCCGCCGCCTACACGGTCAAGAGCTATGTGATCAACACCGGAAGCGGCATCACCGCAATGGCGCACATCAAGCTGGAAAAGGACGGCAGGGAGCTGGAGGGCGTATCCCTCGGAGACGGGCCGATCGACGCGGCCTTCCTCGCGTTGGAACAGGTCACGGGCCGCCACTGCGAAATGGATGACTTCCAGATCCGCACCGTCACCGAAGGGCATGAGGCCATGGGCGAGACTGTCGTCCGCCTGCGCGCGGGCGGGCGCCTCTATCCCGGACGCGGCATATCCACCGACATCGTCGGCGCAAGCATTCGCGCTTATGTCAATGCACTCAACAGAATCACCTACGAGGAGGAAACGGTATGAGGCTCTCCTTTTCGACCCGCGGCTGGGACTTCGGCTGGGACGAAGCGCTGAAGCTGGCACAGGAAATGGATTTCTCCGGCGTGGAGCTTTACAATGTGCAGAACGTTCCGGCGCTGACCGAACGCGGCGGCGCGTTCCACAAGTACAATGTCGCCGCCACCGTGCGCGCACTGCGCGATCAGCAACTTGTACTTCCTTGTCTCGATACGTCCTGTGATGTTTCATCAGACGCAGATTGTATACCGATTCTGAGTGAGTTGTTGACACTTGCCGCCGATGCCCGTGCGCCCTATGTTTCCGTGATCGCGCATGAGGACAACGAAGCGCGCGTTCGCACATGTCTGGACGCATTGCTGCCTCTGGCGGAGCGCAGCGGCGTGACGCTGCTGCTCAAAACCAGCGGGATCTTTTCCGATACCGCGCGGCTGCGCGCGCTGCTGGACGACTACGCCAGCGACAACCTCGGCGCGCTCTGGCACATGCACCACCCCTATCGTGACCGCGGTGAAAGCCCGGACACAACGATCAAAAATCTCGGTGCCTATGTCCGTCACGTTCACCTGCGCGACAGTGACGACGCGGATACCTACAACCTTGTCGGCGAGGGGACGCTCCCCATCGCGGCGCTGATGCGCGCGCTCGGCTCGATCGACTACGACGGTTTCATTTCGCTGGAGTGGAAACCGGAATGGATGGACGACCTGCGCGATCCCGAGGTCATCTTCCCCCATTTTGTCAACTACATGAGCCGCTTTGAAAACACGCGCGGCAAGAAAAAAAGCCTCTACTTCAACCATGACGGCACGGGGCAGTACGTCTGGAAAAAAGACGAGCTGATCCCGCTGACCTTTGCGCGGGTATTGGACCGCATGGTCGAGGAATTCCCCGACCAGTACGCATTCAAGTATACGACGCTGGACTATACACGTACCTATGAGCAGTTCCGCGACGATGTGGACAACTTTGCCCGTGCGCTCATGTCGCTGGGCGTTCGCGCCGGGAGCAAGGTCACGGTCTGGATGACAAACGTGCCGGCATGGTACATCACCTTCTGGGCGGCTGCAAAGCTCGGCGCGGTACTCGTGACGATGAACACCGCCTACAAGATCCACGAGGCGGAATATCTGCTGCGGCAGAGCGACACGCATACGCTGGTGATGATCGACGGTGCGCTCGATTCCGACTATGCGGGCATCATCAACGAGCTCTGTCCCGAAATTGCCGGGACGAAGGCGGGAGAACCGCTCCACTGCAAGCGCCTGCCCTTCCTGCGCAACGTCGTCACCGTCGGGTTCCGCCAGCCGGGCTGCCTTACCTTCGACGAGGCCATGGCGCGCGCGGACATGACCGCCCCCGAAGCGCTTGCGCACATGGCGGAGCATGTGCGGCCCGACGACGTATGCAACATGCAGTATACCTCCGGCACAACAGGGTTTCCTAAAGGCGTGATGCTGACGCACTACAATGTCGTCAACAACGGCAAGTGTATCGGTGACCGCATGGGTTTGAGCACCGCAGACCGCATGATGATCCAGGTGCCCATGTTCCACTGCTTCGGCATGACGCTGTCCATGACCGCCGCGATGACCCACGGCGCAACCATGTGCCCCATGCCCTACTTCTCCGCAAAGTCCTCGCTTGCCTGTATTGACAAAGAGAAGATCACCTGTTTCAACGGCGTGCCGACCATGTTCATCGCCATGTTCAACCACCCCGACTACCGTAAGACGGACTTCTCGCATATGCGCACGGGCATTATGGCCGGTTCGGGCTGCCCGCCGGAGCTGATGAAGCGCGCGGCACAGCCGGATGAGATGCACATGACGGGTATCGTCTCCGTCTACGGGCAAACCGAGTGTGCCCCCGGCAACACCATGTCGTCCTGGACCGATCCGCTGGATGTGCGCACGGAAACCGTCGGCTACGCCTTCCCGCATGTCCGCTGCAAGGTGATCGACCCCGAGACGGGGGAAGAGGTCCCCGACGGGCAAAACGGCGAATTCTGCGCCAAAGGCTATAACCAGATGAAGGGTTACTACAAAATGCCTGACGCCACAGGCGACACCATCGACGCGGATGGCTGGCTGCACTCCGGCGACCTTGCCTGCCGCGACGAAAACGGCAACTTCCGCATCACGGGGCGTCTCAAGGATATGATCATCCGCGGCGGCGAAAACATCTATCCCAAGGAGCTGGAGGAATTCCTCTATACCCACGAGGCGGTGAAGGATGTGCAAGTCATCGGCGTGCCGGACGAAAAGTACGGCGAGGAAGCGATGGCGTGCATCGTGCGCCGCGAAGGCAGCACTGCCACGGTGGATGAGATCCGGGACTTCTGCATCGAACGCCTGGCCCGCCACAAGGTCCCCAAGTACATCGAGTTCGTCGACTCCTTCCCGATGAACGCTGCCGGCAAGGTGCTCAAGTATAAGATGCGCGAGGACGCAGCCAAACGTCTCGGGCTCACCAAGGACTAACTTTGTCGACAAATGGTATATTTTGCATTTTATCGTCCTATATGTAATCAACTGTAGAGGAGAAAACCATGGATCAGCACAAAAATTTCGTCACCATGGACGGCAACGAGGCAGCCGCAACCATGGCATATCCCTTCACGGAGATCGCCGCGATCTATCCCATTACGCCGTCCAGCCCCATGGCCGGCATGACCGACGCGTGGAGCGCAAAGGGGCGCAAAAATCTCTTTGGACAGAGCGTAACCCTGACGGAGATGCAAAGTGAGGCGGGCGCCATCGGCGCGGTACACGGTGCGCTCCAGACCGGCGCGCTTTCCACCAGCTTCACATCCTCGCAGGGGTTGATGCTGATGATTCCGGTGCTTTACCGCATCGCGGGCGAGCGCCTGCCCGCCGTGCTGCACGTCGCGTCCCGCACCGTCGGCACCCATGCCATGAGCATCTTCGGCGATCACAGCGACGTCATGGCCTGCCGCCAGACCGGGTTTGCGCTGCTCTCCTCGGGCAGCGTGCAGGAGGTCGCCGACCTTGCCGCCGTCGCACACCTTGCCGCCATCGAAAGCAGCATTCCGTTTTTGCACTTCTTCGACGGTTTCCGCACCTCGCACGAGATCAACAAGATCGAGCTGCCGGATCGGGACGCCATCCTCGGCCTGCTCGACCGCAAGGCGCTCAAGGCGTTCAAGGACCGCGCGCTCAATCCCGAACACCCGACGCTGCGCAACACCGTGCAAAACGGCGACGTCTACTTTCAGGTGCGCGAGGCAAACAACCCCGACTACGCAGCCTTGCCCGATGTGGTAGAGCGCTACTTTGACAAGGTAAGCGCCTTGACAGGACGCACATACCACCTTTTCAACTACTACGGCGATGCGCAGGCTACCGACGTGATCGTTGCCATGGGTTCCGTCTCCGGTACGGCACACGAAGCAGTGGACGCCCTGCGTGCGCAGGGACGCAAGGTCGGCTTCTTGCAGGTACACCTCTACCGCCCGTTCTCCATCGAGCATTTTCTCAAGGCGCTGCCGGAGAGCGTGGAGCGCGTCGCGGTGCTTGACCGCTGCAAGGACATGGGTGCGTTGGGCGAGCCGCTGTGCGAAGACGTCTGCACCGCGCTCATGCGTGCCGGACGCAGCATCCGTGTCGTCGGCGGACGCTATGGCCTTTCGTCCAAGGACACCGATCCCGCGCAACTCGTCGCCGTGTTCGACAATCTGGTGTCAACCAATCCCATAAGCGGGTTTACGATTGGTATTGCAGACGATGTGACGCATCTTTCGCTGCCTGTTCAGCCCTTCTCGCACCCCGATCCGGAAACGGTATCGTGCAAATTCTGGGGTCTTGGCGGCGACGGCACCGTGGGCGCCAACCACAACACCATCCGCATCATCAACGAAACGACGCCCAAATACGGACAGGCATATTTTGAGTACGACTCAAAGAAATCCTTCGGCGTGACGAAATCGCACCTGCGTTTTTCCTCTCATCCCATTGAGAGCAGCTACTACGTCAAGCGCGCTGACTTTGTTGCCTGTCACAACCCGACCTTCATCAATCAGTACGATGTGGCGGAGGAGCTCAAGGACGGCGGTACGCTGCTGCTCAATTGCCAGTGGAAGCCCGAAGAGCTGGAAGAGAAGCTCTCCGCGCGCGTCAAGCGCGTGCTGGCGGCCAAGCATGCGCAGCTCTATATCATCGATGCGACCGCCATCGCGGAAAAGCTGGGGCTGGGCAGCCATACGAACACCGTGCTGCAGTCGGCGTTCTTCTCGCTCATGGAGATCATTCCCCGCGACGAGGCGCTCGGTGAGATGAAAAGCGCCGCCCGCAAGGCATACTTTGCCAAGGGCGACGAGGTGATTGCCAAGAACATTGCCGCCATCGACGCGGGCGCGGACGCCCCGGTCCGCATCGACGTTCCCGCCGCGTGGGCGGAGGCAGCGGATATCCCGGCTGATGATGCGGCGCTGCCCGCTGTGGTGAAGAACATTCTCTTCCCCATCAATCGTCAAAAGGGCGACGATCTGCCCGTGAGCACCTTCCGCGATTACAAGGACGGCCACATTGACATGGGTCTGACCGCCTTTGAAAAGCGCGGGATCGCCACCCACATTCCGCGCTGGGATGCGGAAAAGTGCATCCAGTGCAACCGCTGCGCACTGGTCTGTCCGCACGCGGTCATCCGTCCGTACCTGCTCTCCGGCGAAGAGAAAACCTCTGCTCCCGAAGGGTTTACCACGGTCCCCGCGAATGGCGCCGCCAAGGGTTATCACTTTACGATGCAGGTTTCCGATCTGGACTGCACGGGCTGCGGTTCCTGCGCTTCGGTTTGCCCCGCAAAGGAAAAGGCGCTCACCATGACCCCCGCCGTCTTTACGGATGAACGGCGCGCGTGCTGGGACTATGCCCTCTCGCTCTCGGACAAGGGCGACCTTTTCGACCCCTACACCATCAAGGGCAGCCAGTTCCGCCAGCCGCTGGTGGAGTTCTCCGCCGCCTGCGCGGGCTGCGGCGAAACGCCCTATGCCAAGCTGCTCACGCAGCTTTTCGGCGAGCGCGTCTACTGGGCGAACGGCACGGGCTGCTCGCAGGCATGGGGCGCACCGATGCCCGGCATCCCCTACACGCTGAGCAAACGCGGTTTCGGCGTGGCATGGACCAACAGCCTCTTTGAAAACAATGCCGAGTTGACGCTGGGCATGTTTCTTTCCGTCCGCCAGCAGCGTGAAAACGTCAAGGCAAAGGTGGAGGCGTATCTCAATGAAAGCGGCAGCTCCGCGGCGCGCGCATGGCTGGACGCCTACGACGATTTTGAAGTTTCCCGCCGCGCGAGCGACGCACTGATTGCGGAACTGAAGTCTGCTCCCGGCGCGCTTGCGGCGGAAATTTTGGAGCGGCGCGACCAACTCGCCAAGAAGACCTTCTGGATGTATGGCGGCGACGGCTGGGCATACGACATCGGTTTTGGCGGTCTTGACCACGTTGTTGCCAGCGGTGAAGATATCAATGTGTTCGTCATTGACACGGAAGTTTACTCCAACACCGGCGGACAAAGCTCCAAAGCAACGCCGCTGGGCGCGGTGGCACAATTCGCCTCTTCCGGCAAAAAGAGCCGCAAGAAGGATCTGGGCGCGATCTTCCGCACCTACGGCAACGTCTATGTCGCGCAGGTCGCCATGGGCGCCGATCCCAACCAGCTCATCCGCGCCGTCAAGGAGGCGGAGGCGCACAAAGGCCCGTCCGTGATCGTGGCGTACACCCCTTGCTCTGCACACGGCATCAAGGCCGGTATGGCAAACGTGCAGGCGGAGATGAAGCGCGCGGTGGACGCGGGCTACTGGCTGTTGTACCGCTACGACCCCGAGAAAGAACAGCCGATGACCGTGGATTCCAAAGCGCCCGCCATGGATTATGAAGAGTTTCTCGACGGCGAGACGCGCTACGCCGCGCTCAAGCGCACATTCCCGGAAAACGCCAAAACGCTCTTCGCCGCAGCCAGCCGCGAGGCAGGCGAACGCTATCGCGAATACAAGCAGCAAGAGCAGTTTACCAAAGAGGTCTGACGGCGCGCAGGGAAAACGCCTTGCCGGGAACGGCAGAATGCCCGGATTCGCTTCCTCGTCCCCTGTAAAGCCGGCATCCTGTAAAGTCGACGTCCATCCAATCAGCATCCCGCGCCAAACAGTGCGGGATGCTTTTCTATTTGCTCGCATTCGGTTCGGTTTCTATCGCCTTTCAGTCAAAATGCAGGCAAAAACGCCCCATCAGCGTTTGCTGATGGGACGTTCCTATACAAGATGGTATATGTTTGTAAACTGCCTTTAGTTTGTCAACATTCCAGCCTTTTGCAGCCTTTCCCGCAGGGTAGGACCGATGAGCATGGCCAGCACGATCTTACCGATGTCGCCGGGAATGAACGGAAACACGGCCAGACTCAACGCCGAAATGGGCGCCATATCCGCCACATGGCAGAACCATGCGGTGCCGAGGACGTAGCATACCAGCGTCCCCAGCGCCATGCCGGCAAAGTGAACTGCGCGCTTTTGCGAACGCTCGATGGCAAGCCCGCCGATGACCGCCATAGGAAGGAACCCGATGATGTAACCGCCCGTCGGTCCCAGCAGTCTTCCCGCTCCGGCGGTAAAGCCGGCAAAAACAGGCGCGCCAAACAGCCCGAGCAGCAGGTAGACCAGATAGCTCACCGTCCCCGCCTTCCACCCGAGCAAATACAGGGAAAAGTAGATCGCAAGGTTCGTCAGCGAGATCGGAACCGGACCGATGGGCAGCGCCAACGGCGCCAATACGCAGGTTACAGCCGCCATAACGGCAGTGGCGGTCATGGTGTAAAGTTTGCTCCGCCGGGCAGGCGCAGCGACAGGTTCAACCATGGTTTACATCCCCTTTCATGATTTACGACTGACCCGGGGCGGGTTTTACCCTGCGCCCCATATCTGTAAGCATCTTTCGGTCGCTGCGGATCGTGGCGCAGGCGGCGGTGGTAAGCATGTCACCCGTGATGGTCGCCGATGCGCCGGAACGGAAGGCGCGCTCCCCATCGTTCGTCAACAGGGCACGCCCCGCGGCAAGGCGAATGTTTGCCTCCGGGTTGATGTACCGGAACAGCGCGATGGCGCGCAGGATGTCCGGCTCCGTCAACCGCGGCAGGTTTTCCAGCGGTGTGCCGGGAATGGGCATCAGGGCGTTGAGCGGAATGGAGTCGATCCCCAGCTCCGCGAGGTCGAGTGCCATATCCAGCCGATCCTCCCAAGTCTCGCCCATGCCGAGGATACCGCCCGAACAGGCACACATTCCCTCCGCCTTGACCGCGCGGAGCGTTTCAAGTTTCTGTTCGTAGGTGTGGGTCGTGCAGATATTGGGGAAGTTTCGCCGCGAGGTTTCGATGTTGTGGTGATAGCTGCTCACGCCCGCCTCATGCAGACGGTGCAGCTGCTCCGCGGTCAGAAACCCCATTGACGCACACAGGTCGATGTTGGGACATTCCCGGTGCATTGTTTCATAGGCATGCAGCGCACGCTCAAATTCCACGCCGCTCAGGCTGCGCCCCGCCGTCACGATCGAAAAGCGGTCCACACCCTCGCTCTCATGGATGCGGCAGGCATCCACGATAGTATCCTCCGGCAGGAAGTCGTAAACCTCGCAATTGGTATGGTTATGCGCGGACTGGGCACAGTATTTGCAGTCTTCGGGACAGCGTCCGCTGCGCCCGTTGATGATGGAACAAAGATCGACCTGCTCTCCCACCAATGCCGCGCGAATACGGTCCGCACCGGTGCAGAGCATATCCAGATCTCCGTCCAGCAGCGCGGAGAAGTCGTCTGTGCGCGTCAGGCGCCGTCCGGCAATGATCTCCTCTGCCAGTTTTAAAAGATCCATCCCCTCACCTCTTTCTCGCGCACAGTTTAGCAAATCCGCTCTCGTTTGTCAACTATATTTTTCTTGCGGTTTACCATTGGCGTATTAAGAAGCTGCCGCCCGCAAGCGGCAGCTTCTTGACAAAGCCGTGTTTGGGTTCAGCACCAGGACAGTGCCGCCTCGTCCGCAACGAGGGTAAAGTTCTTGTGCAGTTGCAGGATCGACGCGGGCACACGCGGCGTCACGGGGCCGAAAAACGCCTCGTGCACGATCTCTGCCTTTTGCGCGCCGCTGACCACCATGACGACACGCTCCGCCTGCATGATATCGAGAATGCCCATGGTGTAAGCAAAGCGCGGCACATCGTCCTCACTTTCAAAAAAGCGCTTGTTTGCCTGAATGGTCGCCTCCGCCAGCGAAACCTTGTGCGTCCCCTTGGTAAAGCTCTCGCCCGGCTCGTTGAAACCGATATGGCCATTCGGCCCCAGCCCCAGCAGCTGGAGCCCGACTCCCCCAAGGCTGCGTATGATCTTGTCATAGCGGGCGCACTCCTCCCATGCGTCGTCGTTCGTGCCGTCCGGCAGATGGGTGTTCGCGCGCTCGAGGTTGACATGATCGAAGAATTTCTCGCGCATGAAATGGGCATAGCTTTGCGGATGATCCGCCGAAAGTCCCACATACTCATCCAGGTTGACCGTGTGGATGCGGCTGAAGTCGAGGTCGCCCTTTTCGTACCACTTGATGAGCTGGCGGTAAACACCGATCGGGCTTGAACCGGTGGCAAGCCCCAGAACGCTCTCCGGATGCAAAATGACCTGCGCGGATAGGATATTCGCCGCCTGACGGCTCATATGCTCGTAATCCCTTGCCCGAATGATCTCCATGACCGTTCCTCCTCTATATTATTATGGCCCTTGGCGCAACGGTGCCCCGGCGATCTGGCGTCCGCCGAGGAATACCGCGCGTACGTTCCATGCCTCATCCAACAATACAAAGTCTGCGCGTTTGCCGGGCGCAAGCGTGCCGATTTCACCGTCCCGTCCGATGATCCGCGCCGGCGTCAGCGTGGCGGCAGTAACAGCCGCCTCCGGCGGCACGCCGAAAGAGACAGCGCGGCGCAGCGCTTCCATCAGATGCACAGCGCTGCCCGCCAGCGTATCCGTTCCGCGCAGCGTCGCCCGTCCGCCGCAAAGCGTAATCGGCTGTCCGCCGAGCGTGTAGTCTCCGTCCGGCATCCCTGCGCAACGCGCGGAGTCCGAAACCAGTACCAGCTTGTCCCGGAACAATTGATACGTCAGGCGTACAACCGCCGGATGGACATGCAGCCCGTCGGCGATCAGCTCCACCGTCGCTCCCGCGTCGCAGGCGGCGGCAATAACGCCGGGGGCACGATGCCCCAGCGGCGGCATCGCATTGAACAGATGCGTCGCGTGCCGCGCGCCTGCATCATATGCCGCCATCGCCGTATCGTAGTCCGCCGCCGTATGGCCGAGGGAAACAACGCACGTCCGGCTCGCCGCGCGGATGAAATCAGGCGCGCCCGGCAGCTCCGGTGCAACGGTAATGAGGCGCACCAGCCCTCCCGCAGCGTCGCAAAGCCTGTCAAAGAGCGCCATGTCCGGCATACGGCACAGATCCGGATCTTGTGCGCCGCACTTTGCGCGGTTCAGAAACGGCCCCTCCAGATTGACGCCCGCGACACGCGCGCCATCCGCCGGCGATCGAAACTCGCGCAGGACCCGCAGGGCGCGTATCAGTTCCGTTTCGTCCAGCGTCATGGTCGTGGGGCACCAGCTCGTCACGCCGCCGGCAGCGTAGTAGCGCGCCAGCTCCGGCAACATCTCCGCCGCGCCGTCGCTTGCGTCGGCGCCCACGGCACCGTGGCTGTGGATGTCCACAAGCCCCGGAATAATCCGGCAGCCCTCCGCATCCAGACCGCCGCGCACGTCCGTGTCCGCGGCGGTCACAACGTCCGTATACGCCAGTCCGCCGGCAACAAACGCTCCGTTTTGAAACACTCTTGCGTTTCCGATGCGCACGCAGATCCTCCCCCCTTCATTTTCCCCATCATACCGCAGCTTTTTTCCCGCGTCAACGGCACACCGCTCACATTTTCTATGCATACGCGATCATTCCGTCTTGCGTTTTTGCGGTAAAATTGATATAATTCAATGTATAAAGGGTATTTCGTTATTGGATTCCGGAGCAGGCAGCATGACGATATCATTCAGACAAGAACACAGCGGTTTACCTCTCGGTAAGCTGAACTATATCATGGCAGTGATCACGCTGGTGATTTCCGCCATGCTGATTCATGCTACCTACCGCACCTCCAACGGATACGAGCGTGTCAATGAGGCGACAGAGCACTACATCGAGTGGGAACAAAACGCGTCGAGCATCAAGGACGCCATGGATTATCTCACCGAACAGGCGCGCAACTTCGTCATGACGGGCGAAAAGGTCTATTTGCAAAACTATTTTATGGAGGTCAACGTGACCCGCCGCCGCGAAAGCGCAATGGCTGTTTTGCGCGCTTCTGCGCCCGGGGACGAAGAGGCGTTCAGCAAGCTGGAGGACGCCATCCGCCAGTCACAGGCGCAGATGTCGCTGGAATACTACGCCATGCGACTGACACTCTCCGCCTATGGTTACGACCTGTCGGAATTTCCGGCAGAGCTGCAAAGCGTCACGCTGCTTTCCAAGGACGCGGGGCTTTCCCGCTCCGCCAAGCAGGCGCGCGCAAAGAATCTTGTGCTGGACAGCGACTATCTGGAAAAGAAGGCCGCCATCGACGAGGATTTGCGCGCATATCTGGCAAGTCTGGAGGCAAATACCAAAAACCAACAGACGGAGGCATCCGCCCAAATGCGCAGCCTGCTGGAAACGCAGCGGATGCTGGTCTTTGCGCTCATCATGATCTTCATTTTCGTCATCACGATGAATTCAATGCTGATCATTCAGCCGCTGATGAAGGGCATTTTGAACATCCGCACGGAACAGCCGATCCCGATCTCCGGCTCGTATGAATTCCAATACCTTGCCAAAACCTACAACCTGATGTTCGTCGCCAATCAAAAGCGGACAAACGCGCTTGCCTACGAAGCGTCGCACGACAAGCTGACCGGTCTTTATAACCGCGTGGGTTATGACGATCTGCTTACCAATACGGATATGCACAGTTGCGCGCTGTTGCTGGTCGATGTGGACAACTTCAAAACCATCAACGATACCTACGGACACGATATGGGCGACCGCGTGCTGAAAAATATCGCCAAAGTGCTCAAGGACAGTTTTCGGTCCAACGACTTCATCTGTCGCATCGGCGGCGATGAATTTGCCGCGATCATGGTCAACTCCGGCCCGCAGTTCACGGAGTTGATCCGCGGCAAGGTAAGCCGCATGAACGACAAGCTGCAACACCCGGAAGAGGGCCTGCCCCCCATCTCCGTGAGCGTTGGCGTCGCGTTTGGCTGCGAAACACACGGCACGGGCAGCATTGTCAAGGACGCTGACCTCGCCCTTTATGAGGTCAAGGAGAACGGGCGCTGCGGTGTGGATTTCTTCATTCCGGACTACCTCTCCAAAGTCTCGGCGCTCCCGGAAGTTGATGCAAAAGCATAAAGCGAAAAGATCAGCGGTTCGGTTTGAACCGCTGATCTTTTATGTCAGTCCTTGGTCACGTCGTGGAACCAGATGCGGTCATCGGTGGCAACCAGAAGCCCGTTGACATTTCTCCGCGTCACAATGATATAGTTATCAGAGAACAGCGAAATGGCCTTGAAATCCTGTGCCAGCCGTTCCGACACGGCTGCATAGACCTCCACGCGCTTTTCCAGATCGCTGGTGTGCCGCGCCGCCGTCAGCAGGGCGGTCAGCTCGGGATCGTCCCATCCGTAGCCGGAATCACCCGTGAAGCACCAGTACAGCATGTCGGCGTCGTTCCACTCAAATGCGCGCGAGCCGATCTCATACTCATTGGCATGCATCAGCTCCTTGATGTAATCCGCCTCAAAATAGTGTACCTTAGCCTCCGCACCGATTGCGGCGAATTGCTCCACCAGCACCGGCCCCGCGGTTTTGAGGCTGTCCTTGTCGGAGGGCAGCAGCATATCAAAGCTCAGCGGCGCTCCGTCCTTTTCCAGAATACCGTCGCCATCCTTGTCCGCCCAGCCCGCTTCCGCCAGCAGCGCTTTTGCACGCTCGGGGTCATAGGCAAGCTTTTGTGCGAGCTTTGCTTCCTCCTCCGCGCTGTAGCCCGCCATCGCCGGGACAATAAAGCCATAGAAGGGCGTGACAGCGTCGCCCAGCGCCTTGTTGAGCGCGTTGCGGTCGACCGCATAGGTCAGCGCCTCACGCACGCGGATATCCTCCAAAACGCCCTGCTGCGTTTGCAGGTTCAGATAGGATACGCCGGGCTGTCGATAGGAGTAAACGTGATAGTTGGGGTTCGCTTCCAGCTCCGCGCGCCGGCTGACCGGCGCGTTGATCACAATGTCCACGTTGCCCGCTTCCAGCTCGCGCATCCGCTCCTCAGCGTCGGGAATAAAGCGGACGATGACCGTCTCAAAGTTGCTGACGCCATGATTCTTCACGCCGGGGTTCGATGTCCGGAAATACTCGTTGCGCTTGAGCGTAACATGGGAACCGGCCACCCAATCCTCCACGCAATATGCTCCGTTGGTAACCGGCTTACGGTTGTATTCCCATTCGCCCACACGCTCGACCTCCGCCACATCGGTAACGGTGCCGAAAACGCTTGCTATGCTGGCAATGCAGTAGGGGGCAGGCTCACTGAAATGATAGCGCACTGTGCGCTCGTCCATAATCTCAATGCTGCTCAAAGCATCCAGATCACCTGCATATTGGCTGATTGCCAGATAACGCTCCGTAGAAGCCTTGAGCGCCGCGGCATCCAGCGGATCGCCGTTGCTGAACTTCGCATTTGCGGGCAGCACAAACTCAATGTATTCGTCCGTAAGCGTATAGGATTCCGCAAAAGCCGGATACAGTTCGGTCAGATCCAAATTGTAGGCAACGAGCTGCTCGCCAATCAAGGTGTGCACATGGTTGCCATAGCCGATCTGCTGCACGTCCAGCCCTTCGACCTCATCTGCGATGGCAATGACCAGCGTGTTTTTATCCGGCCGCAAATTGTCGGTCGCCTCTCCGCCTGTATCCGTTTCCACCGGTGCGGGCGGTTCTTCCTTGGCAGGCGTGTCCGGCGTATTCCCGCCGCAGGCGGCAAGCAACAGGCACAGCAGGCTCAGGGACAGCAGGCAAAAGCGTTTCATAAATACCTCCTCGATTCGCACGAACACCGCCTTCTCGGCGTGAAAGCTCCTCTTCTCTTCCGGCATCAGCCCCATTGAAGCGTTGCAACGGCAGCTGTCCATCTTCCCATCATAAAATAGTATTTTATCATCCGAGGAAGCATTTGTAAAGCGCTGCAGCCGCATTCGCCAAAGCCTCCGCGGGCAATGCGCAGCGTCAACGCGCATAAAAATCTTCCAAACTCTCCCTTGGATAATTTCGCGTGATTTTCAAAGACTATCCTTGGAAATTATCACAAAGGAGTTTTACCGATATGAAAGCTACCGGAATCGTGCGGCGCATCGACGACCTCGGACGCGTCGTGATACCCAAGGAAATCCGCAGGACGATGCGGATCAGGGAAGGAGACCCGCTGGAAATATTTACCAGCAAAGAAGGCGAGGTTATCTTCAAAAAGTATTCCCTGCTCGGCGGTGTGGACGAATTTGCCGCGCAGCTGTGTGAAACGCTGAGCAAGACCACCGGTTCAACCGTCGCCGTCACCGATCGCGACAGTGTCATTGCCGCGGCGGGCAGTGCGCGGCGCGACCTCATCGGCAAGCACATTTCACCCCAGCTGGAACAGATCATGGAGGACCGCGGCATCTTTCGTGCCAGCGGGGATGAACGCAGCATATTCGTCACGGAATCGCTTGACCGCTACTGTGCATCCATCGCCGCGCCCATCATCTCTGAAGGCGACGCACTGGGGCTGGTTCTTTTTGTGTCCAACGAGGGCGACCCGCCCGCAGGAGAAACAGAGTACAAGCTGGCGCAGACCATCGCGGGTTTTCTCGGCAAGCACATGGAAGCATAAGAAAAGAGGCGCAACGCGCCTCTTTTCTTACTCTCTTCATGCGGCAAACAGGATAAACCCCACTGTGTTCGTAGCAAAATTCGCACACAGGTGCACCAGCCAGGAAAGCCAAATATTTCCGCGTTCCTCATCGAACCGGTCAAAGACCGCTCCCCCAAGAAACAGTCCCGCAAGCGCCAGCAAAAGCAGCACGGGAGAAAACCAGCCCAGCATCATGGCGGCATGATAAGCGGCAAACGCGCCAGCGCTGAACACATAGGCAAAGCCGCGCCCCACGGCACGCTTGAGCGTCAAAAACGCAAAGCCGCGAAAGAAAAACTCCTCCAACCATGAATTGACAAAGGAAATGTAAAGCGCTACCCACAGGAAGTTGCCCCGGTCCACGCCTGTTTGCGCCGTGAGGTTCACGGTCAGCGCCGAGAAGTCAAATACCCGCCGCAGCAGCAGGAACGCCGCCATGACCACGGCATAGACCACCGCGCCCGCGCACAGCGCGATACGCAGTCCGCTGCGATCAACACGCAACAGCGCGCGGGGCGAAAAGCTGCGATCGAAGCAGGCATAGAGCGCAGGCAGTCCGAGGAACAACGCCAGCTTGACGGCAGACTTCGCCGCATAGCCGGGCCGCAGCACTGCGTCGACCCATCCCATACACATGCAGGCGGCGCAGACCATCGCAACGATAAGCCATCCGGACTTCCGCGCCGCGCCCGTGCTGTTATCCTCCCGAGCGCCCGGGTTTACAAGCATCTCAGCTCCGCAGCTCCATGAGTTTCTGCTTCAGCTCGCCCTCAATGCGGCCCAACTCCTGCTCGGCGGCCTTGCGCTTTGCCGCGCCTTCGCGTTGAATGTTGATGACCTCGTCAAGCGTGGTAATGAGCTGCTCGTTCGTGTGCTGAAGCGTCTCAATGTCGATAACGCTGCGCTCTGCCTCCTTCGCCGTCGCGATGGTGCCCATCTTGAGCATGTCGGCGTTCTTTCTCAGCAGGTCGTTCGTCGCCTCGGTCACAGCGTTCTGTGCCGCCGTAGCCTGACGGCTGTGCTCCATGCCGAGCGCCAGCACCATCTGGCTCTTCCAAAGCGGAATGGTATTCACCAGCGAAGACTGGATCTTCTCGACCATCAGCGTATCGTTGTTTTGCAGCAGGCGCGTCTGCGGTCCCATCTGGAGCGAGACCATTCTCGTCAGCTCCAGATCATGGAGCTTCTTTTCAAATCGGTTGCACAGGTTGACCATGTCATTGTACTTCTGCGCGTCCTCAGCCAGGCCGCTCGCCTCCGCTTTCTTGCGCAGTTCTTCAACCTCGCCGGCGCGCAGCTCTTCCAGCCGCTTTTTGCCCGCGATGATATACATGGTCAGCTCTTTATAATACTTGAGGTTCAGCTCATACATCTGGTCGAACATCGCGATGTCCTTAAGCAGCGTGACCTGATGGTTCTCCAGCTCCTTCGTGATGCGGTCGACGCTTGCCTCCGCCTTGCTGTACTGCTCCTTCATGAGCATGAGCTTGTCCTTCTGCCTCTGGGCAAAACCGAACAGGCCCTTCTTCTCTTCTTTGCCGAAGCCCTTGACCTCGACCACAAGCTTGGAAAGCGTATCGCCAACCTCGCCAAGGTCCTTGTTGCGCACGGAGGCAAGCGCGTTCTCCGAGAAGGACGCAACGCTCTTCTGCGCCGCCGCACCGTAGTTGAGTACAAGGTTGGAATCGGTGATGTCGATCTTCTTGGCGAACTCCGCCACCGCCTGTTTTTCTTCGTCCGTGAGCATGTCTTCGTCCAGCTTGACCGGCGCAGCCTCCTGCTTCTCCGGCTCGGCAGCGGGCGTTGCGGGCGTCGGTACGCTCTCCAGCGTCAGCTGCGGCATCTCAGCCGCTGTTGCGGTGGGCTCCAGCGTCAGTTCGGGAATGGTCTGATCAGCCATGGTGATATCCTCCTATGTATACAGTATAACGTAATCAGTTTACACTCGGTTTTGCAACCTGTTTTCTCATTATAGTAGCCTTTTTGTGCAGGGTCAAGGAAAACAACGCAAAAAACGCGCGGAACGCCCCGTGTTTATGCCACGGGGCGCGGTATGCCATAGGTCTGCGTCAGCGGGTCACGAAACAGCGGCAGCGCAGGTGCGCGGTAGCTGCAAAGCACAAACAGAAGCGCCAGCCCCCACAGCAGCGCAAAACCTGCAAGCTGGAGCGGCGTACCGCGCAGGGAAAGCGTGACCAGCAGGCGGTAGCTCACAATATAGGCCGCCGCGGCCGCCACATAGAAAATCGTCACGTTCGCCCAGGCCGGCAGCGTGCCAAGCGCACCGCTGAGCGTGTAGAACAACACGGGGATCATCAACAGGGCCAAAACCCCCGACGCTGCTTTCGCCGCAAAGTAATTGCGAAACGGTTCGGCAAACACGGTGAATTCCACCATTGTAAACAGGAAAAACGGCAGGTAGAGCATCTTCATATGCTCCCATGTCGATTCGTTCACCGCCGCGAAGGCGGCGACCAGTGTGCTCTCGCCCGACCAGCGGAACAGGTATTGCAGCAGCGTCCCCATAACGCTGACAAACACAAACCCCGCAAGCTCCCACCAACGCAGCCTTTTTCGCACCGCCACAAACACCGCTCCCTCTCTGCATAGTTTCCTTCTATTCTACGCAGAAACGGCGGTACTTATGCAAAAGGGAGCCGCCAAAAGGCGGTCCCTCTCGCTTGTCAACCCTTTTCGCTTTTCAGTTTTCTATGTAGGCAGGAACCACAACGCCCTGTGGCTCGGAAGCCGTCAGTGTAAATGTATTCCCTGTCAGGTGATGTATACATTCATTAGGGTACAACTTTAGGAATTCATCCAATGTACCCACCGGCCGAAGGCCGTAGGGCCCGTGGCGATAGTGCATCGGCACAGTGACTCGTGGCTTTGCCGCATCCGCGACTCGCTTGGCGGTGGCAGCGTCGATGGTATAATATCCGCCCACGGGAATCAGCAGGACATCCGCGCCCGAAATGGCAGCGAGCTGCGCGTCTGTCGGATAGTGCCCGATATCGCCGCAGTGAACGACGGTCATTCCTTCTGCGCGCAGGATGTGCATGGTGTTGTCACCGCGCAGGGCGCCGCCCTTTTCATCGTGGAAAGTGGCAACCTTTTCTACCGTAAACGGACTTTTCTTCCCCGTCGACAATTGCACTGCCTCCCGATAGTTGTGGTCGGCGTGCCCGTGGGAGCAGAACACCTCGTCCGCCCGCGTATGCAGCGGCGGGTAGGTATCCATTGTGTAAGGGTCGAGTACGACGCGATAGCCGCCGCTTTCCAGCGCAAAGCAGGCATGTCCCAGCCAGATGATCTCCATAAGCGTACCTCCGTTTATTCTTTGGTTTCCTCACTATGCTCCGTCTCGGGAGACGGCGCGGTTTTATTTTTCTTGTGGAACAGCCCGCGGTTTTCCTTCTTCACGCCGGATGCTCTCTTGGCGCGGGCACGGGCGACGAGTTTCACTATCAGCACGACAACGGCGATGAACACCAGCAGCGACAGCCAGCTGTAGGCCAGCTGCTCGGCAAAGTCTTCCGCCGAACTCGTAAAGTCACGCAGTCCCTCGCGGAAAGCGGCGCCCATCCGCTCGCCGAAGGTCAGCGGCGCGGTCTCAATCTCGGTGACGCGGTAAACCTCGTTGAGCGAAACGTTGATGGTCGAATAGCCGATCAGCGCATCGTAGTGCCGTAAAGTGCCGGAGAGGGATTCGATCTGGTACTCGGTCTCGCTGATGGCGTCCTCCAGCGTAATGATGTCCGCCATCTCCTCCGCGCGGGAGAGCAGCTCCTGCAGGCGGTCCAGCTTGATCTTCGCCGTTTCAAGACGCGACTCCGTATCATAGTAGAATTCGCTCACGTCCTCGGCGCTCTGTGTCTGGTAGGAAACAGTGCAGACATTGCCGATCTGCTCCAAAAACTCCTCAAAACGTGCGGCGGGCACACGAACCGTGTAACTGGCGCTGCGGTAGCCGCCGGAGCGGGTGCGGGTGCTCTGCTCCTCGAAGTATCCGCCGAGCTGCCGGGTCAACGCCTTGATTTCGCCGTCCGCACGCTCAAACTCGGTGGTCTCCAGCTCCAGATCGGCGCGATAGATCATCTTCACGCCGTCAGGCAGCGCGGAGCGGCTGTCCTGGCTGCCGCCGAGCGCTTCACTCCTCGCCTCCATTTCCTTCGGCGCCTCAACCGAATCCTTCCAGTAACCGTTCTGCGCGGCGGCAGAGTCCGCCGTAGCGTTCATCATTGCCGACGGCGCGGAGCCGCCGCTGCTGCTGCCGCCGCAAGCGGTCAGTCCCAGCAGGAGAAACAGGGTCAGCAAGATTGCAAGGCTTCTTCTTTTCATCATCTTTTCCTCCTTCACGTCCGTGTTTTGGAAGTTGCTGTCTGTTCAGACGGCAACAGGCGAAAAAAGTTCCCGCCTCACTCCAACTCGTCGAGCGTCATGGAAAAGCTGTCCATGCAATGCTCCATGAACCAGTCCAACTCCGGTAAATGCATTTCCTCCAGCGCCGTGCGGGTCTGCTCCGCGGCACGCTTGAACTCCATGTTGCCAGCCTTGATCTCCTCCAGGCACTTTATGTGCGCCGAAAGCTTGTCCGCCGCCTTGACAATGCGGTGCATTTCCCTGTCCTCGCCGCGCAGGATGGGGCGATAACTGGCGCGCAGCTCATGCGGCAGGAGGGAGATCAGCTTGTCCGCCGCTACACTCTCCACCTTGCGGTAGGACGCCTTGATCTCCGGATTATAGTACTTTATGGGGGTAGGCATGTCACCTGTGATGATCTCCGTCGCATCATGATAAAGCGCATAGACCGCCACGCGCCCGGCATCCACCTCTCCGTCAAAGACCTCGTTTCGGATAACCGCGAGCGCATGTGCCAGCACTGCGACCATGTGGCTGTGCTCCTGTACGTTCTCAGAAAAGCTATTGCGCATGAGCGCCCAGCGCGGAATATAACGCATACGGCTGATGTAGGCAAAAAAATGGCTTTTCATGGCTCCTCCAACTCCCCGAACAGGCGCTCACCGTCATGACTGAGGATGCGAACGGGGCGCAGCTCGTTTTGTAAACCCTTATTTTTGATGTAAACCTCTGTGTAATTGGGCGCATGTCCGGCACTGCCTTCCGTTTCGCTGCCTTCAAAGAGCACGCAGAGCGTTTTGCCGACGCAGCGTTCCAGATACGCCGCCTTCATGGTGCGCGCCACATTCGCGGCGCGCGCAGCCCGTTCCTCGCGCACCGTCTTGTCCACCTGCGCCATCTCCGCCGCTTTCGTCCCCGGGCGGATCGAATACGGGAAAATATGCATATCCGCAAAGGCACAGCGCTCAATGAAAGCAAGCGTTTCGCCGAATTCCGCCTCTGTTTCCTCCGGAAAGCCCGTGATGAGATCGGTAGTGATGGCGGGATCGTCAAAATGCGCCCTCAGCAGTTCGCAGGACTCCAGATACCGGGCCGTGTCGTAACGGCGGTTCATGCGTTTGAGCGTTGCATCACAACCCGATTGCAGCGAAAGATGGAAATGCGGGCAAAGGTTATCGAGTTTTGCCGCACGCGTGCAGAACTCCCGCGTGATCGTGCGCGGCTCCAGCGATCCGAGGCGGATACGCAGCGCCGGCGCCGCATTGCAAACGCTTTCCAAAAGGTCGATCAGTCCAACTTGTTCCTTAATATCATGGCCGTATGAGGATATTTCAATACCAGTTAGTACAAGTTCGCGATATCCCTCCCCGGCAAGCCGGCGTGCCTCCCGGACGGCTTCATCCATCGGCAGGGAGCGCACGGGGCCGCGCGCAAAGGGAATCAGGCAATACGTGCAAAAGTTGACGCAGCCGTCCTCGACCTTGAGCATCGCTCTGGTGCGTGCGGCGAGCCCGCCCGCAGGCAACACCTCAAATTCCCGGCGGTGCAGCGCATCGTCCAGATGGACAATGCGCGTCTTTTCCTTTGCCGCGCGCTCCACAAGGTCGAGAAAACCCGCCCGGTCATTGGTTCCGGCAAGCACGTCAACTTCCAGCGCCGCAACATCGTCGGGATGGGTTTGCGCATAGCAGCCGCAGGCGGCGATGACGGCCTCCGGATTGCGGGATTTGGCGCGGCGGAGCATCTGGCGCGATTTTTTGTCGCTGATGGCGGTCACGGAGCAGGTGTTGACAATGTAGGCATCCGCCTCGTCCTCAAAGTCGACGAGCGTGTGCCCGCGGTGCAGCAGTTCCCGCTCAATGGCCTGTGTCTCATATTGGTTGACCTTGCAGCCCAAGGTACAAATGGCGATCCTCATAGGGTTTCCTCTTGCTATTTCTATAATGTGTATTTATAATTGTATCTTGGTTTTGCCAGATATGCAAGGACAAAAGAAAGGAATCACAACATGCCCAACTTGGATGACAACTATATGGAAGGGCTGCGGCTCTTCTATTTGCAAAAATATGATGAGGCCGCCGAGCAGCTCACGCGTACTGCGGAAGCCGGCAGTGCCAAGGCGCAGCACTTCCTGGCCATGATGTATGAAAACGGCAATGGCATTGCGGTTGATTTGGAAAAAGCCGCCTATTGGTACGGACGGACCGCCGAGCAGGGTGACAAGGAGGCGCAGTTGACCTATGCGATGCTTTGCGCACTCGGCAAGGGCGTGGAAGCGGACATTGCCGCCGCCTGCCACTGGGCAACGCGCTCGTTCCATCAAGGCAACGCCAATGCCATCCAGACGCTCCAAATCGTGCGCGGGCAGGCCGCCGAGGCAGTCGAATCCGCCATCGAAGCGTTTAAGGCCGCTCATGCGGCGGGCGACGAGGCCGCCGCGGCATCTGCACTGGAGCGTGCGGCGGAATGCGGCAATGCAGACGCGCAATTCGGCTTCGCCCAGCTGCTCTATGAGGGCAAAGGCGTGAAGGAAGACCGTAAGGAAGCCATGTTCTGGTACGGCGAAGCCGCCGCGCTGGGTCATACGGAGGCGAAAGCGCGTCTTGACGAGCTGACCGCGCTGCCCGTTGACGAGGAGCCATCGGTATGATCTATCTTGACCACGCCGCCACCACACCGGTGCCGCAATCTGTTGCGGACGCGGTCTGCGACGCATTGGTAAACCACTTCGGGAACCCCAGTTCCCAATACCCGATCGGGCGTGAGGGAAAAGGACTTGTCGTCCATTGTCGTGAGACGGTTGCAGCCGCTCTTGGCTGCACGGCAGATCGCCTTGCCTTTACATCCTGCGGCACTGAGAGCGACAACTGGGCGCTTCGCCTTGCCGCGTGGCAGGGACGGCACTGCGGCAAACACATCATCACGACCGCCGTGGAACACAGCGCAGTGCTGGAACCCTGCCGCCAGCTGGAACAAGAGGGCTGGACGGTGACATACCTCAAGCCCGACCACAACGGCAACATCACTGCCGAGCAGGTCGCGGAAGCGCTGCGTGAGGACACGGCACTGGTATCCGTCATGCTGGTCAACAACGAAACGGGCTGCGTTTTCCCGGTTCAGGAAATTGCAAAAATCCTGAAAGATCATAACTCCAAGGCACTTTTGCATACCGACGCGGTGCAAGGCTTTTTGAAGATCCCCTTCCGCGCCGACACGCTGGGTGCGGATCTGATCTCTGTCAGCGGCCATAAAATCGGCGCGCCAAAAGGCGTGGGGGCGCTTTATCTGGGCGAGCGGATCAAAAATCCGCGTCCCCTGCTCGCCGGAGGCGGGCAGGAGAACGGCCTGCGCTCCGGCACCGAGGCAACCGCACAGCTTGCCGGATTTGCCAAGGCAGTGGAGCTGCGCCGGGACGGGCTGGATGAGACGCTGGCCCGCATGGCTGCCATCAAAGCCTATGCCATTGATCGACTGCTCGCCATCGACGGCGTGGAGCGCGTCGGCAACGGCGCCGCGCCGCACATTCTCGCGATCTCGCTGGTGGGCTACCCCTCGGCAAATGTCGTGGAGGATCTGGGTGCGCAGGGTATATGTATCAGCGCGGGCAGCGCCTGCCACCGAGGCAAGGCAAGCCATGTATATGAGGCAATGGGACTTTCTAAGAAAGTCAAGGCCGGCGTTCTGCGCATCAGCTTTGGACCGGAGACACAGGAAAGTGACATAGACGCGTTGGCGGCAGCGTTGCAAAAACACCATGACACACGTTTTCCCATGCTGTAACGCAGCGTCACATATACCGCTTTCTTTGTAAACCATCAGTCGCCGCCCTACACATAGGCCGAATCGCAATCATCCGCATTTTGATCCATTTTGTGCCTTTTCAAACCGCCCGTTGGCCAGCCGGTCATCGGGCGGTTTTTTAATTTTTAGCGCCACATTGCATTTTGTCACCACTCCGCCATCGTCATTTTTAATTATAAGTCTATCGTTGTTTCAGGCGAAAAAGTTTGAATTTCCCCGAATATGAGAAAATGGTCTGTTTCGCCTCTGTACGCCTCTCTTCTTGCCAAGCGGCAAAAAGAAAGGCGATTTTTGATAGACTTTTTGATTATTAAAATATTGTAAAGTCTTTGCATTTTTAAAGAACCCATTATTTATGCGCTTTCCCAGGAAATATGCCGTTCGTAATATAGACTTATACTAATTGAATTCTTTGCGTCTGACATTTCCTGTCGTTCTGTGTCACATTTGCAAAACCCAAAATAGGTTTCTTGCGTTTATTCGACTATTTATTTATCACCATTTTGTGTATACGCCTGTTTTTCTGTTTCTCGCGAGAACTTTTCTCTCCTTGTGTATTTTTTGTACTTTTTAAGCATTTTTCCGTTCGCAGCCTATCTGGCAGTTTCCCTTGCTGCTTTCTTCTTCCGTGTTTCTGTGCACACGACGCGCCAATGGTTTACAACAGAAAAAGGGCCGCCCGTGCGGGCGGCCCTTCTCGCTTGATTTTTCGCTTGTGTGGTTGTGTCCTTTGTTGGCCGATGGCTTCTTTTTTACTTGCGCGCCTGGATCTTGCCGCCCTCCCACTTGGTCACGCACAGGGCGCAGGAGATATCGCCCGTGACGTTCAGGCAGGTACGGCCCATATCGAACAGACGGTCGACGCCGTAGATGATCATGATCATGTTGACGTCGATCCCCATCGCCGTGAGCACCATGGCGAGCATAATCATGCCGGCACCCGGCGTGCCCGCCGTACCGATGGAGGCGAGCGTCGCGGTAACAACGATAATGACCATCTGGCCTATCGTCAGGTGGATACCGGAGCAGGTGGCGAGGAAAATGGTGGCCACGCACTGATAAATGGCGGTACCGTCCATGTTGATCGTCGCGCCCAGCGGCAGAACGAAGGACGAGATGTCCTCTTCCGCGCCCAGCTTATCCGCGCACTCCTTGGAGACGGGGAGCGTTGCCGCGGAGGAGGTGGAGGTAAACGCAAAGATCATTGCAGGGCCGGCGCCCATGAAGAATGTCAGCGGATTGACGCCGGCAAACGCCTTTGCGGAGATGGAGTAGACCAATACGGCGTGCAGAACGTAACCGATGTAGGCACACAGGAGCACCAGCGCCAGCGAGCCGAGAATGTTCGGTCCCTGTGTGGCGACGACCCAGGTCATCATCGTAAACACGCCGATGGGGCTGAGGCTGATGATAAAGGTCATGACTTTGTCAATAACCGCATAGAAGCTGCTGACAATGTCCTTGGCCAGCTTCGCCTTCTCACCTGCCGCAAGGATGCCGCCGCCGAGAAGCAGGGCAATGATGATAACCTGCAGCATATCGGCATTGACGAAGGCGCCCCACATATTGCTCGGGAACATGGCGACCAGCGTATCCATAAAGTTCTGGCTGGTCTTGCCCGTCCACTCGGCGCCTTCCGCATTCTGCAGCACCGGGAAAAGGTTTGCGCCGTTGAAGATGTTGGCGAGCACCAGACCGATGACGCAGGCGATGGCCGTGGTGCAGAGGAAGTAGGCAACGGTTTTCCAGCCGACGGAACCGACCTTCTTCATGTCGCCCATGGAGATGATGCCGTCAATCATCGACAGCAGCACCACGGGGACAACAAGGAACTTGAGCAGGTTGACGAAGATGGTGCCGAAGGGTTTGAGGTAGGTCGCTGTGAAATCCGCGAGTCCGGCAAAGTAACAGATCAGGCCCAGTACGATGCCGGCTACCAATGCAATAACGATCTGCATCGGCAGGCTCATTTTTTGCTTTTCCATGTACTTCACTCTCCCAATAATAGTCCCGGCGCCAAAGGACACAAACGCCGAGCTATTAAATAGTATATCATACCGGATTTCCCATTTCAACACGCGCCGCCAAACAAAGCACGATTATTTTGGTGCTTTCGTCAACGTCCGCGCGCCTTATCGGCACTTTATTGGGCAAAATGCCATCTTGCAATTTGGTGCCGTTTCCAGTATCCTATCCCTCAGAAAACTCCAGCATGAAGGGAGGGACGACGCATGAAGCTGATGATGCATCCGCAAGGAAAGAATCGTCAGAATGGCGTCTTTGTTCCCTGTATTGCTGTTTATATGGTTTCTGTTCGTCGGTAGCATTGCTACCGGCGTTATTTTTTTGCCGCTGAGCGGCAGAAAGAAGCAGTACAAAGCAATTAAATATATAGGAGGAGAACACAATGAAAAAAGAACTCGGTCAGGAAGCAATCTACGACGCACGGGAGCTTGGCATCCCCCGGATGCTGGTGCTCGGCCTGCAGCACCTGTTCGCCATGTTTGGTGCAACGGTACTCGTCCCCATTCTGGTACAGGGCTACGGCCTGCCGCTGAGCATCCAGACAACGCTGCTCTTCGCGGGTCTGGGCACGCTGCTGTTCCACGTCTGCACCAAGATGAAGGTGCCGGCCTTCCTCGGTTCCTCGTTTGCCTACCTCGGTGGTTTCTCGGCGGTCGCAAGTCTGGACGCGGGCAAGTATGCCGGCATGAGTCCAGATGACAAGCTCGCCTACGCGCTCGGCGGCATCGTGATCGCCGGATTGCTCTACCTGGTGCTGGCGCTGCTGTTCAAGATGCTCGGTGCCTGGAAGGTCATGCGCTACTTCCCGCCCATCGTCACCGGCCCGATGATCATTATGATCGGCCTGAACCTCGCGGGCAGCGCCATCGGCAACGCCTCAACCAACTGGGCGCTGGCGCTGGTCGCCATCGCGGTCATCATCGCGGCAAACATCTGGGGCAAGGGCATGATCAAGATCATCCCGATCCTGCTCGGCGTAGTCGTCAGCTACATCGTCGCTCTGGTCTTCAATCAGGTTGACTTCTCCGCGGTACATCAGGCGCAGTTTGTCGGCCTCCAGCCCATCACCCTCGCGAAGTTCGACCTCACCTCCATCCTCGTCATGGCGCCCATCGCGATCGCCGCAATGATGGAACACATCGGCGATGTGTCCGCCATCTCCTCTACCACCGGCAACAACTTCATCTCTGACCCCGGACTGCATCGCACGCTGATCGGCGACGGTCTGGCGACCGCGCTGGCCGGTATGTTCGGCGGCCCCGCAAACACCACCTACGGTGAGAACACCGGCGTGCTGGCACTCTCCCGCGTCTACGACCCGCGCGTGATCCGCCTCGCAGCGATCTACGCGATCATCCTCTCCTTCTCGCCCAAGTTCGACGCGCTGGTCAACTCCATCCCCGCGGCAATCGTCGGCGGCGTGAGCTTCATCCTCTACGGCATGATCTCCGCGGTGGGTGTGCGCAACATCGTTGAAAACCGCGTCGACCTCACCAAGTCCCGCAACCTGATCATCGCCGCGGTCATGTTCGTCAGCGGCCTCGGATTCAGCTCCACGGGCGGCCTGACCTTCCAGATCGGCGACGCCGCGGTCACGCTGACCGGTCTTGCCATCGCGGCGCTCGCGGGCGTCATCCTCAACGCCGCGCTCCCCGGCAACGACTACGAGTTCGGCGCAACGGAAAGTGCCGACAAGTCCGCCGACCTCGGTTCCTACTGATCCTTCGACACAGCAAACGGCGCCCCGTACGGGGCGCCGTTTTTATTGCGTTTTTACTTGTATGTCCACAACCGTAAGCTTGCCGCCCGCAACGCGGAAGCGCACATCCATCGCGCCGAATGCCATACCGTAGACCCGCGCCGGGTCATCCTGATAGCGCGGGCGCGGATCTTGCGCCAGCACGCCGCGCAGGGCGCTGCGCTGCGCCTCCGGCACCTTAGTCAACAGTTCTGGCGGAAAGTCAACCTCCACGGTTTCCGCCCGCACAGAGGCAAAGCCGCCGCGTGCATCCGGGAAGGCGTCCGCGTAGGGAACGTAGGGCTTCACATCATAGATGGGCGTGCCGTCCATCAGGTCGGCGCCCGAGACCAGCAGCGCAGGTCCATCGGGCGCGTCCCACTCCACCGCCTCCAGCTGCACGCAGGACAGGCCGATCGGATTGGGGCGGAACGGCGAGCGTGTGGCAAACACGCCCATGCGCTCGTTGCCGCCAAGGCGCGGCGGGCGCACGGTCGGCGACCAGCCGTCGCGCACCGCCGCCGAAAACTGCCAGATCAGCCACAGGCGGGAAAAGCCCTCGATGCCGCGCAAGGCGTCCGGGTTCCGATATGCCGGCTCGAACACGACCCGCGCACGCAGTTCCGGTACAAGCCCGCTCTGGCGCGGCACGCCGAACTTGGTCGGAAAGTCGCTCTCGATGTGGGCAATGACTTGGATTGTATGGGTTTCCATTCGATTTCCTCACAAGATTTTGTGCGGGAAGTTGCCCTCAATGCGCACGCCCTCCTGCACCACGATGAACGCGTTCGGGTCCAGCTCGCGCACGGCAGCGCGCAGTTCGTCCACCTCAAACTTCGTCACGCAGACGCACAGTACACGGACGTCCTTGCCCGTATACGCGCCCATGCCGCCCCAATAGGTTACGCCGCGGTTGACATGGCGCATGATGTTCTGAGGAAGCGCCGCATCTTCATCGTGGGTAAAAATGAGCACCTGCACGCTGATGCCCTGCTGGTGGACGCGGTCCATAAACAGGGAGCAGAACACGTTGTAGATGATTGAGTACAGCGCCGTCTGCACATCGAAGAGGATGGCACACAGACTGTAGAGCACCGCGTTGAAACCCAGCGAAAACCGGCCGACGGTAAACCGGCTGCCGCGCTGGGCAAGCCACAATCCGACAATATCCAGCCCGCCGCTGGAGCTGCCGCAGGTCAGCGTCAGGCCAAGCCCGAACCCGCAGATGATGCCGCCGACCATGCACGACGCAAGGCGCTCTTCCAGAATCGGCGTCGCGGGCGCGGTCAAAATACTCAAAAACAGCGACGAGCTCAGGGTGCAGATCACCGTACGTATGGCAAATGCACGCCCCAGTGAGCGCCACGCCACCACGAGGATCGGAATGTTGAGCAGCAGATACAGGATACCTGCCACATCCACTCCCGGCGGGAGCGGAATGACCTGCGCCAGCAGGGTGCGGATGAGCTGGCAGACGCCCGTGATGCCGCCGCCATAGAGTTTCATCGGCACGATGAAGAAATTCATGCCGAAGCTGTTGATAAACGTGCCGATCACGGCGATCACAAGCCGCGCCCAACGGTTTTGCATGGCTTTATGGAGCATAATACGATACCCCTCTTTGTTCTGCAAATAGAGTCGTTGCTGTGTTTACGGCGGTGCGGGATCCTTTTTGTCATTGAGCGGGATCACATGGAATGTGTCGACCAGCAGATCCTTTTCCTGATCGGCGGGACGCAAGCGCAGCGTGACCACAAATATCTTATTGACCGAATCATAGGAAGCGGAGGCGTTCGCACGCAGACGATAGCTGGTATAGGCTCTGCTGCCAAGCAGCAGATTGCCCGACAGGCTCCCGTCGCCGTTGACCTTCCCAAGCATCAGCTCGCCGTAGCGCAAGCCGTTGTCGCTGTCCGGCACAGCCTCGATATATCCGCTCTCCGTCTTTGTTGCGGAGATAAACGTGCTCAGACGGTCGCTGTTTCCCTTTTCACTGGCATAGGTCGGGCTGTAGAAGCTGACCGGGGTGGTTTCGCTCCAGTTCGTGGTGTTGGCCAGTTCGCCGCGGATCACGCTCGTCAGCGTGGAGCAAAGCACACGCGCCTCCGAGAGCATCATGGAGCGGCGGTACTGTTCCACGCCGAAGCGGATCCCCTCCGCCATGCCGAAGCTCACCAGCGAGAGAATGAGCATGGCGATCAGCGTTTCGGCCAGCGTGAACCCGCGACGGGTGCGCGGGACCGCGGTTAGATTGTCACGATTGGATTCAGTCATAGTCATAGTAGTAATAATAGCGTCCGTTGCCCAGGTCCTGTTTATACGGATGCGCAGAACCCGCCGCCGTATCCGCAATCGGCGTGTTCAACTCCGCCGACTTGGAAAGCGGCAGGATAGAGAGAAAAGGAGATGTTTCGCTGCCTTTTTCAAACGTCATCTCGACTTCCTTGCGTTGAACCGTAAACCCGCCCGATTCCATCGCACCCTGAAACGCAACGGCTTCATTTTTGATGGCGTTGTTGGCGCGGGCCGCTGACGCCACCGCACCGGAGAGAAACAGAAACGTCAGCACGATAAGCAGCAGTGCCACCAGAGTTTCGGGCAGGGTTTCGCCCATGCGACCGCATAATTTTCTCATGGTTCTCACCCCTTGCTCCGATCCGGATTGGTGGACAGCGTCACCTTCCATGTCAGGCGGATTGTGTGTTTCTCTCCGATCGTAACCGTCTCCGAATAATAATACCACGTACCGTCATCCAAACGGCGTTTTCTCTGCACGACTTTTGTCAAATTCTCCGGTGGGACGGAGGTGTCCACATTAGGCACCCACCCCGACAGATATACAATGCGTGGTTCTTCGTCATCCACAAGCGTAAGCGTACCTTCCACGGGGTATTTCCCCAAGCTCTCGCTGCCCGCCGCATCGTTTTTCTTCATGGTAAACGACAGCAGCGTATCCCGCAGCACGCCGGGATTCGAGCCGATCTTGACGGACGCTTTGGCTGTTGCGTCCTGATAGGCGGCAGCCGCCGCCTGCTTCATAACCTCGCCGAGCAACGGATCTCCGCCCGCCTCCACCGTGCAGTCAATGTGGTCGACGCCGTCTTCCGTTTTGTAATCCCCATGGCTCTCGTTATAGTCATAATGCTCGATCCGGATCGTCACGCCGCTCATAGCCTTGCGCGCCATACGCGCGGCGGAGTGGAGCGTCAGATAATCCTGTTCACGCTCCCGGTCGTCATGCAGGCGGCTCACCGTCGTGGCGGCGGAGGTCAGGATCGTGATGGAAACCATGCTCGCCACTAGGAAAAGCATCAGGGCATAGATCAGGGAAGCGCCGCGCCGGCTGTGCAGTTTTTCACGGATGCCCTTCACGTGGCGTTCCCCCTCTCTCAGTCAAATGTGTAAATGGTTTGCTGCTTGTAGAGATAGACGCTCTTCGGGTCGTTGCTGAGCACCTTCCACGTGCCGTTCAGATATACCGTATCGCCGCCGCCATTGACTGCCCAGTAGGCGCACTCAAGGCTGTGGTCATACTTGCCGTATACCCAGCGTGCATAGTTAACCAGTTTATCTTCACGACGCCACTCATTAGGATTGGTAATGATTGCCTCAGCCTTCTCGTTCAGGCCCAGATCTTTGTTCGGGCTTCGGAAAATGTAGCGACCATACTCCTCATTATTCAGATCATTATACAGAGTATACTTGCCCTTTTCCCTGCCCTTTTCCCTGCCGTCAGGGTCAGGGAGCGTGACCGTTCCGTCCTGCGTCGCCTTCCACAGCGCATTGCCGTTTTCGCTCTCCTTCTTTTCCGCGCCCTTGGGAATGTAACGTGTGTATGTTGTGCCATCGCCGTCGAGTATATCCCTGCCGCCCGCGTCGGTCACGTTGACCTTCATGGCGTATATGTCAGGGGTATCGGTATTCCGGCGCAGGGAGAGCGCGGACTGCGCGCCCGTACCGGCATTGCTGAGAATCATGTAGTAACCGTTCTCCAGCTCATCGGCGGGCAGGAAGGCTCCGTCCATGCTCCAGCGGGCATAGAGCGTCACGTCACCCGTCAGGGCAAAGCCGCCGCCCTTCGTGTAGCCCTCGATGTTCTTCTCGACGACGTTGCCGTACGCGTCGAGCACCTTGACGCCATCCGCGAGGGAACGCGCCGTATACCAGCCGTCCAACGTCCAGCCGCCGTCCATGTTCCAATCAGACGTCTGGTAATCCGAACCGCCCGCCGTCGCAGCCTTTTCCACCTTTTTTTCGGCGGTTTTGACGGTATATTGTGCTTCCTTCGCCTCCAACGTGCCGTCCGCATGCGCCTTGAGGGTCAGGGTATAGCTGTCGGGCTCCCAAACCGCGGTAAAGACGATTGCCTCGCCCAGTGCAGGCGCATCCACGGTGATTCCGGCATCGCCCGGGATGTCCACGCGTTTGGCGGTGATCTTTGTTCCGTCGGCCGAACGCGCAAGCGTCAGCTTCGTGTCCGCCGGGAGCGTCTCGTCGCCCAGTTTCCACCCGGTAAAGGTGTAGCCCGTTCGCGCATATCCGCATGCAGGCAGGGTCAGCGCGCCGTCGGCAAGCACGCTGACAGCAGGCGTCGCGCCCGTGGCGTCCGTCGCACCGGAGGCAAACTCCGCCCGGTAGACCGGCACGCTGGTTGCGGAAACCTTCAGCGTATACGTCTCGTTCTTGGCGTCCGTTCCCTCGCCCATCACGAAATGCGCGTTGACGGTGATCTCCACGCCACCGGGTGTCCCGCTTCCCGTATAGAGGAGCGTACCCGAGCGGTATGCATACGTCTCACCCGTTTCGACCTTCGGCGCAATCGCCAGCACATAGGGCGCACCGGCCGTCTCCGGAGTGAGCTTGCCGTTCGCGTCCGGCGTCTGATAGGTATACTCGCTGCCGCCGGTTTCCTTGATGGTCACGCGATCTATGATCAGCTTGTCGAGCGCCTCGTCGCTCGCCGTCTCGTAGAGGAAGAAGTCCGCGCCCGCCGGCTGCGTCGTCGCCTTGTGTTCGGCCGGCGTCGCCGGATCGCTGTCCGGTTTCTGACGCCACAGCTCCTGATATGCGTCGCCGCTGCCAAGGCCGATCACGCCCAGCGTATGATCCGGAATGAACAAGACCTCACGGTACACAATGTCATTGCCCTGCTGGTCCTTGTGGTATTTAAAGGTGTACTCCGCTTCCAGCACACGGCTGCCGGCTTCCTGACTGGTAACCGGCCAGACATTCTTTTGGCCCGCTTCCGCCGTAAATTCCGTCTCGTTATTCTTATACTTGTAGGCCGCCTTGTCCGCGTCCTCGACCGGATGGAGCACCCACGTTCCGGAATCAGACGTGGAATAATCCTTTGCGCTTTCCACCGGCGTCGTGTCCGCCTTTGCGCTGAACGTCAGCGCCTTTGTCTGCCCGTGATACAGCAGCAGCTCCGTGGGCACCGACGTGACCTTGAGGTCGTGCGTCACCTCCATGACAAAGGATGCTGTATGCTCGCCGCTCGTCACGGTAACGGTGACGGCTCCCTCCGTTTTGGCGCGAATGGGTATATCGTAGCGGCGATCGCCCATTTCGTTCTTCTGCTCTTCCGTCGTCAGGGGCTGCGCGGCAAAGCTGGCGCCGACAATCTCCGCGATACCCGCGGGTTTGAGCGTAAAGTTGCCCAACGTCAGCGGCCCCGCGCCCAGTTCGTCTTTCTTGTCATACAGATGGAAGACCTTGACGGCATAATCGACACAGTCTGCCGCGTCGGCATCGCTGACGCCCATTGCCTTCGCTTCTTCAGCGGTGCGCACCATGTCGGCAAAAACATCGATGTTATCGCGTCCGTTCTCCCAGTAGCAATGGTCGTTGGGCCACGCGCCGTAGTGGACATTGACCAAGGACGCATTGGTCACGTTGCCGAAGGTCAGGTCGTTCTGCTGAACGACCGTCGGGAACGGGAAGTCCTTGCCGAGCAATGCGCCGTTGTTGCCCGGGAAGCTGTACTTGCCGGGGATCTCCGCGCCGTTCGGCTCCGTCGTCGTAACCGGCTTCCACGAGCCCTTGAGCGCGGCCGGCATACCGGAGGCGCTCAGCTCTTCGAACGTCACTTTTTTCGGCAGCTCTCCGAGCAGGGTGTTGCGCACCTCATAGTAAGCCCAGGGGTTGTCGTTGTAGAGCGTGTGCTTGAGGACGTTCGCCTCGCCCATGAGCATCTTGTAGTAGCCGAGGTCAAACCCGTCAATCTTATGTTTGCCGTCCTCGTCGTCCAGATGTGCGTCGTCAAGCGCCGCAACCAGAATGGGGTCAATCAGGCTCGTGCCGCCTCTGTATTTATAGTTTCCGGTCTTTATCTGATTCTCAACGACCGTTTCGTAATCCTCCAGCGCGATCGCGGCATAATTGTTGGGCGTGTTGTGTTTCTCGTCGTCGATGCTGTACCAGTTTAAAGACAGCGGCGTCTCGGTCTCCTTCTGCGCAATACCGTCGAGATAATAGCAGTTGTTGAGCGTCACCGTACTCGTTTTGGACGCACGGTCGCCGACACTGGCAAAGTAGGTCACCAGCCGGATCGTTCCCTCCACCTTGGGCAGTTTCGTATAGGTATAGCAGTTGGTAAAGGTCGCGTCCGCGTCTCTGGTTTCGTTGTCGCTCCTTCCGCCGAAATTGCTGAATACGGTGGACGCGCATCCGCCGGAAAAGCCGCCGACAAAATACAGCACGTTCTGATTGCGCTTGAGTTTACTAAATGCGTCAAGTTTCTCCGTGGGTCTCGAAACCGAGGTTCCATAGACCTCGTTGATCGTTTGCTCGGCGAATGTGATGCTGCCGCCGGTATAGCACTCCTCCGCTCTGCCCTGCGTGGAACCCGTCATGCCGCCGACGCGGATGTAATCGCCGAACTGCGCGTGTCCAAACGCGTGCGTACACTCCATCCTGATGTCCGTAACAGCGGAGCAGCGCTCCAGGTTCACCGCCGAAAGGCCGATCATACCGCCGATATTGCCGCGGGTCTCGACCTTGTTCGCAGCCTGGCCGGACTCGCGAGGGTTGGCGCTGGTGTCGATCAGGGTGTAGCCGGCGATGGCGCAGTTTTCGATCACGTTGGTCGGTTTCTGGTCGACGTCGGTCGGTTTCTTGTCGACCTCGTACTCATAGGCAATGGCAATCATCCCGCCCAGCGCATAAGCAAAGTTCTTCGTACCCGTATTGGCATTGGTCGTGCGCTCGATCGCGGTGTTGCGGTTGCTGTAAAGAACGATGTTCTTGATGTTTGCGCCGACCGTCACGCCGAACAGGCCGGCGGTCAGGCTGTCGGTCTTGATATGGATATTCTGGATCTTGTAGCTCTGCCCGTCGTAATAGCTGCCAAACCACGCGGGCAGTTTGGCCACGCCGATGTGTGAGTCCACGCCCGCAACAGGCGTAAACGAAGTATCTGTCCCCGAAGAGCCGATATCATGCGTCTGGCGCCAGCGGAGATCAATGAGCTCCTTGTTGCCCGCGTTGCTCTTGGTAACTCTTCCGGAGCTGCATGTATACACAAGATACGGGAACTGGCTGTAGTTGTTGTTATTTACCAGTTGATCCGTGCTCTTCTCGGTGTAATTCCAGTTGAGGTACTGCAGCTGCTGCGTCGAGCGGATCTCAAAGGGGTTTCCCTTGATATCGATCCCTTTTTCATCCTGCTCCGTTTGTCCGATGTCCTTGTGGAAATCGTTTGCAAAGCCGTCCTCCGCCTCCGCGACGGCAGCCTGGTCGACATGTCCCACCATCTTGATGGCGTTGGCAAAGAAGGGCGCAATGCAGTACTGCTCCTCCTGTGCGCCGTAGGAAAGCGTCCAGGTGCCGTACGTTGCTCCATCCGCATGGAGATAGAGGTAGCTCTTGTCCCCGCCCTCACCGACGGGCACCTCCGTCTCGGTGCGCGTGGTGTAGGGGTAGAACGCATAATCCGACATCTGCTTTTGCAGCGCTTCGGCCGCGGCAGCGTTGAAATCGCCCGGTTTGAAAACGCCCGGTTGGCTGACGTCCATGCTGGACGCAATGCCCGTGCTTTTGACGGCGACGCCGTTCTTGTGCTCATCGTCCGCCAGCGTATAGTAACCGTAGCCAAACTCAGTGATCACGCCGCCGTCGTCGTGCGCGATGCAAAGCGTGGTGCCGGCCATCGCCTTGTTGCCCTCGGTACCGGCAAAGGTCAGGTGATAGCCGTCGTTGGAGCCGCCCTCTTCGTGTTCCCAATAGAACACGCCCATCGTGCCCAGCGCCCCTTCACTCTGCCAATCGCCGTAGTGAATCCAGGCGCCGTTCTTCCGCACGACCGCGCGATAGGGATATTCGGCCCCTTCCGAATTTGTGTGGTTATAGCTGTGATCCTCATCGGCGTATCCCTGTCCCTGCATGGCGCGGAGCCCCTCGGCGTAGATCGCATCGCCCGCGGTAATGCTCGGATCGGCCGTGTAAGAGCGCAGCTTCTTGCTGTATTCACACGTAACGTTGCTCAGATAGCAGCACGATCTGACATAGCCGCTCAACGGCGCAAAGCCGTAAGACTCCGCGGCGTTGCCGTTGGCAACGAGCGAAACCGCGCAGTAGCTGTCGTTGATGGTGCCGTCATTATAACCCGCAAAGCCTGCGATGCGCACACGGCCGTCCTGCGTGTCCGCCGCCTCAATGTGCCCGATGGCATAGCAGGTCGTGATCCTGCCGTCTTTCTCGTTTCGTCCGACCAGTCCGCCGAGCGCCACATCGGCGTCGTACGCGGAAACGCGGATCGTGGGACAATCGGCGGAGCTGTTGTAGATGCTGCCGTTGTTGCCGCCTACCAGTCCGCCCGCATACAGCTTGCTGTTCGGGTAAGCGTGGAGCGTGCCGTCCGAGCCGGCCACATAGTACCCCGCCACGGCGCAGTTGTGAATGGTGCCGCCCGCGTTATAGCCGGTCAGAATGCCCATGTAGACCTTATTGTTGATGCCCATGTTGGTCTCACGCTGGACATAATAGGTGTTCAGCCCGCTCGTATCGTAATCCGTTACCAGCGCAATGTTTTTCAATTCACCCGTCAGGTAGCCGAACAGTCCGATGTTGTCGGCATGGTTGGAAATGATGCTGACATGCTCAATGGTAAATCCGCGGCCGTCATAGATCGCCTGGAACGGCGTCGAAGCCGAAGCGCCGATCGGCTCCTGCGCGCTGATATTCCCGCTCGTCCCGGCGTAGTTCGTCCAAAGATACGTCGCATAGTCAACGTCCCTCTCCTGCCGGAACGTCCAGCCCGCCGTGGGCGCGGAATACTTTGCGTAATAGCGGCTCATGCTGTACAGGTGCCGCGCGGAGCGCACGAAAGCCGTCCCGTCGGGCGCACCCACCGACCTGGCAAAATGGGGATTGAAGGGATACGATTTGCCCGGGCTGCCCGCGCCGTAGCTGATCAGCGCTTCCTGATAGAACTGATCCGTCGGCGCGGCATTCAACGCCGCCGCAGGCAGCGGATAGACCAGATAGGTCGTGCTTGCATCCTTCTGAACCGGATACGAGGTCGTCTCCGGCTTCTTGGGCTTGATCGGATAGTCCGTACCGCCGATCCGGACGGTCACTGTCTCCGGAATGCTTTCGCCGTCCTGAAAAACCACGCCGTAGCCGTCGCCCGTCACCCGGAAACCGGCGCCGCTTTGCAGCAGGTCTTCGTTCGCGCCGTAGAACCCATAAACCGTCCCCGACGACGTCGCATACCGCTCATAGTAAACCAGCGTTCCAGCCGTAAACTCCGCCTGCCAGTCGCCGTAATGTGTTTTGACCGTCGCACCGGCCAAATAGGGGAACGGATAGGGGGGCGTCACCGCTTTCAGGCCGTAGACAACGGTCTGGTGCTTGCGGTTGCCCGCGGCATCCTTTGCGTCGTAGTCCTCAAATGCGCTGCCCAGATCCTCCGCTTTCAGTTCCTGCTTTTGCACTGTTCCCGCCGCATCGGCGCCGCCGGCGTAGGTGTGGAAGTAGTACACCGTCCCCGGTGTTCCGCCGACGCTCTGCGCCGTACTCTGGTAAGCGGGCGCAGACGCGCCGTCCTCCGTCAGCAGTGCGCAGACGGTATAGCTGTTGCGCGCATCCGCGATGGCGCCGTTGGCCAGCCCCGCGGCGGAATCCGTCGCGGTCTGGAAACCCGCGGCATAACAGTTGTTGAGCACCGCCACGTCCCCGGCGGCAATACCGCTGGTGTCTTTGCCGCTGATATAGCTGTCGGCGTAGGAGTTTTCAGCCTGCACCGTGCCGCCGCCCACGCTGCCGACGAGGCCGCCCGCTCGCGCCGTACCCGCGATCACCGTGGAGGCAAAGCTGCTTTCGATACTCAGCGTACCGCTTTGCGCAACACCGACCAGACCACCGGCGTTAGCGCCGCTGATCCACGCATTCTGATATGTTTTGCCGCTCAGGCTGTCTGTGTTCAGATAGACGCGGCAGTCTTTTATGGTGCAGTCGCCGGAGACCACCCCCGCCAGCGCGCCCGCGTTGCCGCCGGAAACCTGCGCGTCGATCAGGGTAACATCTTTGACGGTCATGCCGCCCGCATCCGCGAACAGGCCAACAGCGACGCCGGATTCGTAAACGTTCAGACCCGCGATCTGATGTCCGCCGCCGTCGTAGGATTCCAGCCGGTATGTCGCGGCCTTTGCCGGAACGATCGGCTGGAATTTTGCCGTGCCGTTTGCCGTTCCATGGAAGAACTGCGTATGATAATAGTCATACCAATCGTTTTTCTTTTCCGCATCCGGATCGTTGGCAAAATTGATGTCCAACGTTTGCTCGGCCGCTGTGATCCCGCTCACGCCGGAGGAGGCGTCCAAATTCTGTAAATGGCGCGCGCAGCGGACGAGCGCCTTGGTTCCCGTGCTGTCGTCGGCAAACAGGCTGTTGGTCTGACAAACGACCGGCTCAGGATTATCCAGCGGGTATTCCGTGCTGACCACCTGCAGCGTAAGCGTCAGCGACGAGCCGGGTGTAAGGCACTTGTTGGGATCAGGATCAGAGCCCGGTCCGTACAGTGCGCCGAAGCGTTTGTCGTCCGCGGACAGGTCGTCCAAATACACCGTTTTGTAGAATCTGGCGCCGTATCTTTCCAAAGACGCGGGATATGTATAAATCTCGGTGCGTTCGTGGCCCGCGGCATCCTTCAACGTCAGCTTGAATTGCAGGCTGTCATCGTCAAAGGAATCGCAGCGCAGGGTCACACTGAGCTTCTCTCCGTTTGTGACCTCCATATACGGCTGGAGCGTCTTTCCGGCAACGCCGCTTGTGACGGCGCTCACATCGCCGCCGTAGTAGCCCACCTGCGCCTTATTGGCGCGTTGGTCCCAGGCGCGCAGCTGGTTGCATCCGGTCCAGTCGGCAAGATACATTTGCGAAACGTCGACGTCCTCGCTGTAAAATACGGCGTAGACGTTGCACGCCTCCGGATCGAACTCAATGACCCAGTGGCTGCCCAGCAGCGCGGCGTCCACCGTTTCCGCGGTCATAACCGCATCCGCCACGGAATCCGTCGCTCCGCTCAGCATATAGTAGAGATTTCTCTCCACGGGCTCGCCGTCGCTGTTATACTGCGGCACGGCGTCCCGGATATCCCGGATCCGCTCTTTCGCCAGTTTGTGCGGCGAACCATCCGCATAGTGATAGCTGCCCGAGTTGCCGTCGGCGCGCAGTTTGAGAAGCTGGTTCTGCACGGCGGTGTAGATGATCTCCGCCTTGGCGTCCAGCTCCTTTTGCCGCAGGGTACGGCGATATTGAATCACGGTGGGCACAATCAGCGCAACCATGATTCCCATGATCGCGATCACTGCCAGAAGCTCAGCAAGCGAAAAGCCTCTGTGATTCCGTTTTGCCCGTATGCTGTTCATGGCTCTTGCTTTCATCCCTTTGCTGTAAGGCGTATTCCGACCTATACTATGATAGTCTAGTTTATCACCGTTTCTATTTTATGTAAAGTACTACATCTTGTGGCGCGGCGTCTCCGTTCTTCCCGTATGGCAGAATATCGTTGCCTACCTCATTCAAATGTGCTATGATGCATACAGTTCCGTTGGCTTCGTCCGGCCCGCCCGTTCCGGGGCGCACAGCCGGGCAAGGCGGAAGGGAGAACCGAACATGGGAAAAGTCTTTGAGCAAAAATGCCCGTCCTGCGGCGCGCCGCTGCAATTCGATCCCGAACGCGGCAAACTCGTGTGCCGCAACTGCGGCTCAATACAGGATATTCCGGAGGATTCCGACAAGGTCGAAGAAGTGTCGCTGGACGGTCTGGATTTTACCGCCCTGACCGAGCAGGCAACTGACGAGGCGGCACAGGCGCTGCCGGTCTACAACTGCGTGTCCTGCGGCGCGGAGGTCATCGCCCCCGCGGAGCAGATTGCGACAACCTGCCCTTACTGCGGCAACAACATCGTCCTCACCGACAAGGTCACGGGCAAGCTCCGCCCCGACGCCCTGATCCCGTTCCATATCGACGCGAAGCAGCTGCCGGATGCGCTGCAAAAATTTTACAAGGGCAAGGCGCTCCTGCCGAAGAATTTCTTCTCGGAAAGCTCACTGAGCAAAGTGACCGGCGTTTACGTCCCCTTCTGGGTCTTCGGTGGCCGGTTGGACGGCATGCTGCGTTTTCAGGGAACGACGTCTTCCACGTCCCGTCAAGGCGACTATCTGGTCACGCATACGAGACACTATCAGCTGCGGCGAAACGTCGATCTGTCGTTCCGCAACGTGCCGGTAGACGCCAGCGGCCGCATTGCCGACGACCTGATGGACTCTCTGGAGCCCTTCGACATCTCTGACGCCAGGCCATTTGACATGCGCTATCTGGCGGGGTTCACGGCAGACCGTTTCGACCAGGCAAAGGGCGATATGGCGGAGCGCGCCAAAAGCCGGATGATTGCCTCGGCGGAGTGCGCCGCAAAGTCCACACTTTATGGGTATTCCGGCGTCTACCGCACCGGCGGTTCGCTCCGGGCGCAGCTGCATGCACAGTACATGCTTCTGCCGGTCTATCTGTTCTCCATTTTGTACGGCGGCAAGTCCTATGATTTTGCCGTAAACGGGCAAACCGGCAAGGTTGTGGGCACATTGCCGGTCAGCCGTTCGGTCAGCATGCGGTATTTTCTGCTGCGGATGGCCGCCGCGTCAGCAGCCGTGGCGGCGGTGTTCGTCGCCAAATATATGATGGGAGCGTGACCGGGATGAAGAGTCGAAAATCATGCATCGCCCTGTTCGTCATGCTCTGTCTGTGCGCCGTGTGCGTCCGTGCCGACAATGAGCTGTGGCATGAGAATTATTACCGGGCAAACGACTTCACGAAGGAGTTGTCGGATGCGGAGCAGGAGGATCTGGACCAGGAATGCCTTGCGTTCATGCAAAAATACCATCTGGACATTGCGCTTCTGGCGATAGCGGACGAACACTACGCGGGGCGCAGCGCAAGCGAGCTGGCACAGGAGGAATTTGACGCCTGCCGCTTCGGATACGGTGAAACGCGTGACGGTTTCCTCTGGATTTACAACACGGACACCGAAACCATGGAAGTGTTCTGTTTTGGCGCCGCGGAAAACGTGATCCCGCAGGATTATCTGGACTTCGCCGCCAGCTCCGCCCCGAAGCTGGCGGAAAAGAGCGGCATTTACGGCGTATTGTACGGTGGCATCAGATACCTGTCCCTCTATCTGGATGAGCACGCGGACGACGCACAGGCTGCGGACGGTACCGGCACGGTGGCCGAGCGCACGGAGAACACATCGGGCCTGCCGTCGTGGTATCCCGCCGACACAGAGGAATTCACGCCCTTCCATAACGAAACTGCGGCGCGCGTGGTGGACGACGCAGACATCCTCACCGACGCGGAGGAACAGACTCTTGAAGCACGCGTTGCCGCGATCCGGCAGGAATTGCAGCGCGATATCGTCATTTACACCGACCGGACCGACTACGGGCTCGGGCGCCACATCTGCGCGGCGGATTTCTATACTTTTAACGGCTACGGCTGCGGAAACGAATACGAGGGCGTCTGCCTGTTCATCTGCATGGACCCGGACAACCGCGGCTGGTGGTGCTGCTGCACCGGTTCCGAAACCAGGGCGCTCTACACCGAGGAAATCGCCAACCTGATCGACGACGAGCTGTACACACACATGAAGGCCGGCACATATGCCGACGGCATCGCAAACTGGGTCGAAAACTTCTATCGGCTGTACGTCAAAGGTTCGCCCTATGCTCCGGACTGGTACACTGACAAGGAAGCGGCGCTGACGCCCTTTCACAATCCGTCCTCGCCGCGCGTGGTGGATGAAATCGGATTGTTGACAGAGGCAGAGGCTGCGGCGTTGTCCGAGCAGGCGACGGCGGTCTCGCAAAAATACGGAGTCGACGTTGCGATCCACACCATGAAGTCCCCATTGGGGCTGGACTACAGCGACGTCGCGCAGCAGTATTACACCTATATGGGCTACGGATTCGGTCCGGACTATGACGGTATTTTGCTGACGGTGTTCAAGCGGGACGGTTATCACGCGACCTCCCGCATAACCGCCTCCGGCTCCGCCGTCCGAAAGCTCAGCGACACGAACTACGACCGCCTGACAGATTTCTTCAAGGACAATTCCTATTACGATGATTATTACGGCGCGTCGTCCCAATGGCTCGAACAGGTCGATCATATGATGCGCACCGGCCGCGTCCCGCGTTCGATGGCATACTGGTGCATGATCTCCCTTTTGTCCGCCCTGTTCGGCTTGATTTTCGGCGGCATCGCACTGGCGCGCGCCAGGCATAAGATGGCTCCGCCGACGGAGAAATCGGACGCCGATGCCTATCTCAGCGCCGACGACTCGCACATTCAGGACGCAGGCAGCCACTTGCTGTATACCACAACGAACCGGGTCTACGATCCTGTGGAACGGGAATCCGGCGGCAGCTCCGGCAGATCTGGCGGCAGTTCCGGGCGCAGCACGTATTCCCACTCCTATCACGATTCCTCTGGCCGCAGTCACTCCGGGTCGGGGCGCAGTTTCTGACGACAAGCAGAAAAAGGCTTGCTATCTCATTCCGGATAGCAAGCCTTTTTGCCGTAAAACATCGCATATGAAACCGGAAATACATGTTCCTACTTTACCGATTCAGCATACGGCAACAAGAAAACCGCCCTAAACAGGCGGTTTTCTTGTTGGTGGAGGAGGGTGGATTCGCTTTTCTGCGGAAAAGCCACGCCGGTTGCGACATGCCGCCGGCATGTCGCCAAGCGCCGGCTTTCGAATCCAGCCCGGTATAAGAAAACGACCAGTCCTGACGGACTAATCGTTTTTCTTGGTGGAGGAGGGTGGATTCGAACCACCGAAGTCACTGACAACAGATTTACAGTCTGCCCCCTTTGGCCACTCGGGAACTCCTCCATATTCTCTTTTGCTCTGTGGTGGAGCTGGTGGACGGACTCGAACCCCCGACCTGCTGATTACAAATCAGCTGCTCTACCAACTGAGCTACACCAGCGTATACACCGTTAGCTTGATTACTATAACACCACACAAATTATTTGTCAACACTTTTTTTCTGCAAGGAGGTTTTCGTGTCAACCAGCAGTTTGATTACCGGGCCGAAGGACCCGGTCCCCGTTGGCCGCTGCGATTGCTGCGGCCAGGA
>CACZPK010000087.1 GCA_902783035.1 Oscillospiraceae bacterium
CAAAGAGAATATCGCCAAGATGAAGGACGGCGTCATCATCATCAACAACTCCCGCGGTCAGATGGTCGTGGAGCAGGACCTCGCCGACGCGCTCAACTCCGGCAAGGTCGCCTGCGCGGCGCTGGACGTGGTATCCACCGAACCGATCCACGGCGACAACCCGCTCCTGAAGGCCAAGAACTGCATCATCACGCCGCACATGAGCTGGGGTGCGAAGGGCAGCCGTCAGCGCATCATGGACACCACCGTCGAGAACGTGAAGGCGTGGCTGGACGGCGCGCCGCAAAATGTCGTAAATAAGTAAGATGAAGAAAATCATCGTCATCTCCGATTCCTTCAAGGGAACGCTGTCCAGTCAGGATATCTGCGCCATCGCACGTGAGAGCGTACCGAAGATCATGCCGGGCTGTGAGGTGATTGGCATTCCCGTCGCCGACGGCGGCGAGGGCACGGTGAATTGCTTCATCGAAGCGATCGGCGCGCAGCCGGTCGCGGTCAGCGTCACCGGCCCGTGGGGCGAGCGTGTCGACGCAGTGTACGCCCGCAAGGGAAACCGTGCCATCGTCGAAATGGCAAGCGCCGCGGGATTGCCGATGGTGGGTGAGCGCAAAGATCCCGCCGCCACCACGACCTATGGCGTGGGCGAATTGATCCGCCACGCCATTGAGCACGGCTGCACGGAGATCCTGCTCGGGCTTGGCGGAAGCTGCACCAACGACGGCGGCTGTGGCTGCGTCGCCGTGCTGGGAACAAAGTTCTTTGACGCGGACGGCAAAATGTTCGTCCCCGTCGGCGGCACACTGGACAAGATCACGCGCATCGACAATGCCGAAGCGGAAAAGCTGCTCTCCGGCGTCACGCTGACGCTGATGTCGGACGTAGACAATCCGCTGTGCGGCGAGCGCGGCGCGGCGCATGTGTTCGGCCCGCAAAAGGGCGCGGATACGGCGATGGTCGCGCGCCTGGACGCCAACCTTGCAATGCTGGCGGCAACTGTCGAACGTGACCTCGGCAAGCGCGTTGCCGACCTCCCCGGTGCGGGCGCGGCGGGCGGCATGGGCGCGGGCTGCATGGCATTTCTGCATGCGCAGATGCGCTCCGGTATCGAGGCGGTGCTGGACATGGTGGACTTCGACGCACAATTGGACGGTGCGGAGCTGGTCATCACCGGCGAGGGCCGCATCGACTCCCAGAGCGTTCACGGCAAGGTCATCTCCGGCATCGCGAAGCGCACACAGCCGAAGAATGTGCCGCTCATCGCCATCGTCGGCTGCGTGGGTGACGGCGCGGAGGAAGCCTATGACCTCGGCGTGACGGCGATGTTTGGCATCGACCGCACGGCAAAGGCGTTCACGGAGTACGCCGCCGAGAGTGCGGACTATTACCGTGCCACGCTGGAGGACGTGCTGCGGCTGATCGCGGCATATCAAAAATAACGTCACAAATGCAAAGCGCCCGCCATGATGGCGGGCGCTTTGTTGTCGCTTTCATTCAAATACGTAGGGGACCTGAAAAATATACACATAGCGGTATCGCGCCATGCGGTGGAGCAGTACACGCGAAGTCTCGTTGTGCAGGTTCTGCTTGGCGGGGTTCATCGTCACCAGATTGGGCAGCAGGATCGTCAGGTGCTGGTGGTGCGCCAGCTTGCGCTCCTCCATCTCGATGTGCCGGATCAAAACGTCCTCGGTGTCGCGGTACTCCGTGATCTCATAAACGAACTTACCGACAAAGCCCAGCTCCTCCAACCGTTTGCCGAGGGCGATCGCATCCTCTTCCCGGCTGCCCGTATAAAAGAACTCGATCTCCGAAAAGCCCATATCTCTGGCGCAGTTGTACGCCTTGATAAACGCGCGGTTCAGCGAGCGCATGGGCAGGATCGCCTTGCCTGAATGTGTCGCGCTGAACATGGCGCGCACCTCGTCGTCGGAGCCGACGGACAACTCTTCCTGCACGCGGCGATAGTGCCTGCGGATGCACAGCATCAGCGCCGTCAGCAGCACGATCCCCAGCAGCGTGATCCATGCGCCGCCCAAAAAGCTCGTGAGGATCAGCACGACGAACGTCACTGCCGTAACGAGCAGCGTAACGCAGTTGAGCCCCGCGTTGAGCAACCAAAAACGCGCCTTGCGCCGCGTCCAGTAGCACAGCATGCCGAGTTGGTGGAGAATAAAGGAAATGAATATCCCGCTGGCAAACAGCGGCATCAGGGCGTGCTGGTTCGCGCCAAACGCCAGCACCAGCGCCCCCGCGCTGATTGCCATGAACACGATACCGTTCGTGTAGTTCAGGCGGCTGCCGCGTGAAATGAGGCGGCTGGGCAAATAGCCGTCGTTCGCCATCATCGCCATCATGTGCGGCAGATCGGCAAACGCCGTGTTCGCCGCGAGGATCAGGATGACCACCGTCATCGCCTGCACAACGTAGTACATCGTGCTGTTCAGGCCGAACACGGAGCGCGCCAGCTGGCTGATCGTGGTCTCGCTGCTGTTGGGCACGATGCGGTAAAAGCTGACCAGTATGCTGGAGCCGAGGAAGATCGTACCGACGATGAGCGCCATCACGACCAGAATGCTTTTGGCGGTTTTGGTTGCCGGTTCCCGGAACGCGGTCACACCGTTGGAAACCGATTCAATGCCCGCCAGCGCGGTACAGCCGGAAGCGAAAGCACGCAGCACCGCATAGATTGCCGTTGTGCACTGGTCCTCCGGCACCGCCGGCACCGGCTCCGGCGCATAGCCGCCGTGGACCCACTGATAAAACCCAACGCCGACCAGTGCAAGCATGGTGAGCACGAAAAGATAAGTCGGTATACCAAAGAGCACCGCCGATTCCCGTGTCCCGCGCAGGTGCCCCCATGTGAGCAGCACGATGACCAGCAGCGCCATAAGCGATTTATACGGTTCTGTCCGCGGAAACGCGGAAACGAGCGCCGCCGCTGCGGCGCTGACACTGACCGCAACCGCCATCACATATTCGATCACCAAGGACGAACCGGCGATCAGCCCCGGCCTCTCCCCCAGATTGTCCATCGCAACGGTATACGCACCGCCGCCGCGCGGATAGATGTCAATCATCTGCCGGTAATCGATGACCAGCAGTGCCAGCAACGTGACCAACGCCGCCACAATGGGGACAAATTTGCCGTACGACGCCGCGCCAAGCACAGGGATCAGCACCAGCAGGATTTCCTCGCCCGCATAACTGACCGTGGAAATCGTGTCGCTGGAGAATGTGGAGACCCCCCATAAAATGCCCAGTTTCTGCTGCTTTAGTTCCGAATCCTTCAGCGGCCTGCCGAAGATGATCGTCCGCAGTCGTCGCAGCATATACGTACCCCTCTCTTTCCGGAAAGAAGCTGTTTTCTGCGTCTATTATCGTATATTCGCACAGCGCCGTCAAGTCTTAACGGGAAATTAACTTCCGCGGCAAACCCGTTGTGTCGCACGCTATTGTCCCGCTTTGCCGCCGGTGCCGTCGTGTCCGCTCCGGCGTCCGTTCTCCCGTATGATGAAAAAGCGGCATTTGTTGCATCGAAATGCGCTTTTTCTAACAAAGCACGGCGCACATATGGCTTGACAGGGAAAAGCAGATGGGTTAAAATAAGTTAGATTTGTAGACAAACGGAAGGGGCGCGGTCTTCTGTGTATGCGTATATTGGCCGACAGGCTATTTATAACACGGTGTTCAATGTCGCGGGCTATGAACTGCTCTACCGTCGCAACGAGCAAATCGGTGCGGCGGGTCTGGACATGGACGGCGATGAGATGACAAAAAGCGTCCTGCTTGATGCGGTCAACGTGTTCGGCATCAAGAACCTGACCAACGGTCTGCCCGCATATATCAACTTCACGCGCAACCTCATCATGGACGATTTTGCCTATCTCTTCGACCCGAATGAAATCATCGTCGAAGTGCCCGCAGAAGTGTTTGTCAACGACGCGTTGGTCGGCAAGCTCTCCGGTTTGCAGCGCGCGGGTTATCGTTTGTCGCTCAACAGCTACAACGAGCAAAACGGCCGCATCAAGTTCGACCGCATCATCAACTCCTTTGACGTGATCCGCGTTCAGACGGGCGGCAAAAACAAGCTCATGCTCAAGGATATCCTGCAGCGCCTGCGTTTCAGCCGCGCACAACTGCTTGCGGAGCGCGTGGAAAACGAAGCCGAGTTTGAGATGGTGCAGGCGCTCAAGTTTACGCTCTTTCAGGGTTACTACTTCGAACGTCCGGACATCGTGAGTAAACAGGTTTCCCTGACCGCGACGCCTTACGGCAAGATGTTTGCGGAAATCATGAAGCCGATGCCGAACTTCGAAATGTGCTGCCGTATCGTGGAAACGGATTCGATGCTTGCGCATCTGTTCCTGCGTCACGTTCTCAAAACGCGTTACAGCCGCGAGAATCTCGCCGCGGCCGTGCGTCACGCGATGACCCTCTTGGGGCTGGAAGGCATCCGTCTTTGGACGTCCGCGCAGTTCCTCAAGCAAACCAACACCTCCAACTCCGACGAGCTGGCGCGCAAGGCGTTCCTGCGCGGCCGTTTCGTGGAGCGTCTGATCCAGAATTCCGAAACTTCCCTGCCCAAAGAGCAAGGTTTCTTCATGGGGCTCATCAGTCTGCTCGATCAGGTAACCGGTTCAGCCATCGAGAGCATTCTTTCGGAACTGGTCATCAACCCCAGCGCCGCGGCGGCACTGCTGGGTGAGGAAGAAAACGAGTACTCCGCCTATCTGCAATATGCGATGGCGTATGAGCAGGCGTCCAATGCCATGTACTTCCCGGATATCAAGCTGCGGCTGGGCGACCGGCATGTGTCAAACCTCTACATGGAGTGCATGGAGGACACAGACAAAGCATTTGCCGAAGAGGAAAAGGAATAAGGAAACAAAAAGAGCGGCGTATGCCGCTCTTTTTCTGTCTGCGGAACGCCGCTCCGCTATACTACAGGGAAATATCCTTGCTGCCGGGAAGGGGTGCTTTCGTGTGCAGCAACAGCCGGTCGCCTGCGCGAAGGCGGGTGGAGCCTCTGGGGATAATGACGCTGTTCCCGCGCTTGACCATAACGAGCATGGTCTGGCGCGAGATATCCAGATCGCGGACAAGCTGCCCGTTCCATGGGTTCTTCTCCAGCAGCACGACTTCTTTCAGCGTGATCTGTGAACGGTCGCGCACCGGCTCTGCGCCGAGAACGATGGTGTCGCCATCCAGGAGCACGATGTCGCCCTTGGGGATCATCACCTCACCGTCACGGTGGATAGCGGTCATAATGATGCCGCGGGGCAGCTGCAATTCCAGAATCCGTTTTCCCGTCCACGCGTCGTTCGCGCCGAGACGGAACTTGATGAAATGAATATCGGTCTCCCGCGCCACGCTGCCGCTGTTCTGGATCCGGGCGTATTGCTCGACGAAGCCCGCGCTGATGATACCGGTCGGGATCGCAACCATGAGCACGCCGAGAAACGTAATGACCGTACTCAGTGCGCGCCCCAGCGTTGTGATGGGATAGATGTCGCCGTAGCCAACGGTGAGCAGGGTCGAAACCGACCACCAGATACCGGAGAACGCATTCTGAAACACATCCGGCTGGGCATCATGCTCGACGCTGTACATACACAGGCTGGAGCCGAGCATCAGCACGACGATGATAAACATGGAGGAGAGCAGCTGCTGTTTCTTGCTGACAATGACCTCCGCGATGGCGTTGAGGGAGTCGTAGTAGGCCGTGATGCGGAACAAGCGGAAGATGCGTACAACGCGGAACATCCGAAACGCCACCGCGCCCGCCGGGAAAAAGATCGGCAGATAATGCGGCAAAAAGCTCAGCAAGTCGATGACGCCGCCAAAGGAACAGGCAAAACAGCGCATAGCGCGCAGCTCACTGCGGCCCGGATAGATGTACTTCGCCGCAAGCAGGCGCAGCACATAATCCACCGCAAAACATGCGACGGTAACGCTCTCCACAACGTCGAACAGGGCGCCGTAGGCGCTGTCCAGCTCCTCGAAGGTGCTGAGGATGGCGACGGTAAGGTTGACGAGGATAATCCCCGTCAGCAGGAAATCATAACCGCGGCTCAGCCGGTCTTCCGACGCGCCAATCTCAATGATGCGCGCCAACTGTCTGCGCCGTTGTTCCCATTTGGTTGTATTTTTCGTATCCATACCGTTATGATACCACAGGAAGGGCGCATTGCAAGCGTTTTTTCCCGCATCCGGCCGCAAAAAAATCTCCGCTCCGCGTTTGCGGAACGGAGATTTGGTATGTTGATATCGGAAATCAGCCGCGGCTGATGGGGGCGACGCTGCGCTCCTGCTCGCGGTGCTCCAGCGGCTCAATGCTGCGGGGAATGGGCGGGGTCTTGAGGTTGCGTTTCTTGATAAAGTTCGACGCAACCTGCGGGAACAGCGCCAGCGAAAGCACGTCCTCCTCGCTTTGCGCAAGGCCGGCAAACTCGGCGCGGTACTTATCCAGCTCCGGCTCCAGCAGATCGGCGGGACGGCAGGTAACAACCTCCTCCGGCTTGATGCCCGCCTTCTCGCGCACGGCCTCGTTCACCGTGCCGGGAAGCTTGCCGTACTCGCCCTTGAGCATGGCGCGGGACTCCTTCGGGATCATCTTGTAGCGCTCGCCCGTGACGATGTTCATCACCGCCTGCGTACCGACGATCTGGGACGAAGGCGTGACCAGCGGCGGATAACCGAAGTCCTCGCGCACGCGGGGGATCTCTGCCAGCACGTCGTAATACTTGTCCTCCTTACCCGCCTGCTTGAGCTGGGAAATGAGGTTGGAAAGCATGCCGCCCGGCACCTGATAGAGCAGCGTGTTGGTATCGACGTTGAGCACCTTCGGATCAAGCGAGCCCGCATCCTTCAAGCGCTGGGCGACCTTGCGGAAGTGCGCCGCAGCATCGCTCATCTTGTTGAGGTCGAGACCCGTGTCGCGCGGCGTGCCCTTGAGCGTCGCCACGAGAGATTCGGTAGCGGGCTGGGACGTACCGTTGGCAAGGGGCGAGAGCGCACAGTCGACGATGTCCACGCCGGCATACGCCGCCATCAGGTTGACCATGTCGCCCGTACCGGTGGTGTTGTGGGTATGCAGATGGATGGGGATGCTCACAGTCTCCTTCAAGCGCTTGACAAGGGAATACGCATCCATCGGCAGCAGCAGGTTCGCCATGTCCTTGATGCAGATGGAGTTCGCGCCCATCTGCTCAAGCTGCTTGGCAAGGTCGACAAAATAGTCCTCGTTGTGGATGGGCGAAATGGTGTAGGAAAGCGTCGCCTCCACATGGCCGCCGTATTTCTTGGTGGATTTGATCGCCTGCTCAAGGTTGCGGATATCGTTGAGCGCGTCGAAGATGCGGATGATATCAATGCCGTTTTCGATAGACTTGGCGCAGAACATATCCACCACGTCGTCGGCATAGTGCTTATAGCCGAGGATATTTTGCCCGCGGAAAAGCATTTGCAGTTTCGTGTGCGGCAGGTGTGCACGCAAGGTGCGCAAGCGTACCCACGGGTCTTCGTCGAGGAAACGCATGCAGGCATCGAAGGTCGCGCCGCCCCAGCACTCCAGCGAATAATAGCCGATGGAGTCGAGAACCTCGCAAGCGGGGAGCATGTCCTCCAGCGTCATACGCGTGGCGGCCTGGGACTGGTGTGCATCACGCAGGATGGTGTCGGTGATGAGCAAGGGCTTGTCAGACAGAAAATCCATAACGGTATGTCCTTTCTGGGTAGATTTTCTTTATTCTAGCATAGCCGCGTGCGGTTTGCAAGTGCAAAAGCGCCGTGCCTCTGCACGGGCAAGAAAACAGCGATAAAGCGGCAGCGGTACTGCCGGGGCTTATCCCAACAGTACCGCTGTTCGTTCTTTCGTTTCAGTTTCCCGCGGCCGCAGCGTCTCTCGCGCGGCGCTCCTCGATAGCGTCCTTGAGCACCATGTCCTTGACCTTCATCAGACGGATGGTGTTCGCACGCTCGTTTTCCTCAAGTTTCATCGTGATGTACTTGATGCTCTCCTGCATCTCGGGGATCTTGACATATTCCAGCGCATTGACGCGGCGCCGGGTCTTTTCGATCTCCTCCGCCATCAGCTGCGCGGACTTTTCGATCTGCGCCAGCTTGAGCATTTTGCGGAACACATGGCCCAGCGCCTCCACCGCCGCGTCCAGCTCGCCGCTTGTCGCGGCGAAACCATAGGGATAAATATCCGCGTCGGACTTGGTTTTGGTCTGGAAATCATAGACCGGGACATTGACCGACATGACGTTCTGGAACGTCATCGTCAGCTCCACGCTCTGCTTGGGGTACATCAACGCCTGCTCCAACGCCTGCGAACTCATCAGCGCCGAGGCAACGGTGAAGGAGCCATGCACTTTCATCAGCTCATCCTCCACCTCCGCGCGCAGGGAACGCACCTCACGGACGGTTTCCAGGAACTGCTTCATCAGCTCGTCCCGCTTGTCCTTGAGCAGCTTGTGCCCGCGCTGTGCGGTACGCAGCTTCCCCTTGAGGCGGGTGAGCTCCATTCTGGTCGGGTTTACCGCTACGTTTGGCATGGGTCACCCCTCCCTTCTCAAGCCTTGTCCTTCGGCCAATACTTCTCGATGTACTCCGGCTTGATGCGCTTGAGCTCCGCCTTGGGCAGGATCGACAGCAGCTCCCAGCCGAGGTTCAGCGTCTCCTCGATGGTGCGGTTCTGATCATAGCCCTGGTTGACATAACGACGTTCAAACTCGTCCGCAAACTTGGCGTACAGCAGATCGGTCGGCGTGAGCGCCGCTTCGCCGAGAATGCTCATCAGTTCCTTGTTCTCCTTACCGGTGGAGTAAGCGGCGAAGAGCTGGTTCATCGTATTGGCGTGGTCCTCACGGGTCTTGCCCTCGCCAATGCCCTTATCCTTCAGACGGCTCAGAGACGGCATGATGTCCACGGGCGGCTCGATGCCCTGACGGTACAGCGCACGGGAAAGAATGATCTGCCCCTCGGTGATGTAGCCGGTCAGGTCGGGGATCGGATGGGTCTTGTCATCCTCGGGCATGGTGAGG
>CACZPK010000088.1 GCA_902783035.1 Oscillospiraceae bacterium
ACGTTCCCATCGCGTTCCACGCGACGGAGCGCGAGTACAACGCCATCACCACCTCGTCCACCGACCTGCGGATGCGGGAGGACGGAGGCGCGGAATGAGCGGCATGAAACAGGATATGGCACGCCTGCAAGAGCTGGTGGGCGACACCTTTACCAAAACCGGCAGCCTTGTCGCCGCCGCGGACGGCGGCATCATGCCGCCGGAGAAGCTGCAAAAGACCTTGGAGCAGACCGCCGACCAGTTCGAGCGCGCGACGCTGGAACTTCGGCGGTTGTGTGAGCAAACGTCCCCCGGCGTGGGCGGCTACGCCAAGCGGCCTACGATGAAAACGCTGCGCATCGCGGGCAGCGTGGAGACGTTCGGCTTAGGCTCAGCATGGCTCCACATCACACTCAACACGCTGCTCCCCCATTGCCGGTTTCAGACGCCAGCGTATCTGACGGACACGATCCGTCGCCTGCTGGACGACTATGAGGCGGGCGGCGGTACGCTCCCGCGCTTTGAACAGGCGCTGCTCGTGATCGACGAACACAGCGACGTGTCCGGGCGGCACATCTTCGACCAGGACAATAAGGGCTGGAAGGCGGTCAGCAACGCCATCAAGGGCAGGCTCATTCCCGACGACGACCAGTACACGCTCAGCGTGGCGCTGCTGTCGAAGCGGAGCGCCGAGAGCGTCTGCCACATCTCGCTGCTCGACCTGCGGGACGCCTCGGATTTCTTCGCCGGACACTCCGGCTACTACGCCGCGAACAACATCTACGAGGGCCGCTGGCCGTAAAAGAGGCACCTTATCTGTTTGCAAAGTGATTGGTAGAGATGCTGATAAGTGCTGAATAATTTGTCGGAAAAGTGCTAAATAAAATCATTGAAAAGTGTAAAGCGGTGTGCTAATGTAGGTACGAAGGTGGTGAATAGAATGAGCTTGACAAAGGAAGGCTACCGACCGCGCCTAATTGATGAACGGATAGCGCGCTATTTGCGGATATTCGGGGCGGTATCCATAGAAGGTCCCAAATGGTGCGGCAAAACATGGACAAGTCTGAACCATGCAAACAGCGCCGTATATGTGACCGATAAGAGCGTCCGCAACAACGCTATGGTCGATCCAAAATACATTTTTATGAAAGAGCGACCGCAACTGATAGACGAATGGCAGGTCGTCCCGGAAATATGGGATGCGGTTCGGAACGAGTGTGACAGCGATCACGGGAAGGGCAAGTTTATCTTAACCGGCTCGACCTCTCTCAAAAAAAAGAGGGGAGAACAGAAGGTGTACCACACGGGAACCGGACGGATTGCACCTTTGCGTATGCAGCCCATGAGCCTGTTTGAATCCAGCGACTCAACGGGAGAAGCGTCCCTGCTCGGAATGCTTCAGGGCGAAATACAGGAAGGTTTCGTGCGCAAGGTCGAACTGGACGAGCTTGCCAAACTGGTTATCCGGGGCGGATGGCCCGAAAACATTGATATGGCTGACGAGGACATCGGCGTCATCCCGGAAAGCTATATCGAGGCCATTGTCACCAAGGATATGCACGAGCGGCAGACGAGGAAACGAAGTCCGGAAAAAATGCGGATGTTGCTTCGATCTCTTGCAAGACATGAAGCGTCTATCGCCGGGGACAAGACGTTGGTGAAAGACATCGAAGACTATGAAAACGGCGATGAACTGATTGAAAGCAGAGCGACGGTCGCGGATTACACGGGCGTTCTCGACAGCCTCTTTATGATTGCGAATCAGGAAGCCTACAGCGTGCATTACCGATCTTCCTCGCGAATCGGAAAGTCTGCAAAAAGGCATCTCGTTGATCCGTCCCTGAGCTGTGCAAGCCTCCACCTGACGGTGAACAAGCTGCTCAACGACCACGAGACCTTTGGACTGATGTTTGAAGCGATGGTGGAGCGGGATCTGCGGATCTATGCGGATTATCTGGAAGGGCATCTTTACCATTTTCGGGACAACACCTCCGGGGATGAAGTGGATGCGATCATCGAATTTAAGGATGGGGATTATGCCGCGTTTGAGATTAAATTGAGCGACGGCAGCATACAGGACGCAATCAGGAGCCTGACCACATTTCAACAGAACGTCGAGAAGAAACCCGCATATATGTGCGTGATCGTCGGTCATCTGGACACGGTTATGAGGGACGCGGAGACAGGCATATATATCGTTCCAATCACATCGCTCAAGCCTTAACGCACAACGGCGGCTGATAAGAAAACACTACTGCGCTTTGAAATACCCTGCCGAAATCGGCAGGGTATTTTCATGCCCAATTTGAAGGAGAATGTCGGTTTACAGGCAACAGACAGGCAGCAGAACGGCTTCGTTTTCAAGGGCTGCGGCAAAAAACAAATCTGTTGGGTGTCCGCGTACCGCAAACCCCGATGAAAACAGGGCTTTATGACGCCGCGGACGCACGGAAAACTGCGCGGCATCTGCCCTCTATGTAAGGCAACAGATTCGGCGCTTTTTCCATCCCCCAGCCGAAGCCGAAAGCGACCTTGCGCCGGCACGGCGCAGGGGCGGTTTCGGCGTTGGCGGGAGGCGGCGAAGGGAGTGAGGTTTTTGGTTTTCAGCGAGAGGGACGTCGATGTGCTGAGGCTCCTTTGTTGGTGCCAATATGTCAGGCGGGAAGATCTGAGGTCGGTTGCGACGGAGGCCGAGCTCGCCGTCCTCTCCGTGTTCGGCCTTATCAAGCTCCATGAGTCCAGCGGCGCGCTCGTTATCACGGCGCAGGGGCGACAGGTGCTTGACACGATCCTGTGCGGGAAGCTCCCCAGCATCAAGCAGCCGTACCATCAATCGGCGATTGAGCGCCGCCTCCGCCTGTCCCGTCTGACGCTCACGGCGTACCGGGCGGGCGTCAATGTTTTCACCACACGCGTCGAGGAGCTTGCCGCCAGCCCCACGATGTTCCCGTCGAGCATCACGCGGGACCGGGGCTATAACCCGTGGGGCAGCACGCGTGTCGCCGCGCTGCTCCGCCTGCCCGAGCTTGTCGCGTCCCTGCACTATGTCGCTCCCGGCATAGGGAATATCGCCTTTGTCGATGAAATCAACGTGCTTGTCAACCAGAGCGCGAGGATCAAGGGCGCGGCAAAGGCATTTATCTTTGCCGGCGAGAGCTACGCGGACATTATCGCCGAGCTTCGGGACTGCAACCACGGCGAGGACGCCAAGAAGGTACGCTATGGGGACGCTTACCGGGCGTCCACCTTTCCCGTCCACCTGCTGCCCTGCAACGACACGGGCGCGAAGCAGCTGCGCATCATGTCCGTGTCGGGCTACCGGCAGTGGTTTTCCAAGGCAACGCTGCAATCGGAATACACTCCGCCGCCTCCCGGCGTGCCGGAGTGGGACGCGATGTTTCGCGACGCGCCCTTCGTCATGGCCGCCGACATGGATCTGCGGCGCATCGACCGGGCTGTTGCCGCAGCGAAGCGACGCGGCTTTCCCGCCGTCAGCATGGCGGCTTTGGAGGCGCAGGCTTCCGACGTCCTCTATCCCCGCTACGCGGACACCGGCAAGGCGAAGGTGTTTGTTTTAACGCCGGAGATGGAGGGCGAGCTGTTCGGCGACCGCCTCGCGCTCCATGCGCCGGAGGCCGCGCCCTATCGAAATGCGAAAGGAGAGTATATCAATGCCCCGCTTATCCAAGCTGCTCGAAAAAGTGGAAGACCGGCTGGAAAGAAGGCTCGGAAGCTGGTATGAGCGGCACAAGGAAAAAATACCCGCCTATGTCTCCTTTGGACTCGTCGGCTGGTACTTCTACGGTATGTTCATCAACTCCATCCGGCTCGGCATCGCCAGCACCTTCCATCGGACGGAGGAGGGCGTGCAGAGCATTTGGGTGGCAAACCCGTTCAAAAACCTCATCGCGGTGTTTACGCCCACGGGCCTCGCGGTGACGTTCTTCATCGCGCTGATGACCTGCCTCGTCACCAAGAAGGGCTTTCTCTGGTTTTCGGGGTACAAGTACAAGCGCGATCCGCGCGGGTTCAACATCATCCCGGACGGCACGCACGGCACCTCCGGCTTTCTGACGGAAAAGGAGATGCGTTCGTTCCTGGAGCTGGCGCCCGTCGCGGAGGTCAAAGGCATGATGCTCGGCAAGCACAAGGCGCATGAGGACGATCCCCCAAAGTACGACCTCTATGTGGCGCACGAGATGAAGCCGGGCGAGAACAACAACCTCCTGTGCATCGGCGCGCCGGGCAGCGGCAAATCCCGTGGCTTTATCATTCCGTTCCTCATTGGCTGCGCGGATCGCGGGGAGTCCGTGTTCATCACCGATCCCAAGGGCGAACTGTTTGAAAAGCTCTCGCCGTACTTCCGGGAGAAGGGTCACTACGTCAAGGCGGTCAACTTCCTTGACATGGAGCACAGCGACGGTTGGAACTGCCTGAGCGGATTGGAAAAGGAAACGCAGCTCGTTCAGACCGTGGCGAACACGATCATCCAGAACACCTCCGGGCCGAACGAGGCGGACGATTTCTGGGCGCGTGCCGAACTGAACCTGCTCATGGCGCTGCTGCACTATGTCGTCAATCTCCAAGACGCGAACGGCAATCTGCTTCCCATCGAGCAGCGGAGCATCGGCGCGGTGTACCGCATGATCGCCACCGAGAGCATCAACGAGATCAACGCGAAGCTCGCCGCGCTCCCGCCAGACCATCCGGCGAAGGGGCATCACGGGCTGTTTTTGAAGGCAAAGGAGAACCTGTGGGGCAACATCGTGATCGGCCTCGGCAACCGGCTCGCCATCTACCAGAACAAACTCGTGGAAAAGATCACCAGCAACCACGACGTCGATCTCACGCTCCCCGGCAAGCAGCCCTGCGCTTATTTCGTCATCATCTCCGCGCAGGACAGCGCCTACCGATTCCTCAGCTCGCTGTTCTTCTCACTGGCGATCCCGCAGCTCTCGGACTACGCGCGGCTGCACTGCCCAAACGGGCGTCTGCCGGTGCTCGTCAACTTCTGCCTCGACGAATACTGCAACATCGGGTACATGGAGGGCATGGCGGACGCGCTCAACAGCATCCGCGGCTTTAATATGTCCTGCCAGATCGTCGTGCAAAGCCTCTCCCAGTGGGAGGAGAAGTACCCGCGCAAGGAGTGGGAGAATCAGCTCGCCACGTTCAATCAGACGCTCTACATGGGCTGCAACGACAACACCACGGCGGAGTATCTGTCAAAGAAGTGCGGCAAGGTCACGATCTCGGTCATCAACAACCAGATGCCCATGGCGCCGCTGTTCTCGCCCATTTATAACACGCCCCGGCCATACTCCCAGACGCGGAGCAACACGGCTCGGGAGCTGATGCTGCCCGATGAGATCCTGCGTCTTGACAGCAGGAAGTGCATCGCGCTGTTTCAGGGTCAGAAGCCCGCCCTGCTCTACAAGATTGCGCCGGAGGAATTGCCGGCCTACGGCAAACTGCGCTCCTGCCGCGTCCTGGACTACACGCCGGATTGGAAGCAGAAGGAGAACGAGCAGAATGCAAAACGCGCGAAGCAAGAACCGTCTACGACGAAAAAAGGCGCTGCCCCGCCGAAACCGGCACAGCCGGAGCCACCGTCGCCCGCGCCATTGGAAAAGGGCGACGCGCAGATCAAGGACTACAGCTTCCCGGAGCTGATGAAAAAGTCGCCGCTGGTGGAGCTGACGATGGACAAGGTGCGCGGCGATGGCGCAAACCAGCCAATATAACGAAAAAGGCAGCCCGCAAGGACTGCCCGACGATCTACCGGAAGCTCCAAAAGCCTGTGCCGGTCTCTGGATCGTACTGTCGTTTGATAACCCCGCCAATAACCGGCGTGAGTACGATCTCAGCCGTATAGGACACGGTAATCGATTTCATATGTCCGGCCGCAAAGCGGTGCTGCTCCCCGTCTTTGTAGGAAAAAACGGCGTGCGTATGGTGGTGGAGTTCATTCTGCTCATCGGAAACGATATTACCTGTCAGCGACACAAGCTCCAGCATACCGCGAATGGTTTGTGTTTCAAACGAACGTGTCTCCGGCATAAAGGTCTGTATCTGCGCCTCGCCACATCCGCCAATACCAGTGAAGGTAGCAGACGGAATCCGCTCTTTCTTACAGACATCCAGAACGCCGCCTATCACCTCATCATCCCTGTCCATCCGGATATAGACGGTATCGCCCATCCTTTTGTAATCCATGACAATTTTCCTCCGCAAATTCCGAATCGTTTATCTATTCCCAATATACACGTTCCTCTCTCAAATTGCAATCGAAACAGACATTTCTCAGGAGGTCCTGCACCATGAAAGCAGCACAAATGAAGACACGCCCGCGCTTCGCGCTGATGAAGCAGACGGACGTGCAGAGTATTTACTATATGCAGATGCCGCGCTGGCTGTTCTTCGACCCGCGCTACGCGGATCTCAGCCTGGACGCGAAGGTGACCTACACCTTTCTTCTGAACCGCTTCCAGCTCTCCCGCAGGAAGGGCTGGATCAACGAGCAGGGCGAGGTGTTCATCATCTTTCCCCGGCAGGCGCTGGCGGACGAGCTGCGCATCTGCGAAAAGCGCGTGACCGCCGCCTTCCGTGCGCTGGCTGAGCGGGAGCTGGTCTGGGAGAAGCGCTGCGGGCGCGGCGACGCCAACCAGATCTATCTCGCGCGGGTGGAGCCGCGGGACGATCCCGCCTACGAGTGCGCCCCGTTCAGCTCCGAGGAGTACGAGGAGTGCGGTTCAAGAACCGCCGATTTTGCGGGTCTTGACGATGCAGAGGAACCCGCGGATTCGCAAGAAACGCAGGATCGGCACTTCAAGAACAACCAAAACGACGGTTCAAGAACCGCGGATTTGGTGGTTGCAGAACCGCGGAATCCGCCGTCAAGTAAGAAAGATACAAGAGAAAAAGATTGGATTCAGAAAGAAGTCAGTCCATCCGTCCGCATGACGCGCGCTCGGACGGACGGACCGGACGACGAAAAAGAGCTCATGGACATCCTGGATGCCTGTGAGCTTTCTTATTTCCCGCCTGAAACGGCGCGGGTATTCGAGAACGCCATCGAGCGGCTCTACTATTCGGACCATCTCCACATCGGCAGCGCCACGCTGCCGCGGAACCGGGTGCGGCGAAGGCTCCGATGTCTGGACGGCATGATCCTCCGCGACGCGGCGGGAAAGCTGGCGGCAAATCTGGAGCATGACGTCAAGAACTCCACCGCCTACACGATGGCGACGATCTTCAACGCCATCTGCGAGAGCGAAAGCGACCTGATGGTGGACCCGTACCTCAACAGCCTCGCCGTGCTCCCGGAAAGGAGGTAAGCGCTGTGACACTTACGAAACAGCAAAAATTCATCCTCGGAATCATACGGAACCTTGGCTGCGTGAAGCGAGAGCAACTTTTGAAGCTCTACATGGCCCATGCGCTACTGCCGGAGGAACAGGCGGCGCGGCAGTTGGACGCCATGCTGCGGCAGCTGCGCAACTGCGTCGGCGAGCTGCGCTTGGAGGGCGACCTTACGCGCATCGACAGGATCAAGCCCAACGCGCACCGTCTGGAGGCCATCGACGTCATGCTGGAGCTGACAGGCGGCGTTGCGCCGCTCTACAAGGCGCGCCTCACGCCCCCGCTCCTGCTTCGCTTCGCTCTCGGCGCGGACGCTGCCGCGGCGTTTGTCGTTATCCGCTTCGAGGATATGGACGCCGCGCAAGCGGAATTGAAGACCTGCGGCGACCAGCGCGTGATCTGGCTTTCGGAGTATCTTCCGGGCGACGGTGTACCGGCGCTGCCGCCCAACCACTTTTTCGCCGTCCGCAAGCAGGACGGCACACACGGCTTCTACGGCTCGGAAGAGCTGTGAGCAATAATTTTGACAAGGAGGACATCTATGGCAAGAAAAAAAGCGGAAACTGTGGAGGAACCCAAGCATGAAGAGGAACAGCAGACAGAGCAGGCCGTGCAGCAGACCGAAGAGCAGCCCGCGCCCGCGGTGGATCTCTCCGACATCCCCACGCTGGAGATCGAGAGCGACGGCGGCGGCGCCGCACCCGTGGAAGCGGAGCCGGCGTCCCCTGCCGAAGCGCCCGCCGAAGAAACGCCGGAACGGGAGACGGAGCAACAGACGCCGCCGAGCGAGGAGACGATCCCCGACGAATACCCGGAGGAGCTTGCCGCCGCGGAGGAGCAGACGCCGGAGCTGACCGACCGCCAGAAATTCTACGCGCTCAAGTTCAACGAACTGGATCGCGGCCTGACGCCCGCCGAGCGCGCGGAGTGGAACTCCATCTACGCCTCCTATCGCGGCAGAAGCGCCCTGCACGGAAGGGTGCTTGGCGTCGATCCGATGAAGGCGAAGGTCTTTGACCGCTCGACGCGGGTACAGGCGATGCAGATGATGAACTGCGCCGTCATCGTCATGCACCGCATCCGCATCATCATTCCCGAAACGGAGCTGTGGTTTTCCGAGAACGAGAAGCCGGACTACGTCGCGCAGAGCTTGACCGGTGCCAATCTCGACTTCATCATCACGAAGGTGGATCGTGAAGGCAACTTTGCCACGGCCTCGCGCCGTATGGCGATGCGGGCGCGCCGGTATTACTTCGCACACCGTCCCGCGCTCTCCACCGAGGGCGCGCGCCTTACCTGCAAGCTGCTGTCGGTGGGGCCGCGGCGCTGCCTTGTGGAGTGCTACGGTTACGACATCGACCTGACGCAGCGGGATATTCGCTACACCGCGATCCCCGACCTGCGGAACGAATACCATCCCGGTATGGAGCTGCCGTGCATTTTCAAGGGTTTCGATCCCGAAACGCACAAGCCCATCATCTCCGTCAAGGAGACGGAGGCCAACCCGTTCGACGGCGCGATCCTCCGCCATCCCGAAGGCTGCCGCCGCATGGCGACGATCTCCGGCAAGTATGGCGGCGGCGTGTTCTGCAACCTGCCGGACGACACGGTGCTGATGTGCGATTACTCGTATCAGCATGAGGACTCCGATTTCATGATCGGCGACACCGTGATCGTCGTGGTGCAGAGCTTCAATATGGAGAAAAAGCAGATCTACGGGAAGATACTGTCCAAGTGGTAAAATCAAAGAAAGCCTGCTCCGGTTTTTGAATCGGAGCAGGCTTTCTCTTGCTTTTTAAGGCGCGGCGTGGTATGCTCAACTGCGGAAAGAGCAACACTGCCGGCGAAGGTCAGCCCTCGACAGAGGGCAGCTTCTTGCCCTCTGATCCCCGGAGAGGAGGGCTGCCCATGATGGTTACATACGCGGATATTATCCAGCTTGGCATCCTGATTGTTGGTATCATTGCCCTGTTTCAACAGGCAAAGAAGAAGTGACCGCCGGTAACTCCTGCAAGAGCGGCGATCACTTCAACGCACTTATAAGGGGCTGACCGGAACCGGCAGCGCCTCTTTTCATTTATGAGTATAGAACGATATCAACTTGTTGTCAAGCGTGACTTTTCCCCAAACATTGCTTATATTCGCAGCAGAAGGCAATCCCTTTCGTCCTCTATTGGAAAGCTCCAACTATACACGCCCCTGCCCGGATGCTACAATGAACATGTTTTCAGGGCGGAGTAAATTAGGGCGGAGTAAACGAGGGAGGAACGGCGAAGAAAGGGGGTTATTGCGCCCTCCGCTGGATACTATGACCTGAAATATCACAGCAGCCATATTTCTCGGTTGTCGCAACGCGACGAGAGAAATGGCGATCAAAAGAATCTGCAAGGGCAAACACTTTTGCCGTTGCAGATAATATGGACAAGAAAGTGACTGTAATTGCCTTTGGGCGGTTGCGGTCTTTTTTTGTCCCAAAACACGAAGGGAGATAAAACCTATGAGCGAAGCGAACAACAGCGGTTGGCCCTTTGGCGATCTGCCCGAGGCTGAAGGATTGAACTTTGACAGCATCTTCAAGTCCGGCGGCAGCACAAGCACCGGCGATACGAACCCGTTTGAGTCCGAGCCTGTCGCCGCGCCGCAGCAGCCCGCTCCCGCAGCGCCTGTCACAGAGGCACCGGTGAGCGCGGAGCCTAAAAAGCCGGAATCGGCGACCGTCGCACAGCAGACCACACAGGCAGCGCCTACGCCGAGCGCGCAGGAGGCACCGAAAGCAGATAAGCCGGAGCCAGCCGCGGAGGAGACGCCCACGGAAAACCCGCTGACGGCGGCATTCTCCCAGAAGACGGTGGAGAACGCGCAGAAGGGGCTTTTTGAGAAGCCGCCCGTTTTCTGCCACAAGAATGCGAAGGAACCCATTGACGATCCCTCCATGACCTTTGAGGAGCTTCGTATCCGCAAATCCGAGGACTTCGCCGATCTGGAGGAGGGCAAAAACGTTTCGTGGAGCGTGGAATACTGCGGCATCATCAAGCAGATCAAAGATCCGAAGGGCACCACGATCATCTCCATGAAGGAGACCATCGAACGCTCCCGCGAGTTCCTGGACGCGCTCAAGAAAGCAAAGGACAAGAACCCGGACTGCCTCGTAAAGCCGAAGGTGTCCATGCAGAAAAAGGGCACGGCTGCCTCTTACAAGGGGAAGTTTGTCTCCGTGACGGATGCGCGCGCCTCGGATAAGGTCATCTGCCTTTTCCCCGGCAGCGACGGCAAGATCTACGAGATGCACAAGACCGAGCAGGGCGAGTTCATCGCCCCCAAACACAAGATCGTCGATTTTGAGGAGGTCAGGGCCGGGTTCATCCCGGCTCTGCCCTGCGTCCCGATGCGCCTGATCGGGCAAATCATTGCTTTCTTTCGTTCTTTTATGCGGGAGAACAGCGAGTACGAGGCGCTGGCGATCATCTACTGGGACAAAGAAACAAAGGACTTCTTTGCCTACGTTCCCAGGCAGACGGTCT
>CACZPK010000089.1 GCA_902783035.1 Oscillospiraceae bacterium
GATCCGCAAGACCGGCAACGTCATCCTTGTCATCGACGAGGTGCACAACATCGTCGGCGTGGGCGACGCCGAGGGCAGCATGAACGCGGCGAATATCCTCAAGCCCGCTCTTTCCCGCGGCGAGATTCAGGTCATCGGTGCGACCACCTTTACCGAGTACCGCAAGCACATCGAGAAGGACACCGCGCTGGAGCGCCGGTTCCAGCCCGTTACGGTCAATGAGCCGAACGAGGAGGATACGCTCAAGATCCTCAAGGGCATTGCACATTATTATGAGAGCTTCCACGGCGTTGCAATCCCCGAGGGTATCCTGCGTCAGGCAGTGCTGCTCTCCGAGCGTTATATCACCGACCGTTTCCTGCCGGATAAGGCGATCGACCTGATCGATGAAGCCTGCTCCGACCTGAACCTGCACGATGCGAACATCAACCGCCGTATGGAGGTGCGCCGCGAGCTGGACGACCTGCAAAAGGAACGCGAGCTGCTGGAGTCCGACACCGAGAATACGGACTTTGAACGTCTGGCCGAGATCCGCAGCAAGGAGTTGCAGCTCAATGCCGAGTATGACGGCCTGTGCAAGAGCGGCGATCCGCAGCTTACGATGGACAATCTGGCCCGCGTGATCGAGCTGTGGACGAAGATCCCGGCCAGCCGTATCCGCGAGGACGAATTCAAGCGCCTCAGCGAACTGGACGCGCGGCTGCGTGAGCATGTCGTCGGACAGGACGAGGCGATCACGGCGGTCAGCGCTGCCATCCGCCGCAGCCGCGTCGGCATTTCTCCCAAGCATAAGCCGGTATCCTTTATCTTTGTCGGCCCCACGGGCGTCGGCAAGACGGAACTGGTCAAGCAGCTGGCGCAGGATCTGTTCAACAGCCCGGATTCGCTGATCCGGCTCGATATGTCCGAGTTTATGGAGAAGCATTCCGTTTCGCGTATTGTCGGCTCGCCGCCGGGCTATGTCGGCTATGACGAGGCGGGGCAGCTGACCGAAAAGATCCGCCGCAAGCCCTACGCCGTCATCCTCTTCGACGAGATCGAAAAGGCGCATCCGGACGTGCTGAACATTCTGCTGCAGATCCTCGACGACGGCGAGATCACCGACGCCCACGGCCGCAAGGTCAACTTTGAGAACACGGTTATCGTCATGACCTCCAACGCCGGCTCCGACCGCAAGGGTGGCTCACTGGGCTTTGGAATGAGCATGAATGAGATGAATAAGGACCGCGCAATGAAGGCGCTCAACGAATTCCTGCGCCCGGAGTTTATCAACCGCGTGGACGAAATCATCTGCTTCAACCGTCTCGACGAGGCGAACTTTACCGACATTGCCCGCATCATGCTCGGCGAGCTGCAAAAGAGCCTGGAGGAAAAGGGCCTGCACTTCAGCTATGACGATGCGGTGGTGGAGTATCTGGTCAAGAAGTCCTTCTCTCAGACTTACGGTGCGCGCAACCTGCGCCGCACCATCCAGAAGGAGCTGGAGGACGTTATGGCGGCGAAGATCATCGACTCCTACGAAAACCCCGTTACACAGCTCAAAGCGGTGATGGAGGACGAGAAGCTGACGCTGCTTGCCATGTAAAGGAGGCGCGCGAGCGTGAAACTGTTTCGCAAGAATATGGAGAAACACTGCGCATACTGTACGCACGGCAGCGTGATCAACGAGCGCGAGGTTGCCTGCCCCTATCGCGGCGTGATGGACGCGGCGGGCGCCTGCCGGCGCTTTGCCTACGACCCGCTCAAACGCGTGCCGCCCCGCCCCGCGACGCTGGATCGGAAACAGTACAGCGCCGAGGATTTTACCCTGTGACCCGTTTGCTGTGTGTTGACATGTAAGGAGGAACCGGCTATGGATATCAATAAGGTTTATGCCCTGTATTTCAGCCCTGCGGGCATGACACGCAAGCTTGCGACCACGCTGGCAAATGCCTTGGCGGAGAGCTTTGGCGTGCCGATGGAAACGGTTGACATAACATCACCTGCGGCGCGGGAGACGTCCTATGTTTTTGGCGCGGGTGATTTGGTGGTCTGCGGCAGCCCGACCTATGCGGGCAAGCTGCCGAATAAGCTGCTGCCGTGGTGGAAAGAGAAGCTGACCGGCAATGGTGCGCTGGCGGTTGCGCTGGTGACTTTTGGCAACCGTGCGTTTGACAACTCGCTTGCCGAGCTGTGTGCCTGCCTGGCGGGCGATGGGTTCCATACCGTCGGCGCGGGCGCTTTCGCGTGCCGCCATGTGTTCTCCGATACGTTGGCGGCGGAGCGCCCCGATCGGGACGACTTTGCAGAGCTTGCGAAGCTGGGCGCGGCTGTTGCCACGCGCGTTGCCAAGGCGAATGAGACGCCGGCGGCACCGGAAGTTCCCGGCAGCGCCGACGCGCCGTATTATGTGCCGAAGGGCCTGGACGGCGAGCCGAAGAATTTCCTCAAGGCAAAGCCCAAAACCTCCGAGGCGTGCACGGGCTGCGGCGTCTGCGTTGCGGTATGTCCGATGGGTTCCATCGATCCGCAGGATGTGACGAACGTGCCCGGCATTTGCATCAAGTGCCACGCCTGCGTGCGCGAGTGCCCGGTCGGTGCGAAGTACTTCGACGACGAGGCGTTCCTCTCGCATAAGGCGATGCTGGAGCGTGATTTCCAGCGCCGTGCCGAAGCCAAGTGGTTTGTATAATGTGTAAAAATCCCGCCGCGTAAGCGGCGGGATTTTTGACTTGACAAATACCCTATAGGGGTATATACTTCGTATACCTACCGGGGGTATGGAGGGATATGATGGACTGTGACAAGAATTGCTGTGCATGCGAGAAAAGCACGGAGCGCTCGACAGAGGAGCAGAAGAAACTCATCAATCGTCTCAACCGTATCGAGGGACAGATCCGCGGCATCCGCGGCATGATCGAGCGGGATGCTTACTGCGCCGACATTCTGACGCAGTCGGCGGCAGCGGCCGCCGCGCTCAACGCATTCAATAAGGAAGTGCTGGCGTGCCACATCGCCACCTGCGTTGTGCGCGACATCCGAAACGGCGACGAGGATACCGTGGAGGAGCTGGTGACGCTGGTGCAAAAACTGATGAAGTAGGACGAATCGAATATGGAACAATACAATGTAACGGGAATGAGCTGCGCCGCCTGCCAGGCGCGTGTCGAGAAGGCGGTTGCCGCGGTGCCGGGGGTCACCTCCTGCGCGGTAAGCCTGCTGACGAATTCCATGGGCGTCGAAGGCTCCGCCGCGGCGGAGGATATCGTCCGCGCGGTGGAACGCGCGGGCTACGGTGCATCGAGAAAAGGCGCGGCAAAAGCCGACGCCGTGCCACAGGCAGCGGAGGACGCACTGGCGGATCATGAGACGCCGGTCCTGAAACGCCGTCTCATCGCATCGCTCTGCCTGCTGGCGCCGCTGATGTACGTTTCGATGGGGCACATGATGTGGGGCTGGCCGCTGCCGCAGTGGTTCGATGGCAACCATGTCGCGATGGGAATGGTCCAGATGCTGCTGGCGGCAGGCGTTATGCTCATCAACAAGAAGTTTTTTATCAGCGGTTTCCAGAGCGTTGCCCATGGTGCGCCCAATATGGATACGCTGGTCGCGATGGGCAGTGGTGTGTCGTTTGTGTGGAGCGTGGTCGTGCTCTTTATCATGACACGCGCGGTGGTCGATGGGGACGATGCACTGGTCATGCGCTGCATGATGGATTTCTATTTTGAGTCCGCCGCCATGATCCTGACGCTCATCACCGTCGGAAAGATGCTGGAGGCGCGCTCCAAGGGAAAGACCACCGACGCGCTGCGCGGCCTGATGCGCCTTGCGCCCCGGACCGCCGTTCTGGTGCGGGACGGAGAGACGGTGGAAGTCCCCGTCGAAACGGTCAAAATTGGCGATGTGTTTCTCGTCAAGCCGGGAGAGAGCATCCCCGTGGACGGCGTGGTTATCGAAGGGCAAAGCGCTGTCAACGAGGCGGCGCTCACGGGGGAGAGCATCCCTGTGGATAAGGAGACGGGCGACACGGTCTCTGCCGCGACGATCAACCAGTCCGGCTTCCTGCGCTGCGAGGCGACGCGCGTCGGTGCGGACACGACGCTGGCGCAGATCATTCAGATGGTCAGCGACGCCGCGGCGACACAGGCGCCTATTGCCAAGGTTGCCGACCGCGTGTCCGGTGTGTTTGTCCCCGTTGTGATCGGCATCGCCGCCGTGACGTTCTTCGCGTGGCTGCTCGCGGGCCAGAGCGTGAGCTATGCGCTTGCACGCGGCATTTCGGTGCTGGTTATCTCCTGCCCCTGTGCGCTGGGACTGGCAACGCCGGTGGCGATCATGGTCGGCAACGGTATGGGCGCAAAACACGGCGTTCTGTTCAAAACCGCTGTCTCTCTGGAGGAGATGGGCAAGCTCGACGTGATTGCGCTGGATAAGACCGGAACCATTACCTGCGGCGAACCGACAGTGACGCAGCTTGTTCCCGCCGATGGCGTGACAGAGGATGAGCTGCTGGCGCTTGCGGCGTCGTTGGAGGCGAAAAGCGAGCACCCGCTGGCAAAAGCGGTGCTGCGCGAAGCGGCTTCCCGCGGCGTGCAGCCTGCGGATGTGTCCGACTTTGCGGCGCTTCCCGGCAACGGCCTGGCGGCGACACTGGACGGCGTATCGCTGCTGGGCGGCAGCATGGTCTATATCGGGGAACGCGCCGATATCCCCACGGCCGTACGCGAACGGGCGGAAACGCTGGCAGAGCAGGGCAATACGCCGCTGCTGTTTGCCCGCAACGGAAAGCTGCTGGGTGTGATCGCTGTGGCGGACGTGCTCAAGGAGGACAGTACACAGGCGGTCAGAGAATTACAGAACATGGGAATTCGTGTTGTTATGTTGACCGGAGACAATGCGCGTACCGCTGCCGCCATTGGCGCGCTTTCGGGCGTGGACGAGGTGATCTCCGGTGTGCTGCCGGATGGCAAGGAGGCGGTGATCCGCCGCCTGCAGGAACGGGGGAAGGTCGCGATGGTGGGCGATGGGATCAACGATGCGCCCGCGCTCACGCGCGCGGATGTGGGTGTTGCCATCGGCGCAGGCACAGACGTTGCCATCGATGCGGCGGACGTGGTGCTGATGCACAGCCGCCTTTCCGATGTGGCGGCGGCGGTGCGCCTTTCGCGTGCGACGCTGCGCAACATCCATGAGAACCTGTTTTGGGCGTTTTTCTACAACGTAGTCTGCATTCCGCTGGCGGCAGGAGCGTTCGTGCGCTTCGGCCTGACGCTCAACCCGATGGTTGGCGCGGCGGCGATGAGCCTGAGCAGCTTTTGCGTTGTGACAAACGCTTTGCGGCTCAATTGGTTTCAGATGCGCGATGCGAGCCGTGACAAACCACGCAATAATCATAAACCGCAGGCGCAGCCTGCCAATAATAAGGAGGATACCACCATGGCAAACAAGATCACACTGGACGTTGAGGGTATGATGTGCGAGCACTGCGAGGCACGCGTCAAAAAGGCGCTGGAGGCAGTCTCTGGCGTTATCTCCGCCACGGCGAGCCACAGCGAGAACACCGCGGTCGTCGAGACCGATGGCAGTGTCGATGGAGCGGCGCTCAAGGCGGCGGTAGAGGCGCAGGACTATAAGGTCATTTCCGTCCACTGACGGAAGCAGTTTGTAATCCAAAACACCGCATTCCCCTGCCGCTTGCGCGGCAACCGGGAACCATGGCTGATTTGTGCGCTGAGCACGGAAAGCAGCGATCAGGAGAGTTTTATTATGAAAGTATTGATGATCAACGGCAGCCCGCGTCCGAATGGCAATACAACGTGTGCGCTGCATGAAATGGAGCAGGTATTTGCACAGGAGGGCGTGGGGGTTGAGACCATCCGCATCGGCAACGCGCCGATCCGCGGCTGCATTGCCTGTTATTCCTGCACCGAAAAGGGTAAATGCGTGTTTGACGATGCGGTGAATGTTGCGGCGCCGAAGTTTGAAGCGGCGGACGGCCTTGTCGTTGCCGCGCCGGTGTACTATGCTTCGCCCAACGGTGCGATGATAGCGTTTCTCGACCGTCTGTTCTGCTCGACGAACTTTGACAAGACGATGAAGGTCGGTGCGGCGGTTTCTGTTGCGCGCCGCGCGGGCACCACCGCGTCAATGGATGTGCTGAACAAGTACTTTTCGATTTCCGGCATGCCGATCGCGTCCAGCCAGTATTGGAACGACACCTTTGGACGCGCGCCGGGCGAGGCGGAGCAGGATGCCGAGGGCATGCAGATCATGCGTACGCTGGCGCGGAACATGACGTTTCTGATGAAGTCCATCGCCCTGGGCAAGACGCAATACGGCTTGCCTGAGAAAGAGGAGCATCTTTGGACGCACTTTATCCGCTGATCGGTTTACATAAATCAAAAAGCCCGCCACATGGCGGGCTTTTTGATTTGGTATGGGAGAACCATCGCGCCTGCTTTTCTGCGCTATGCGTATGAACGCAACGCGTCCGAACATCAAGATACGACGGAAACCGTTTCGATGCCGTAATACCGAAACGCTGCGACCGCTGCTTCGTCGATCACCTCGCCGCAGACGAGAATCGGCACGGCGGGTGGGCAGCTTACGCCGGTGGAGGCAAGAACCCGCCCCACCGCCTGCTCTATGCGCACGGTCTCCGCGGGGGCAAGCATCGCCTCACGCGGAGAAAGCGCGACGGCTGGTCGACATAACATCGGCGGCGCGCCGGTGATCGGGACGCATGGCAACAAGGAGCGAAGGGAATTTAAAAGCGCAGGAGCGGCATTGCGGGGCAATGATTCGGTAAACATAAAAACAATGTAATCCGGATCGGAAAACTCCACAAAAATGCTCTCCCTTGCCAAATGCGCTGCAACCGCATCGCCCGTATAGCCGCGCGATTTTGTTGCCAGCGCCAGCTTCAGCGGTTCGGTGCCGACGGTTTGCCAACCGTCCGATTCCAGTGTGCCGCGCAGGGTGGAGAGCACCTTGCAAGATGACATAATATTGTTTACATAACAATCAGAAAGCGCGCGGTTCGCCGCATCAAGAGATTGCAGGATCAGGTACGATGGGCTGGTGCTGGCAAAGAGCGAAAGCGCGCGGTTCGCTGCGGCACAAAGGCTTTGCGGAGCGGACTTGGCAATGTGCAAATAAGCGCCCCCCGTCAGCACCGGCAGCGTTTTGTGCGCGCTGTCACAGCACAGGTCGGCGCCGAGATCCAAGGGATGCTGCGAGGTTGACATAAACTTCAGATATGCTCCGTGCGCGTTGTCGACCAGCAGCAGCGCGCCGTGTGCGTGACACACCTCTGCCAGCGCTGCGATGTCGGCGCGGTTACCCAAATAGTCGGGAGAGGTTATGTAAACTGCGATGGGCGCTTCCGGCATGCCGGACAAGTGCCGCTCCAACGCATCCGCAGTCACGGCGCAGGACAGGACGCCTGCGTCGTCGGAATAGAGCCAGACTGTCTCAACATCCAGCAAGGCGACGGCGGACAGGAAAGCCTTGTGTGCGTTCCGCCCCGCGAGGACCAGCGGCTTGCGCCCGTTTGCCTTTGCGTGCAGCTGCGCGAGGTAGAGCATGGCGCGGATGCAAAGGGAGGAGCCTTCCGTGGAATAGAGCGTTTTCGCACTGCCAAACAGGGCTGTCGCATTTGCTTCGCTCGCGGCAATGATCCCGGTGGGGGCATACAGTACGTCGGCACCGGGGATTTCGGTGATATCCAGCGACTCAAACCCCAGCGGCCCCGTACCCTTGTGCCCCGGCATGTGAAAGCGCACGGGCGTCTGCGCCGCGTAGGCACGGACGAAATCACAAATCGGCGTATCCATTGTTATGTTAACCAATCTGCCGCGCGATCGCCATCATGATCGCGCACTCCATACGTTTTTTGAACAGTTCACAGCCTGTTTCATAGACGCCTGTGACCGAGCCGGTGGCGTGGAACGCGTTCGCCGCGCAGCCGCCGGAGCAGTACAGACGCGCCCAACAGTCGCGGCACTCGGGCTTTGCATAGACGTTGCAGGCGGCGAATTCACCCTGCACCTCGTGATTCGTGACGCCGTGCCAGATGTCGCCGAGCTTGAACTTTTCCTCGCCGACGAACTGATGGCAGGGATAGAGGTCGCCCCAGGGCGTGACCGCCATATACTCGGTGCCGGAACCGCAGCCGGAGATGCGCTTGTAGATGCACGGGCCGCCGGTGAGATCGATCATGTAGTGATAGAACGTAAAGGGCTTTCCCTCGCGCTCGCGTTTGAGCATCAGTTTGGCCAGCGCCTCGTACTGCTCCATGACGACGGGGATGTCCTCGGCGGTCAGCGCGTTGGGGTCATCCGGCGCTGCGACCACAGGTTCCATACTCAGCTCCGTGAAACCAAGGTCGAGCATGGTCTGAATGTCCTTCAGGAAGTCGGGATTGCCGTGCGTGAACGTGCCGCGCATGTAGTAACCCTTGCCGCCGCGCGCGGCGACCAGCTTTTGAAATTTCGGCACGATGCGCTCCCAGCTGCCGTTGCCTGCGTAGTCCACGCGCCAGCGGTCGTGAATCTCCTTGCGCCCGTCGAGACTCAAAACGACGTTGTGCATCTCACGGTTGCAGAAATCGATCACGTCGTCGTCGATGAGCAGGCCGTTGGTGGTAAGGGTGAAACGGAAATTCTTGCCGGCGGCTTTCTCGCGCTCGCGGGCGTAGCGCACCAGCTCCTTGACGACGTCCCAGTTCATCAGCGGTTCGCCGCCGAAGAAATCGACCTCCAGATTGTGGCGCGTGCCGGAGTGCTCGATGAGAAAGTCCAGCGCCCGCTTGCCGACGTCAAGGCTCATAACGGCGCGCTCGCCGTGGTATTTGCCCTGACTGGCAAAGCAATAGGCGCAGTTGAGGTTGCAGGTGTGGGCGACATGCAGGCACAGCGCCTTGACGACGCCCGCGCTCTTTTCCTTGAGCTTGCCCGCCATCGGCGCAAAGGTGTCCGGTGCAAAGAGCCGGCCCGCGTCCTTGAGCGCCGTGAGCTGGTCATAGACCTCGCACAGCTCGGCTTCGGACACATCGGGGTGCTTTTCCTGCACAGCGGCGAGCACGGCGGCACGGTCGCGACCCTCGTACAGGCCGACCATGTCATAGGTCAGCTCGTCCACGGCGTGGATGGAGCCGGAGCAGACGTCGAGCACGATGTTGTATCCGTTGAGTTGGTAGCAATGTATCATATCAGTCTCCTTACAACGAAAAACGCCGCCTCGTGGCGGCGTTTTTGCCTGTTATTCAGCGGTTTTCGTTCTCGCACTGCTGGTTCGCAATGCCGCAGCTGGTCTTGCAGGCGCTCTGGCAGGAGGTCTGGCACTCGCCGCAGCCGCCGTTCTTGGCGCTCGCGCACAGGTCGCGGGTCTCAAGGGTCACAATGTGCTTCTGTTCCATGATGATATCCTCCAAAAGATGATTGTCAAATTTATACCATAAGTTTGCGGACAAGTCAAGTCTTGCGGCGTTTTTTTGTCAGGGACCTGCCCGGATGCATAGATTGTGCTGTGACCCAATTTGACTAGGAGGCGTTTCGATGCACGAACCTGCCCATATTTTCCTCGGCGCCAACAGCGGCGAGGGCTTTTATTCGCTCTACGGCCAGCTGCTGAACGGCCGCTTTGACGATCTGCTGCTCATCAAGGGCGGACCCGGCTGCGGCAAATCGTCCTTCATGCGCGCAGTGGCGCACGAAGTGGCTGCCGTCGGGGAAGATACAATTTATGTAAACTGCTCGGGCGACCCGGATTCGCTCGACGCCGCGCTGTTTCCGGCACTTCGCGCCGGCATGGTCGACGCGACCAGCCCGCATGTTCTGGAGCCGTCCTATACCGTTGCGACGGAGCGGTATCTTGACCTGACGCGATTTTACGATGTGGAGGCGGTCCAGGCGGTGCGCACGGAGGTCATCGCACACACGGACGCCTACCGTGCCGTTTACGCAGAGGCATATCATATCCTGCGTGCCGCGGACGCGCTGGAGAGCCAGCGGCGCGCCGTCGTACGCGCAGCGGCGGATTTTGACCGGCTGGAGCATCGCATGGACGGCATCCTCCGGCGGGAACTGCGGGGCGGTAAGGGGACGCGGCGCGGACGCGTCGACCGTGCGTTTCTGGGAGGGCTGACGCACAAGGGCGAGTTGTGCCGCTTCGATACCGTGCAGGCGCTTTGCCCGCGTATTTATGTGCTGGCAGACGGTTACGGCCTTGCGGCGGGGATGCTGGAGCATGCTTGCAGCGCGGCGGTGGACGAAGGCTGTGATGTGCTGGCCTGTATGGACCCTGACCGGCCGCGTGAGCTGCGCCATGTCCTGATCCCGGCACGCGGCCTCGCCTTTGTCACATCCTCTGCACGTGTGCCGTTTCAGGGCGAGGCGTACCGCCGCCTTCGTGTGGATGCGGCGGCGCTGGGTGCGCTGTCGCGCACGGAGCGCGCAAAGCTCCGCTTTACCGGCCGCATTGTCCGTGCGCTGCGCGATGAGGCGCAAGAAGCGCTGGAGCGTGCAAAGCGCGCGCACGACGCGCTGGAGCGGGTGTATAATCCCTGCGTGGACTTCAACGGCGTCTACGCGCTGGCGGCGGCGGAGGCGCAGCGCATTCTGCGGACGCGGCGCTGAACGGTTGAGGTCGGCTTGAAAAGATTAAGCGGGAATTTTTTCATTTCCGCTTAATCTTTCTTTTTTACGGCCGATATATAAAATGCAATCAAGGACGATTGCCCGATAACGGATGACCGCAGGCTCTTTCGCCTCACGGTAGCGGCTCCGGCGGGCACCGATCGGACAGATGCTCTATGCAGAAAGGAAGGATACGATCATGGATGTCAACAGCGTGAAGATCAGCCAGCCCGGTACTTACAGCACCAAGGACACGGCGAGCGTCAAAAAGGAGAAAAAGGAAAACGAGACGGAAAAGACCGTTTCCACCAACACGGAGGCGGCATCCTTTGAGGCGAACGGCGGACGCGATCACAGCGTGACGCGCACCGGTTACAAGGTCGACGAGGAGACCATTGAGCGGCTTAAGTCCGAAAGCGAGCAGCGCATGGCGAGCCTCGTTCAGAAGATGCTCGGCAAGCAGGTTTCGCAGCTTAATATTCTCGACGCGATCAAGTCGGGCCAGTTCTCGCAGGAGGATATTGACCAGGCGAAAAAGGATACGGCAGAGGATGGCTACTGGGGCGTTGAGCAGACCAGCGACCGTTTCGTGCAGTATGCGCAGGCGCTCACGGGAGGCGATCCGGATAAGCTCGATGCAATGATCGAGGCGTTTGAGAAGGGCTATGCCGAGGCGGAAAAGCAGTGGGGCGGCGAGCTGCCTGAGCTGACCCAGCGCACCCGCGAGGCGACGCTGAAAAAGTTTCAGGACCTCAAGGACCAGTATGCGAACAACAGCACTTCCGCCGCGGCGGCGCAGTCGGTGCTGGAGGGCAAGGTTCAGAAGGCCATGGACGAGGCGTGACGGCGTTGCCTGCGTCCGGCAGATCGGCAAACATACAGCAAGGGGAGGACTTGACGTCCTCCCCTTGTTCATTTCTCTCTTATTCAGTTCAGGAAGTCCTTGAGCTTCTTGGAACGGGACGGATGGCGGAGCTTGCGCAGCGCCTTGGCTTCAATCTGACGGATGCGTTCACGAGTGACGTTGAACTCCTTGCCGACCTCTTCCAGCGTGCGGGGACGGCCGTCCTCGATGCCGAAACGGAGCTTGAGGACCTTCTCCTCGCGCGACGTGAGCGTGGAGAGCACGTCGACGAGCTGCTCCTGCAGCAGCGTGAAGGACGCTGCCTCGCTCGGCTCACTGGCACCTTCATCGGGAATGAAGTCGCCCAGATGGCTGTCTTCTTCCTCGCCGATGGGCGTTTCCAGAGAAACCGGCTCCTGCGCAATTTTCAGGATCTCGCGCACCTTGTCCACGGACATGCCCATCTCGTCGCTGATCTCCTCCGGCGAGGGGTCGTGCCCCAACTCCTGCAGCAGCTGACGGGAGACGCGAATGACCTTGTTGATCGTTTCGACCATGTGCACGGGGATGCGGATCGTGCGCGCCTGATCGGCGATGGCGCGCGTGATGGCCTGACGGATCCACCACGTTGCATAGGTGGAGAACTTATAGCCCTTTGTGTAGTCGAACTTCTCCACCGCCTTGATCAGGCCGAGGTTGCCCTCCTGAATCAGGTCGAGGAACAGCATGCCGCGCCCGACGTAGCGCTTGGCGATGGAAACGACGAGGCGGAGGTTCGCCTCGGCGAGCTTTTGCTTGGATTCTTCGCCCTTGGATACAGCGGCGGAAAGCAATGCGCGTTCGGATTCCTCCAACTCGACGCCGTCGGCTTTCGCCTGTGCCAGCTTCTGCTGCGCCTCCACGCCCGCGGTCATTTCGCTGGCAAGGGCGATCTCCTCGTCGGCGGAGAGCAGTGCCACCTTGCCGATCTCCTTGAGGTACATGCGGACGGGATCGTCGATGGAGAAGCTGTCGACCAGCTCATTCGGGTCGATGAGCTCCTCTTCTTCGATCTCGGCGATCGCCTCGATCGGCGGCTCATCGTCGTCGGTGTCCACGATGTCGCCGCTGGTGACGTCCACGCCCAGCTGCTCCAACGAATCATAGACCTGATCGACCTGGTCGGGCGAAAGCGTCAGCTCGTCGAGTTGTTCCAGAAGTTCCGAGGCATCCAGCTTGCCGGCGCGCTTGCCGCGGGCAAACATATCGCGCAGTTTTTCATGCTCGGCCAGAATTGCGGCGGCAGGCAGCGCAGCGATGACGGCCTCCTCCAGCGGCGGGGCTTTCTTTTCATTCTCCGCCTTCTTGCCCTTTGCGGACGCCTTCTCGATCATGACCGGGATCTCTTCGACCTCGCCCACCGAGGCGAGGATGCTGTCTGCCTGCGCTTCCAGATCCCGGGTATCAAAGTCCTTGTCCATATCATTCGCCATGTGCTGATCCTCCCTGTATCTCTTTTGTATTGTCTTTGGCATATTTTTTCATCGTGGAAAGCAGAATATCTTCGTTTCCACTGGCGATATTGCGTTTTCTGACCGCTTCGCGGACGATTCGGACACAGTCTTCCAACATCTTTTCCCGATTGTTTTGAAGCTTTGCATCCTGTGTGATGGCGATCAGGTGACTGATCTCATTGCTGCTGAACTGCGCGTTCAGGGCATTGATGTCGATTTTTCCGCTGCTCTGCCGCTGCGCCCAGAGTGCCGTGAAAAAGCGCCCCAAAAGCGGGGATGAGAAATCGGCCTCCTCCAGCGGCGGCGTGCCGCCGAAAATGGAATCATCATACATGAGCAGGCTGATGATGGTTTGCTCCGCCAGCGCGGACTCCGTGTTGCTGTATCGGAGCGAACGGTCCTTCGGCTGCCGGTTGGAGACGACGCGCAATTCGTTTTTGGCCTCCTGCCGGTTTTCCTTCCGGCGCTTTTGCCCTGCCAGCCGTGCTACCTCACGCTTGAGACTGTCGGCAGATATGCCCGCCGCCTCTGCGGCGCGAACGGTGTAGATCTCGCGCTCCACGGCATTTGGGATCGTGCTGAGCAGCTCGACCGCCGCTGCCGCATAGTCGATGCGCCCGCGGTCGGTGCCCAGATCAAACTGCCCCGAGAGCTGCGCCATACGGAAATCCATGCCGCTGCCGCTGCCGGAGAGCAGATTCTCAAAGGCGTCTGCGCCTTGGAACTTGATGAAATCGTCTGCGTCCTGCTTGATGTATTGCCCGTCGACAAGGCGCTTGGGCAACTCCAGCACGCGGACATTGAAATCGGTGTCATTGAGGAGCGCGAGCGCCTTTTGCGTGGCGATCTTGCCGGCGTCGTCGTTGTCGTAGCAAAGGATGAGGTCCTTTGTATAGCGCGAGAGCAAATGCAGCTGTTCCTGCGTCAGTGCCGTGCCCATGGAGGCGCAGGCATTGTCGAAACCGGCCTGATGGAGCATGACCACGTCGATGTTGCCCTCGACGAGCAAAATACCCTTGCGCTTGCTTTTTTTGGCGAGGTTGAGCCCGTAAAGTACGCGGCGCTTGCTGTAAACCACGGTTTCCGGGGTGTTCATATACTTCGCGCCGGGATCGTCCTTGCGAATGATGCGCCCGCCGAAACCAAGCACGTCGCCGCGCACGTCGATGATCGGAAAGATCAGGCGGTTGCGAAACTTGTCGAAGGCGCCGCCGTTTTTGCCGTTGATTGCCAGCCCCGAGGCTACCAACTCGGCACGGGTGTAACCCTTTTGCATCATGGCGTTGAGCAGGCCGTCCCACTCGTCGCCGGCTGCGCCGAGACCGAAATTCGTGGCGTTGCGCCGCGTGATGCGCCGCGATTGGAGATACGCCATTGCCTCCTCGCCTTTGGGCGAGTGGAGCTGGTCGTAGAAAAAATGTGCCGCGTCGCGGTTGAGCGAAAGCAGCCGCGCGCGCAGATGGGACGCGCCATCGTCGCCGTTGTCCTCCGGTACGGGCAGATTGGCGAGCTTGGCGAGAAAATGTACGGCGTCCGGATAGGAGAGGTTTTCGATCTCCATGACAAAGTTGATGACGCCGCCGCCCTTTTTGCAGCCGAAGCAATAATACATCTGCTGATCGGGGCGCACATGGAACGAAGGCGTTTTTTCGCTGTGGAACGGGCAACAGCCCCAATATTCGGCGCCGCGCCGCGCAAGGCTTACATACCTGCCGACTATGTCGACGATATCGCTGCGCGCGGTCAGCTCGTCCAAAAACCGCTGGTCGAACGCCACGCGCACCGCCTCCTTCCACCGCAGAACTCTTCGCGCAATAAGTTTTATACGCCGGGGACCTTCTGTTTCCTCTTTTTTTTCGAAATTATTTTTGCATAAATTGACAATGCCGTATCCATGCACTATAATTTATCCAAATGTCGACATTTTTCGGAAAGGAGGGGCGGCTGTGGATATCCAACTCTTTGCGGTAAAACTCGACCGCCCCCTGACAGACGAGGAAACCGAGACGTTTCTTCGCATCATGCCGCCGGAGCGGCGGGAGCGCCTGATGCGCGTGCCGAAGGAGGAGCTGCGGCATGAGCCGCTTTGCGCTTACGCCGTGCTCTACATGGTGACGCGGACGATCTATGGCTGGAAAAAGCTCCCGCCCATGCACTACAGCAAGTACGGCAAGCCGGAGTTTGCGGATCATCCGGAGGTGCAGTTCAACATCAGCCATACCCGCCGCGCCGCGCTCATCGGCGTGCACGACGAACCACTGGGCGTGGATATCGAAAAGATCCGCCCCGTTAGCGAGCGGACCATGGAACGCATCGCGGGCACGACCTCGCGTCAGGAGTTTTTTGAAAGCTGGGTGCGGCGCGAGAGCCGCAGCAAGTGGAACGGTGCCGGCCTCGGTTCCATCCGGGAGGACGAAAGCCCTGCCATGCGCGGCGAGCGCATCGTCTACCTCGACACCTTTCCGGAATACGTGGCGTGTATCTGCACGCATTCGGACGCGCGGATCGCGGACGTCAGAACCTTTACCATCAAATAAAAATCGGAAAAGCGCTGCGCTTTTCCGATTTTTTTACAGTTCCACCACATCATAGGTATGCCCGATGTGCGGCAGTACCTTTTCCAGCAGATCCCGGGTCGCAAGCGCCAGACTGCCCGTGTTGTCGCAGGGGTGGCAGGCGAAGCGCTCTGCCTCCAATACATCGCGGTCCATCACAAGGTGGACGCGGCGCTGCGTGTCGTTGGCGAGTCCCAGCACACTTGCGGAACCGGGGGAACAGCCGAGCAGTTCTTCCATTTTCTCCGGCGGGGCAAACGAAAGCCGGGAAGAGCCGATCTGATGGCTCAGATCCTTCGTATAGAAGGGTTTGTCCTCTGGCATCGCCAGAAGGTAGAACGCCGTCTGCTGGCGGTTGCAGAGGAAGAGATTTTTGCAGATGCGTGTACCCAGCGCATCGCTGATGGCGGCGCAAAGCTCCATTGTTTCCGCCGGCTCATGCTCGACGCGGCAATACGGGACGCCCAGCTCGTCGAGCAGGGCAAATGCCTGTGCCGCGCGTGCGGAGGCGTGCGCCGGCGCGCTGTCATATAAGGAGGAGACCTGCATCACGCGTCCTCTCCCTTCAGCAGGTTTTCACCCGCCTTATAGATGTCGCCGGCGCCGACGGTGAGGATCAGATCGCCCGGCTGCGCGATGGTGCGCAGGGTTTCCGTGACGCGGGAGAGGGTCGGGCAATAGATTGCGCCGGGGATTTTCGCCGCAAGGTCGGCGCTGGAAATGCCGAGGTCATTCTGCTCACGGGCGGCGTAGATCTCTGCCAGCACCAATACGTCCGGCAGCTTCAGCTCGCGCACAAACTCATCAAACAGCGCGTGGGTGCGTGAGTAGGTATGGGGCTGGAACGCGCAGACAATGCGCCGGTAGGGCAACGATTTCGCCATCGTCAGCAGTGCGTGCAGTTCACCGGGATGGTGTGCATAGTCGTCATAGACCGCCGCGCCGTGGTATTCGCCCTTCTTTTCAAAACGGCGGCCTGCGCCATGGAAGGTGGCGAGCCCCTGCTCCACCGCCGAACCGGGAAGCCCCAGCAGATATGCGGCAGACGCCGCCGCGAGGGCATTCATGACGTTGTGCGCACCGCCGACATGCAGCGCCACACGGGCGTAGGTTTTGCCGCGTATTACCACGTCGAACGAGGGAAGACCGTTTTCCCAGACGAGATTTTCGGCACGGCAGTCGGCGGACGTATCCGCAAGGCTGAACCAGAACAGCGGGCGTTCAAGCCCCGCAAGTGTTTCCCGTGCGCCGGCATCATCGCGGTTTGCCACGACAAAACCGCGCTCCGGCACCAACTCCGCAAACTTGCGGAAGGAACGTTCTACGTCCGCGAGGTCCTTGAAAAAGTCAAGGTGATCTGCCTCTACGTTGAGGATGACGGCAACGGTGGGGAAGAAGCTCAGAAACGAGTTGCAGTATTCACAGCTCTCGGCGATGATCGTATCGCCCTTGCCAACACGGTAGCCGGCATGCAGCAGCTCCAGCGTGCCGCCGATCATCACCGTGGGGTCAGCCTGCGCCGCCATAAAGATATGCGTCGACATGGACGTTGTGGTGGTTTTGCCATGCGTTCCGGAGATGCACAAAGCGTTGCGGTAACCCTTCATGATGGCGCCCCAGGCCTGTGCCCGTTCAAATACCGGAATGCCGCGCGTGACCGCGCCGGATATCTCCGGATTGTCGTCGTGGATGGCAGCGGTGCGGACGACGAAATCACACTCACCGAGGTTTTCTGCGGCATGGCCAATGGCGACGGGGATACCCAGCGCACGCAAATGCTCCACCGCGGGGCTTTCGTTCATATCGCTGCCCTGTACGCGCAGCCCCATGCCGTGCAGTACCTCCGCCAGCGGACTCATTGATACGCCGCCGATGCCGGAGAGGTGTGCGCGCTTACCGGGAGTGAGATAAGAGGAGATATCCATGATACGACGTCCTTTCGGAATATACAAAATGAACCTATATAGTATAGTATATCCGAAGATAAAGTGCAATTGCCATTTTGGAGGAGATCATCCTTCACGACCATGCTTTTTCGATAGACTTGATGCATAATAACGATAAGACGATGGAAATCTATCGAAAAATCTATTAAATATAATAATAAGGATATCATGCAATTTGAAGCTGGATTACACCGGGGCTTTGGCGCGCCATTTGCTCCTGAAGATTGGAATTTTGCTTGTGATTCGCCGCACTGCAAGGAGTGAAATGCTTGCAGTATGGTGAAAAATATGGCGATAAACGTTTGAGAGAATGGTAAAAATGCAAGATATACAATCTAAAAAGCGGCGCGCTGAATAATGAACACACAACCCCATAAACGGGAAATAATAAGCATAAGTCTATATTTTTGCGAACGTTGAGGCAATGCAAAAACTATCAACAATTAAAGCGAGTCTATTTAATGAACGCCCATTCGCTTGCCTGCCGCACGCCTGCCCGGCAAGTGTTTTTGAAAATCACACGGCATTTGGTAGACAAGCTGAGGTTTTTCTGATATTATATAACAGTTGTGTATAAATGAAATAATATGTGTTTCTCAATAAAAGGGCGACAGATGCGGGAAGAACAGCAAAAAAAGAATATTCGGACCATTGGCATCATGATGGCGCTGACCTTGCTGGGGAAAGTGCTCGGTCTGGTGCGCGACATTCTGCTGGGACAGAACTTTGCCACGGGTATGGCGGCGGACGCTTTTATGACCGCCAGCCGTATCCCACGCAATTTTTTCGATGCGATCTTTGCCTCTGCCATTTCGGCGAGCTTTATTCCTGTATTCAACGAGTATCTGGAAAAGCAGGGGAAGGAAGAGGCGTTTCGCCTTTCCAGTGCGTTCATTACGCTGATGACCCTGCTTACCGCGGCGTTCAGCGCGCTGGGCATGCTTTTTGCCGAGCCGCTGACGGCGCTGCTTGCCGATGGGTTTGATGCACAGACCGCAGCGCTGTGTGCGCAGCTGCTGCGCGTTCTGTTTCCGACGGTGCTCTTTACAGGGCTTGCGTTTTCGCTTGTCGGCATTTTGCAATCGCTCGGGGAGTTCAATATCCCGGCGCTGCTTTCCACGGCGTCCAATGCGGTCATCATCCTCTACTATCTGCTGTTTGTGCGGCGTTTTGGCGTCATGGGGCTTGCCTTTGCGTTTCTTGCGGGCTGGTCGGTGCAGGTGCTGATTCAGCTGCCTGCTCTGCGGCGTTTCGGCTATCGTTGGAGTCCGTTATTGCGGCACGAAGGTTTACATAAAATTATTCTTTTGGCGGGACCTGTGCTGGTGAGCACCTGGGTGCAGCCGCTGAACCTGACGGTGGCGACACGCTATGCCTCGCACATCGCGGGCGGTGCCAGTGCGCTGGAGTATGCCAATACGCTTTACACCATTGTCTCCGGCGTATTCGTCCTGTCCATTGCGAATGTGATCTTTCCGGAGATGTCACGTTATGCCGCGCGCGCGGACGAAACGGCGATGGGGGAGAGCATCTCCGGGACGCTGAGCGCTATGCTGTTTTTGCTTGCACCGATGGCGGCGGGACTGTCGACACTGGCAAGACCCGTGGTTCGGCTCTTGTATGAGCGGGGCGAGTGGGGCGCGGACTCGACGGAACTGACCGCGGGGGCGTTGGCGTTCCTCTCTCTCGGTATGCTCGGCTATGGCGTGCAGATCATCCTCAGCCGCGCTTTCTACGCGGAGCAGAAGGGGAAGGAACCGCTGGTTGCGGGCGCCGTCTCTGTCATTGTAAACATAATATTATGTCAACTAATGTCGCCCCTGCTGGGGCTGCGCGGCTTGGCGCTTGCCTCGGCGGTGAGCCTGATCCTGCCGGCGTTGGTGTTGCTGTTTGCCGCGGCGCGGCGCTACCGCGGCCTGCTGAGCCGTGAGGCGGTGACGGACGTGGCGAAGATGCTCGTCGCATCCGCGTTGATGGGTGCGGCGGTGTGGTACGCATACGGCGCGCTGGACGCCCGGCTGAGCGACGGTACGGCGGCGCGTGTGCTGCTGGTTGCCGTGCCGACGCTCTTGGGTGTCGTCATTTACATGATTCTGGCCGTTCTTCTGCGCATCGGCACAGTGGGACAGATCAAAGCATTGCTGCGGGGGAGGAAACCGTCTTGATACAGGAGAGCTTGATCCTTGGCACAATCTGGTATGTTTTGGGGGTGCTCTGGGGCGCGCTGGCGCGTTCGCCCCTCGGGCGCGCTTTCGGTGCCGCCTGCCGCTGGATCGGGCGGCAGTGGCGCGAGAGCGCCATCATCGGCTGGTTTTGCCATCCGCGCTATCTGCGCGACCTGTCGCCCGTTTTGCCGGGGCGCGTGCGCACACGTCTGGGGATGCTCTATGAAAAGCTGCGGCTGGAGCGCGTGTTTGCGGGCAGCATCTTTATGCAGCCCTTTGTCTGGTGTGCGTTGGCGGCTGCTTTGGCACCGCTGCTGCCGACGATGGCGGTGCTGGGGCTGGCATTGGCGGGACTTTGCTCCTGCGCGCTGTACCTGATCCGGGAGCGGGAGCTGCGCCTGCGCCGCCTGCCGACGCGCCTGCCGATTGTGCTATACATTTTGTGCTATCTGGTCGGGACGATGACCTCTGTCGATCTGCGCGGCAGCCTGCCCATCGGCGTGTTGACGGTTGCATTTATTCTGTTCTCTCTGGCGCTCTATGACGCCATCGGCACGCGCGCGCAGTTTGACGCACTTGTTGCGGCGATGGTTGCCGCCGGTGCGGCGGTGGCGTGCTACGGCATTTTGCAGTACAAGTTCCGCTGGGGGTACCAGTCGGCGGCATGGGTGGACGAGGACATGTTTTCAAGCATCATGTTCCGCGTCAGCTCCACGCTGCAAAACCCCAACATGCTGGGACAGTATTTTATCCTTGTCATCCCGCTGGGCGGGGCGAAGCTGCTGACGGTGCGGGGCGTGTGGCGGAAACTGTGGTATTTCGGCTGCTGCGGCGCAATGTGCCTGTGCATGATCCTGACGTTTTCGCGCGGCGCATGGCTGGGGCTGCTGTTCGCCGGGCTGCTGTTTTTCGTGGCGCTGGAGCCGCGGTTGCTGTTCCTTGCGCCGTTTGCGCTGCTGGCGCTGTGGAAGGTGCTGCCGGACACGGTGATCGACCGCTTTACCAGCATCGGCGATACCACGGACCACTCCACATCCTACCGCGTGAGCATCTGGCTGGGGACGATCGCCATGCTGCGCGACGGCTACTGGCTGACGGGCATCGGCCCGGGCGATGGCGCGTTCAACCGGATTTATCCCTATTACCGCTACCATGAGGTCGTTGCGCCGCATTCGCACAACCTCTTTTTGCAGATCGTGTGCGATGCGGGCATTCTGGCGCTGCTTGTGTTCCTGTGGCTGCTGCTGCGCTGGTACCGCACGCTGGGGCGCGCGCTGTGGACGGAGGAGGACAAGATCTCCCGCCTGATGCAGATCGCGTTTGCATCCGGCGCGCTTGGATTCCTTGTGCAGGCAATGACCGACTATTCGTTTTACAACTACCGTGTCATGCTGCTGTTCTGGGCGTATCTGGCGCTGGGGGCGGCAAGCGCGCGGCGCAGCGATATGGATGAGGGAGGTATCCTCGTATGACCCGTGTCTTGAACGTCATCAGCGACAGCAACATCGGCGGTGCGGGACGCGTACTGCTCAACTATCTGCGCTATGCGGATCGCGAAAAGTTTGAAACGCTCATTGCGGTGCCGCGCGGTAGCCAGCTGGCGGCGCCGCTGCGTGAGCTGGGCGGTACGGTATATGAGGTGGATGGCTTGGCCGAGCGTTCCTACCACAAGGATGACGTAAAGACGCTGGAGGCGCTGATCGACGAGGTCAAGCCCGACATTGTCCACACACACGGTTCGCTTTCCGGACGCATTGCGGGACGGCGTCGCGGCCGGGTCGTGATCTATACGCGCCACAGCGCATTTCCGGTACCGGCCAAGCTGCGCTATCCACCGGGACGCTGGGTCAATAAGATCGTGAATGAGCATTACGCCGACCACATTATCGCGGTCAGCCCCGCCGCGGCGAAGAACCTGACGGACGCGGGCATTTCGGAGAAAAAGATCACGGTGATGATGAACGGCGTCGCACCCGTGCCGCGCAGTGACGCGGCGGTCTGCGCGGCAAAGCGCGCAGAGTGGGGCATCGAAACGGGCGACTTTGTATTGGGCATTCTTGCCCGCATCGAGCCGTACAAGGGCCACTTGCACATTGTCGAGGCGGCGGAGCTGCTCAAGGCGGAAGGCCGCCGCTTCAAGGTGCTCATCGCGGGCGAAGGCGGCTATGAGGCGGAGCTGAAGGACGAGGTCGCGCGCCGGGGACTGGAAAACGAGGTGCGTTTTCTTGGCTTTTGCTCGGACGTTGCACCGTTCTTGAGCGTGTTGGACGTACAGCTCAACGCATCCTACGGTACGGAGACGTCCAGCCTTTCCATTCTGGAGGGGATGAGCATGGGCGTGCCCGCCGTGGTTTCAAGCTATGGCGGAAACCCCTGGCTGATCGACGACGGGGAAGATGGCCTGATTTTCCCCAACCGGGACAGCGTGGGCCTGAAGGCTGCGGTTGCGCGGCTGATGGACGAGCCGGAGACGCTGGCACGGATGCAAAAACGCGCGGTGGAAATTTTCCACGAGCGTTTTACCGGAGAGATTTTTGCCCGCAATGTGGAACGGGTATACAGCAAAGCGATGGAGGAAACAAGGCATGGAAGATAAACAGAAAAGACGCGTGCGTTTCAACCTTTTTGACGTTTTGATCATCTTGCTTGCCGTGGCGGTGGGCGTGGGTGTGCTGGCGCTGCGCAACCGTGCGGCGGGTGGCAGCGCGGAAACGGCGCGGACCACGGTGCCGATGCGCTGCACGGTGGAGATCATGCGCGCGCCGTCGGATATGGTCAATCAAATGCGCGTCGGCGACGATATCTACCGCTCCACGGACAGCGCGTACATCGGCAAAATTGCCGAGGTGCGCTCCATCCCTCATGTTGAGAACGAATATGACGCCGGCGCGGGCCGCTATGTCCGTTATGAAGATCCGAAGTTCATCGACATCTATGTGACGATCGAGGGCGAGGGCTACTCCACGGCCCGCGACATCATCATCGGAGCTGTGCCGATCAAGGTCTGTGGTGAAATGTATGTCAAGGGCAAGGGCTTTGCGCGCATGGGTTACGTCTGCGCCATCGACACGATGGGCGCGCAGATCGCACAAAACACGGCGGTGGGTGCCGGAGCAAAAGAGGCGGTCTATGTCGTCCGCCTTGATGATATGCGCGACATGCTGCTGGAATATATCCATCCGGGCGACCGCATCTATGAGAAGATCAGCGGCGCGCTGATCGGTACGGTGGAGGACGTCTGGACCGAACCCTACGGCGAGACGCGCCCCGGCCCCGAAGGAGCGGTTGCGTTCTCTGAGAAAGAGGGCGTGAATTTCCAGTACATTCGCTTGCGGGGACGCTTCATCGAAAAGGCGGACGGGTATTACCTGGACGGCGGCACGGAACTGAAGGTCGGCGCACAGGTCAACATCAGCTCGCAGTATTTTGACCGTGCCGGTGTGTTTCATGCGCTGGAAAGCGTCGGTGATGTGAAATGAAACCGAAGAAAGTCCTGATGGTGCTCATGGGGCTTGAGATCGGCGGGGCGGAAACCCATGTCGTCGAGCTGTCCAAGGAGCTGCACCGCGAGGGCTGGGATGTGGCGGTGGTTTCCAACGGCGGCGTCTATGAAAAGGAGCTGACCGAGGCGGGCATACGTTGCTACCGCGCGCCGCTGCACAAGCGCAATGTGTTCCTCATGCTGCGCTCGCTGGGCATTTTGCGCCGCGTTATCCGCGCGGAAAAACCGGATGTGATACACGCGCACGCGCGCATTCCGGCGTTCCTGTGCGGCCTGCTGCAGCGGCAGATGGATTTCCCGTTTGTGACCTCGGCACATTGGGTGTTTTATGTAAACGGATTCCTCAAGTGCATTGCCAACTGGGGCGAGCGCACGGTGGCGGTCAGCGACGACATCAAAGCGTATCTGATTGAGAACTACGGCGTGCCGGCGGAGCACATTTCCGTGACCATCAACGGGATCGACACCGAAAAGTTCTCCCCCGCTGTTTCGGGAGAGCGCGTGCTGCGGGAGTTCGGCTTATCGGCGGAGCGCCCCGTGATCTCTTACGTCAGCCGCATGGATGAAAGCCGTGCGCTGGTTGCGCGTGAGCTGGTCGAGATCGCTCCGCGCCTGCGCGAGGCGATCCCCGGCGTGCAGCTGCTCATTGCGGGCGGCGGCAACGTGTTCGATGAGATCAAGGCGAAGGCGGATGCGGCGAACGCGGCGGCAGGAGAGAACTATGTCGTCATGACCGGCGCGCGGACGGATATCAATGAAATCGTGGCGGCGGGAGATCTGTTCATCGGCGTCAGCCGTGCGGCACTGGAAGCGATGGCGGCAGAGAAACCAGTGATCGTCGCGGGTAATGAAGGATATATCGGTCTATTTGACGAGAGCAAGCTGAAAACCGCACAGGAAAACAATTTCTGCTGCCGCGGCTGCCGGCAGTCGACTGCGGAACTACTCTATGTCGATATCATTTCCGCCCTGCTGGAGCACAGTGCGGAGGAGCGGATGGACTTAGGGAAATATGGACGAAGTGTGATCCAGACCTATTACTCCGTGGGGCGTATGGCAAGGGACTGCGAAGATGCTTATCGTGCCGTGCTGGCAGAACACACGCGGGTGGTCTTGTCCGGCTACTACGGGTTCCGCAATCTCGGTGACGACGCAATTTTGCTTGCCTTGCGCGATCGGTTGGGTGAAACCGTGCCGGGCGCACGGCTCGTGGCGCTTTCGCGCAGCCCGGATGAGACGCGCGAGAAATGCGGCGTGGAGGCGGTGGATCGTTTTGCACCGTTTGCGGTGCGCCGTGCGATCAAGCGGGCGAGCTGTTTCATCAGCGGCGGCGGCAGCCTGCTGCAGGATCATACGTCCACGCGCTCGCTCCTCTATTACACCGCGCTTATTCGCATGGCAAAGCGTTACGGCAAGCCGGTCATGTTCTATGCGAACGGCATCGGACCGGTGGAGGCGGAAGTCAACCGCCGGCGCGTGCGGGACGTCTGCGAGATGGCAGACGTAATCACGCTGCGCGATGCGGAATCGCTGGATGCGCTGCGGGAGATGGGCGTACAGAACCCGAACATTTGCGTCACAGCCGATCCGGTCTACACGATGCCGGAGGGAGACCGTACGCGCGGACAGGAACGCCTGCGGGCGCTGGGGATTCCGGCGGATCGTCCCGTGATCGGCGTCTCCGTGCGATTCGCTGCGGGCATGGAGACCAACACCGCGGCATTTGCCCGCTTCTGCGATGCGGTCAGCGCAAGCGCTTCGGTGGTGTTTTTAGACATGCAGCAAAGCGCCGACACGCAGGCGATTGCCGCGGTACGCGCCCAGATGATGGAGCAGGCCTGGACGGTTTCCGCGCCCTACGACCCGGTTGCGATGGAGGACATGCTCGCGTGTATGGACGCAGTGGTGAGCACGCGCCTGCACAGCATGATTTTTGCCGCCTGCGCACATGTTCCGGTGCTGGGCGTGGTGTATGACCCGAAGGTCAGCGCCTGCGCCCACGCGCTGGGGATGCCGCTGGCCGGTACGCTTTCCGGCTTCGATGCGGATGCGGCGTTTCAGACATTGCGCGAGGTGCTGGACAACCGCGCGGTGCATGTGGAGCGGGTGGATGGCGCGGTTGCTTTGCTGCGCGAGCGGGCGCGAGAAAACGAGACGGCATTTCTCTCTCTGCTGGAGCACTAAACAATAGACATAACAGAAAAAAGAGGAACGGTCTATTGACCGTTCCTCTTTTTATAAGTGAGGTAACCCTCCAGCATCAATGAAGCGGCGACCGCGTCCACGGTTTTCTTCCGCTCCTTTGCCCGCTTGCCGTTGGTGGCGAGGATGTTGTGTGCGTCGATGGTCGTCCGCCGTTCGTCCCAGAGTGTGACCGGCAGTCCCGTTGCTTCACGCAGCTGTGCGGCAAAGCCCTCTGCCTTCTCCGCACGTGGGCCGCGCGAGCCGTCCATATTGATCGGATGGCCCAGCACAAGCTCTGCGACGCCGTGTTCCGCGATCAGCTTTTGCAGCTGCTCGATCACGACTTCCGGTCGGTAGGCGGTGATGACGGTGGAAAAGCCGCAGAGTGTCCATGTCGGGTCGGAGACGGCAACGCCGGTGTGGGCGTCGCCATAGTCGATTGCCATGATCTTCACGCTTCACCCTCCGTTTCCCCTTCGGCGGGAGCCGCTTCGGGCGCGTTCTGTCCCTTCATCTTGAGTTCCTCCCACTGTGCGGGAGTGATGAGGAGCTGGCGGGGCTTGGACCCCTCAAAGGGGCCGACGATGCCGCGTTCTTCCATCTGATCGACGATGCGCGCGGCACGGGAATAACCCAGCTTTAAGCGCCGCTGCAACATGGAGGTGGATGCCTGTCCCGTTTCCATGACAACTTCGATGGCGGCATTGAGCATTTCGTCGGCGTCGTCGGCAGGCGACTCGTCCGCACCGGCGGAGGCGCCGCCCTTGCTGCCGCGTTCCTTTTCCGCAACATTCTGCTCGATCTTGTCGATGACTTCCTTGTCGTAGCTCGCTTCGCCGTTTTCCTTGACAAAGCCGACCACACGCTCGATCTCCTCCGGAGAGATGAAACAGCCCTGTACGCGCTTGGGCTTGCCCACGCCCAGCGGGGCGTAGAGCATATCGCCTTTGCCGACCAGCTTTTCAGCGCCCATATCGTCCAAGATAATGCGGGATTCCAGACTGGAGGCGACCGCAAAGGCGATGCGGCTGGGAATGTTTGCTTTCATGAGGCCGGTGATGACGTCGGCACGGGGACTTTGCGTTGCGATGACGAGGTGCATACCCGCCGCACGCCCCATCTGCGCCACACGGCAGATGGATTCCTCGACTTCCTTTGCCGCGACAAGCATCAGATCCGCCAGCTCGTCGATGACGACGACGACGGTGGGATACTTCCGCAGCTCCGGATCGGTGGCTGCCAGCGCGTTGTAGGACGCGAGATCCTTAACGCCGTGGTTGGAGAAGATCTGATAGCGCTTCATCATCTCATACACAGCCCATTGCAGGGCACCGGCCGCCTTTTTCGGGTCGGTGACGACGGGGATGAGCAGGTGCGGGATGCCGTTGTACGGCGCAAGCTCCACCATCTTCGGGTCCACCATGATGAAGCGGACTTCCTCCGGAGTAGACTTATAGAGCATGGAGACGATAAGAGAATTGGTGCAGACCGATTTGCCGGAGCCTGTGGTGCCGGCGATGAGAACGTGCGGGAATTTCGATATGTCGCCGACGATGTTGCTGCCGCTGATGTCCTTGCCGACGGAGAAGGCGACGCTGGACTTGTGCTCGCGGAACTCGCGGGAGCCGAGCACATCGCGGATATGCACCGGGGTGACATGCTTGTTCGGCACTTCGATGCCGACAACGGAGATCTTGTCCGGGATCGGCGCAATGCGTACGCCCGTTGCGCCCAGCGCGAGGGCGATGTCGTCCTGCAGGTTGGTGATCTTGGAGAGCTTAACGCCCTGCTCCAACGTGAATTCATAGCGGGTGACGCTGGGACCGCGCACAACATCTCCGGCGGAGGCGTCGACGCCGAAACTTTTAAGCGTCTCGGCGAGGCGGCGGGAGTTGTTGCGCAGCTCCGCGCCGGCGGCCTCGGCGTTGCCCACACTGCCCTCGGTCAAAAGGGAAATGGGGGGATAGCGGTACTCCGGCGCTTCGCCCTCTGCTGCCTCGATCTCGGCGGTGACCTCTGCGGTTGCCTGTTGAACGTCGCTGTTTGAGAGCTTACCGCCCTTGGGTTCCGTAACCGTTTCCGCGGCAGGCTGTGCGGGGCGCGGCGGCTCGATGGGATCGAGCTTCGGTGCGGGTGCGGACACAGGCGCGGCGGGCGCGGGCGTGACCGGTGCAGATACGGAAACGGCGGGAGCCGAAGAAGGCTCGGCGGGCGGGTTGGAGGCAATGACGATATGCGGCTCGGTGCTTTGCGCGGCCGGTTCCCGGGATGCGTCGTCCTGCATCAGCACCTGATCCGGCGTACGGATATGATCTGCCTTTTTGGTGAAGAAACCGATTTTCGAGGGTTTCGGTATTTCGGGCGGAGGCGCCTGCACGGCAGGCGTGTCGTCGAGCGGAATGTCGATGCTGGGCTTGGCCTTTGCAAATTTGGCGGGACGCGCGGGAACCTTCTGCTGTTCCGGTTCCTCCTCCGGTTCGTCGTAGGGGACGGGTTCGTAATTGCGCATCGCGTCGATGATGGATGCAGGGGTGAGCCGCAGCGCCGCCATCAGGCACACGACGAGGGAGAGGACGAAGACGATCATCGTCGCCACTTTGCCCAATACCGCGTGAAAACCAACCGCCAGCGCACCGGAGAGCGCGCCGCCGGAGGAGAGGGCGAGACCGGATTGCCACAACGCCTTGAGCAGTCCCGTGGAATCGGGGGCGGCGTCCATGCCCGTAACATGGACCAGCGCGCCTGCGAGGACGGGCAGCAGCAGCGCGCAGATGAGGTGGGACATTACGCTGCGCCCGCGGTGCAGCAACAGAATCCATGCCGCAAGCAGCAGCGCGGGCACCGAACAGTACCAGCCGTATCCGAGCAGACCGCAGCAAAGCTCACGCAGCCGGTCGATGAGCCAGGCGCCGCGCTGAAAGTAGCCAACGCCCAGAAACAGTGCCAGCAGCAGGCATATCACGCCGCCTACTTCGCGGCGGATGGGTTTCTTTTTCGGCGCCGCCTTGCGTTTGCCACCGCGCGGCGAACCGGAACGGCTGCCCGAGGCGGAGGAGCGGGTCGATTTCTTCTGTGAAGCTGCCATAGAGTTTTCTTTCTCCTTATCCAACGATGGTGAATACCAGCACCAGCGCGCCCACTGCCCAGCAGTAGTACGCGAAGACGCCGAAGTGTCCCTTGTCCGCGATATAGCGCAGCAGGCGGATGCAGCCGTAGCCCACCGCCGCTGCCACGATCACGCCTGCGAGGTAGATGGGCACGTCACTCCAGAGAATGCCCGCCTCCAGCGCGTCCTTGAGCGAAAGCAGATTGGCGCCCACGATCGCGGGGATCGACATGAGGAACGAATAGCGTACGGCAAAAGGCCGTGTAAAGCCCAGAAAACACCCCGTCGAAATGGTTGTGCCGGAGCGGGAAATGCCGGGGCAGGTTGCCAGCGCCTGTGCAAGGCCGACGATAAGCACATCGACGAGCGAGGCGCTCGTTTCGCTCTTGCGGCCCTTGCGTACATGGTCGCACAGCCACAGCAGAACACCCGTTACCAGCAGTGCGCAGCCGATGAACGCCATGTTTTCCGACAGCTTTTCGACCTTGTCCTTGATGGGCAGAATGAGAAACAGCGGCAGCGTGCCGATGATGATGAGCAGGATCATGCGGCGTGCCGGCGGAACGCGCTCCGGTGTTGTGTGGTGTGCCAGATCGGATACGCCCCGGAAAAACTCCTGTACGATCGCGCAAATATCGCCCCAGTAGGCGATGAATACCGCGACAAGCGTGCCCAGATGAAGCAGAACGTCAAAGAATGCGGGAATGTCGGATGCGCCGTCCATGCCGAGCAGATGCTCCGCGATGGCGAGATGGCCGGAACTGGAGATCGGCAGGAACTCCGTCACGCCTTGAATGACACCGAGCAATATGGAGTGGAGCAGATTCATAGCAATAAAGCCCTTTCTGCGTAAAATCTTACAAATAAACAGTATACCATACCGCCGAAAAAAATACCAGACTGTATTTTGCGCACAACCGCCGCACCTCGGACACGCTGCCGACATACAATGGCACGAGAGCACAAAGGGGGTGAGACGATGGCCTTTTCCGACCGGGAGCTTCTCGCGCGGCTGATCGAATGCGAGGCGGGCGGCGAGGGCGAGAGCGGGATGAAAGCCGTGGCGGGCGTCGTCATGAACCGCGTGGAGGCGGCGGGCGGCGAGTATGCGCGGCTTGGGCAGGGGAGCATCCGCAAGATTATTTTACAGCCGGGACAGTTTGTCTGCGCCAGCGACATGGTGGGCGGCGTCTACAAGAACATGGGTTGGCAAAGAAGGGTATCGACAGAATACCCCGTAAACCGTAAAAACGGGTTGTTTTCTCATATTGCATTCAGTTTATTGAGCCGACAAAGCGATAGAATACCTTGATCTCTTGGTGCCTCTTACCGTCGATGACGGCACAAGGCTTGATCTCAATGTGGTCGATCAGCTCGTCAACTGCTTTGCGGTCAAGCTCCTGCAAATCCGAATATTTTCGGATGAGCGCCGTCCAGTCTTGGATAGCAGCAGTTTTTTGCTCAACCTTGCGTGTCTCTGTCAGGAGTGTATCGAGGCGCTCCGCTTTGGTCAGCCGCTCCTGTTCGGCTTTTTGAATCAGTACCATAAAGCTATCTTGATTGATTGTGCCGCTCAGTTTGTTCTCATAGAGAGTGGACATTGTGTTTTCCAATTCGTCCAATCGGCGGCGCAGCTGCTTGATTTCCTGATGGACACACTCAAAACGCTTTGTATCGTACTGCGTCTGCGAGCGCATGAGCTTGTCCAATACCGCGTTTTCGTCCATTGTGATTGCGCTGGCTTGCTCCCGGATCTCCTCCATTACGATTTTCCTGATCGCAAGCTCCGAGATTCTGTGAGGAGAGCAGGTTGTAAAACCGGAGCGGAAGTTGTTGCCGCAGAAATAATAGACATATTTCTTTTCACTTTTGTATCCTTCGCGCCTCGTCTGCGTGATCGAGTTCATGGGACCTCCGCAGTCAGCACAGAACATCTTTCCGGTAAACAGCTTCGGCTGCGGACCTCGCCACGGGGCGCTGCGGCGTTTTGCCCCTTCATTGACACGCTGCACATCCTCCCACAGATCATTGGAAATGATCGCTTCATGTGTGCTTGGTATCCTTATCCACTCGGATTCAGGCTTTTTGACGATCGTTCTGTCCTTATAGGAACGGGAGCCGCAGCAATTCATGGTGAGATTCCCTATGTAGACCTCGTTGTGCAGAACAAATTTTACCGTACTCAGCGTCCAGAAGTCCGAAAAGGGACAGGCCGCTTTGCTGGTCTGCTGATATAGATATGCGCGGGGGCAGAGAACACCATTTTGGTTGAGGGCCGCAGCAATCTTAATATAGGATATGCCAGAACGCCGCATCTCAAAAATTCTTTGCACAATGTCGGCGGCATACTCGTCAATCACCAGCTTGTGCGGGTTTTCGTCGCTCTTCCGGTAGCCGTAGGGCGCGGCGTAAGAGATGAACTGACCGCTTTTCATTTTGCTGAGCATGACTGATTTGATCTTGCTGCTTAAATCACGCAGGTGGTAATCGTTCATCAAGCTGCGGAAGTGAAGCATATCCGTGTTGTCGTCCTCGCTGTCAAGGCAATCGAGTACGGACACGAATCGAACGCCCATTGCTGGGAATATCTCGTCTGTGTAGCGTCCGACCTCCACGAAGTCACGTCCCAAGCGGGAGAGGTCTTTGACAAGGATGAGATTGATGACGCCTTTTCTGGCATCCTCCATCATCTCCAGAAATCCGGGCCTTTGAAAGTTGCCTCCGCTATATCCGTCGTCAATGTAGGTTTTCGTTTCAATCCATCCATTCAGCATAGTGATCTTGGAAAGCAGCTCGCGCTGGTTTTCTATGCTGACGGATTCATCGGCGGGGAGATAGTTCTTTGCTTTCGCGTGATTGTTGGCGTCGTCTACACTCAGACGGCAGTAGATTCCGACCTTATACAGCGGTTTCATGTTGCGCCTCCGCTTTTATAGCCGCATCTACATTGCCGACGTAACGATAGTACACCTTAACGTCACAATAGCGCAAGGGGCCGTTTCGCACGGATTCTCCAACCTCAATGTGATCTACCAGCTCAAAGAGGATGGTTTCATCCAAATCTGTGATTTCTGTGTAGCGACGGATGATTTCTGCCCAACGATCCGCCTCGTTGCGGTTTTCAAGCTGTTTTCTGATCTTTTTTTCAAGCTCAGGAATCATTGAAACCTTTTGCGCGTGTTCAGCCTCATACTTTTGCATCAGCGTTTGGAATACCGTTTGCGGTACAATCCCGCCACACTTATCTTCATAGAGGCTTTGCATCAGTTTTTCAAGCTCGGAGATACGAGCTGTGCTTGCCCTTAGCTCCTGCTCATAAGAAGCGCGGCGACTGTGGTTTTCCTTTTCTTTCAAGCTGCTGATGCGCTCCATCATACGTTCCCGGTCATACGCGACGCAACCGGCTTTCTCACGAATGTCCTGCAAAACAATTTCGCGGAGAGCATTTTCCCGTATTGTGTGGATCGTACAGGCAGCTTTTCCGCTGCGGGAGTAGTTACCACAGAGAAAGGAACTGTAACGACCGGGTCTGCCATCCTTGTATGTAAAGCGATCTACCCGGTTTACCATTTTGAAACCGCAATCTGCGCAGACAAGCAGGCCAGTGAAGATGCTCTTGATTCCATCGGAGGTTTCGCGTTTGCGAATATACTTCTTGTCTATGGCGACTACGGTATCCCACACTTCGCGCGAGATAATCGGTTCATGCGTACCCTCAACCCGAATCCATTCTTCTTTCGGCTTGTCAATCAGCTTATGGGATTTGTAAGAGAGTGTACCTTGCTTTCCCTGCACCATGTTGCCGATATACACCTCGTTGCGTATAATACCCTGCAAGGTGCTTTCGGACCAGCGATGGTTGGTACGTCGCGGGTCCTTTTTTCCGGTACGCTGATAGTAAAGGACGCCGGGAGGCTGGATACCATCTTCGTTGAGCGCAACGGCGATCCGATGGAAGCCCATGCCGGAGGCTCGCAATGCAAAAATACGCCTTACGACCGGAGCAGTTTCTTCGTCGATAATAAGATGGTGCTTATTTGCGGGGTCCCGCTTATATCCGTAGGCCGGGGTTGTTCCCATGTACTTCCCGCTTTCAGCACAGGCTTTTTTCACCGCCTTTACTTTTCTGCTGGTGTCCCGGCAGTAAAACTCATTAAACAGGTTCAAAAAAGACATTACATCGTTGCTTCCGCTGGGCTTTTCGGTGTCTATTCCATTGTTCAGCGCGATAAAACGACAGCCGATGGATGGAAACAGGTAATCGGTGTATTGTCCAAACTCAATATAGTTTCTGCCGAAACGGGAAAGGTCCTTAACGATAATTACGTTGATTCGCTTCGCCTTGGCGTCAGCGATCAGACGCTTGACGCCGGGGCGGTCAAAGTTGGCACCGGAAAATCCGTCGTCGATATAGGTATCCACTAGATTCCAGCCTCGCTCCCGAACATATCGTTCCAGCAGCATACGCTGGTTTTCGATACTGACGGATTCGCCGTCACGCTCGTCGTCATTGCTCAGACGACAGTAGATGCCGACATTGTATGTTTTTTCGGCCATTTGTTTAACCTCCCGACCGTCAGATTCATACCTTGTGCGGCAGTTAGCTCCCACCGGAAGATACTTCCGGTACGGCAATTCTACAACAGGAGCGTCTGCCGCGCAAGGATGCGGCGCGCCGCGAGGTAAAGGTTTATCAGCTTGTTTCCTTTGATTCCGCATCCGCCATCGCTCGGCGGATGACAAGCTGCTCCAGCGTCTTTCCCAAGTCTTTTTCACCGGAGAATACGCTGGTAACGCGATAGATTGTGTTTCCGATCTTTATTTCCTTATAGGATGTGGTCTGCGCGGCCTGTGTTTCCATCCTTGCACACCTCCATTATGCGCCTTGTCCTGATAAGGGATTCTATGCGGATGGAGTTGACACCATGCCGCAGAATAAGATGGACCGCGCCGGATGGTTGCGGTATCACTATGCTATGGCGTTACAATCCGGCGCGGTTAGTCAGTTTCTTTATATAAAACCGATATTGCAGGCCACTTCTGGCGAAGCCGCATAGCTCCACGGCGTCGTGCGTAACGTGCGCCGCAGAGTTCCGTCTCAAGTCTGTGGACGGGCGTGAGCAAGTATCATTATTCCTCGCACCCATCAAGGCGTATCGGATGCCGCTCCGATTATTAAGAGCATACGTTGATCGCTCGGATAGCTTGTCCATTATCACCCTCTCCCGTCAAGCTACCGTCCCGGCGGCGCGCCCTATTCCGCTCCTGATGCGAGTTCTATACCTGCAATACCTTTTATTCAGTTGTCAAGGAACAGGTGAAGTCCTGTGTTATCGTCCTTCACTAAGCGTATTTCAGCGACGGGTTTTAGCCCCTCCTTTTGCCCTCCGGCAAAAATTTCCTAATCTTCGCCTCTGCCGAAGTGATTGACTTGGAAATGCGACGTTGGCCTACGCCCTCTACGTCCGCAATTTTCTGTTCCGTCAAGCCCCTGATGTGATACATCCAGAGGCGGCGATACTGCTTTTCGGTAAGTAAGCCCTTGACGCGAGTCAGCATATCTGCAGATATACGCCTGCGTTCCTTCTTGTCGATGCGCTGTACCATCAGGGTCGCCGGGTCAGGCGTGAGCGTGTCCGCCACCTCGTTCATGGAGCACGTATGATGGAGATAAACCTGATCCTGATTGTCCTCAGCGTGGAGGTCCTGATCGGACCAGCTTTTCCAGCGGTCGAATTCCTCCGGGCTGTCAAAGTCCGCGCGGGTCAGACGTTGAGTTTTGCCGTCCGCGTCCGTGTAAACAATGGCGTCCGGGTCTTTTTTGTTCAACGCATAGAGCGTTTTGGGATTGAACATTTCCGTTCCTCCGTTCAGATTTTTGTGAGCAATCTGAACGGAGGCGGAGGGCCTCGGCAGCAGGTAAGATGGTTTAGTCTATGTCCAAGTTCGCAAAAGGGCAGCAAAAAGTCCGCATAGGCGCAAACACCTATACGGACATGATGCTCAAGATATGCAGTTCCGAAAGTGAGAAGTGAGAGTGCTACTTCGCGGGTGCAAGTCTCCTGTGCGGCAGCATAGATTTTTTTGACGCATCAGGGGGCGGCGATAAAAGATACAAAAGCACCACGGCAGTCTCCCAAACCGCCGTGGCAGCAAATCAGCAACGACAACAGCCCTGTCACACGACGGTTTTTTTCTTTCTGCCGTCGTGCGGCAGGGTGGCGCGAGTATTCAAAAAGCAGAGCCAATGTTCCCGTGATTTCTCACGGGAACATCGGCTCTGCGGCTAAGCGGCTGGCGCGATCTACCTCTACGTTTTTTTATAAACGCATTGAGTTATTTCCTTATTCTTTACATCAATCAGACAACGGTGCCTGCATTTGGGGCAAAAGAGCGGAAAATTCTTCAATTCGGTGTCAGCTCTAATCTTCTCCCTTGTTTTACTCCCGCAAGCGGGGCATCTAATAAACGTCAGTTCCGCTGTAGACATCATAAATCACATTGTAGATTTCGCTCGTCACCTTTGTCGCACCGTAATCCAGGTCAATCTGCAAATGCCCCATAAGAGAACTTATATCGGGAATATCCAATTCTGCGACAGCAAAAGAGATCTCTCCGTCTGCAACACTTTCATTACGCGGTGATTTCAGCCCGATCAGCGTTGTCTCGTCGATAGTATCTGTTCCTGCGGGCGTATAGTACATGCGAACAGTTTCCGGAGTTGCACCAACCCATTTCACCTTAATGGTGGCGACATTAGCAAAGTTATACCACAATGCTGGCGCATATACTTCATTGTTTTCTGCATCGTAGAACGAAACCGTGATTTCTGCTTTTTTATACAGGATATCTCTCGGAATCGGTTCACTATCCTGCCTATTAACAAAGGTATCCTCTTTGCTGATGTGATAGTTGTCAAAGGTGGCAAAGATGCTCCCGTCATCGTGAAGAAAAATGTGAATTGCTTTCGTGGTGGTCTTACCATTCGCAAAGGTGACTTCCGCTACAATCATGTCTTCCTTAAGATTTTCAGGCAGCGTAGCGATTGTGCTTTCAGCGTTTTCCGCAAGTTCATGAATGATGGCGATAGGAATCCAATCAATTACAAGGAAAGCGTACTCGCTCTTGCTTTCCCCATAGGGGACTGTAAAATTCCGCCCGTTTCCAAACTCATTACGCTTTTCTGTCAGGTCCTTAAAGTTAATCAACTGATTTTTGCAAGAAAAGCGCACGGTAGCAATATCTTCGCCGGAAAGGAAAAACATTAAAGGATGCCCCACTATATCACCGTTATCGCTGATTGTTCCGGTAGTCATAGATGCGCCGGCCGTCGTAATTTCTTCCTCCGTGCCATAGGCATAGGCATATACAACATTGCCATGGGGAGAGAGCATCACAACACCGCCAACGATCAAGCAAACGGCGAGAATTGCGGCGATAGCACTTTTGAAAATCGGGCGCAGCCTTCTTGCTTTGATGTTAGTTGAACGGTTAGAATGCTTACTTTGAACTGCAGCTTCTTGAATATGGCGGTCACCAATATTACTGACCGCGTATGAAATGTCTTCTCGTTTCATAATTCATATCCCTCTTTCTTAAGATAATTCCTTAGCTTTTCTCGCGTGCGCAAAAGGCGCACCGAGACGCTGTTTCTACTCATTTGAAACATTTGTGAGATATCGCAGATTGAATCAGCATACCAGTATCGTCGGACAAACATAATGCGATCCGTCTGATCCAGCGCATCCAAAAAGGTGTCAAGCAAAACTGTCAGCTCTTTCGCAGACAATTCCGCCTCTATGTCCTCTGTCGATGCAAGACAATCCTCCAGTTCATCAAGGGCTGCGTCATAATAGCTATTTCGCTTGATTGCAGAATTTGCGTGATAACGAGCGATTGATAGATTTCGGACAATGCGGCTGAAATATGTTAGAAGCGGGTCTGGCTTTTGAGGCGGTATCGTATTCCAAACCCCCAAATATGCGTCGTTGACACATTCCTCCGCGTCGAGGTCATTGCCTAAAATATTTCCTGCAACCTTTTTGCATACGGCTCCATACTTTGTGGACAGCTCCACGATTGCCTGTTCCGAGCGCTCAAAGAAAAGTTCAATAATGTTGCTGTCTGTCAAAATGCTTCCTCCTTCCTGCCTCACCCATGTACTATGGATTTGACTGAAAATATTACAGATGAAATCGGAAAATTTTAGTGCTTAGTTATTGTATTATCTTAAAAATGTCTGAAAGTCAAAAATACAGAAAAATCTGCGGTCTTGCAAATCCGCTATCATGTGGTCTGATTGCGAAGCAATATAATGGTCCCAGCGATCCAGACCACAGCTATGCAAAAGAACGTGAACATGGTATGATAAAGAAAAACAGAAAAGGAGCGCAA
>CACZPK010000090.1 GCA_902783035.1 Oscillospiraceae bacterium
CGAAGCGACGGTAGAAGGTGTCCACGCCTGTTTGTGCGGCATCCTCTCCGACGCGATGGAGGGCGGCTTTCTCGACCACAACCCCGCGTGGCGGACGTATCGCTACAGCGGCACGCGCAAGGAGATCCGCGTCGCGGGCGAGGCAACCACGCAAAAGATCATCGCTGCGCTCGAAAACGAGAGCTTGAAATATGAAACCTACTTCAAGCTCATCATCGCCACGGGGATGCGGCGTGGCGAGTGCTGCGGTCTCAAATGGGGCGACATCAATTACGCCGAGCGCAGCATCCACATCTGCCGCAACGTGGTCAAGGTCTCGCACGAGGACATCGTCGTCAAATCCCCGAAAACCAAGGCGGGCGACCGATACGTCTACTTCACGAAGGAGATGGAGTCTCTGCTCCGCGAGCATTACAAAAACTGCGTCTACGAAACCGAGACCTACGACAAGCGTAAGCTCACGGACGACGACTTCATCTTCCGCCGCCGCGAAGCCGAGCTGCCGATGACGCCCACCACGTTCACCTTCCGCTTCAAGCAGATCCTCAAAAAGAACGGCCTGCCGGAGAATCTGAACGTCCATTCGCTCAGGCACACGACTGCCAGTTTGCTCATCGCCAACGGCACGGACGTGGCAACCGTCGCGGGACTTCTCGGGCACTCGCAGGTCTCGACCACGCTGGACATCTATACGCACTCGTTTGACAAAAGCAAGAAAGCAGCGTCCAAAACGCTGCAAAAGGGCTTGGCAATATGAGAAAGGAGGGCAATCCCATGAAGAACAGCAGAAGAAACGCGGTTGCGCTCGTCGCCGGCGGCATCATCCTCGGCGCAGCCATCGCAGCCCCGGCAGCGGGCGCGGCACTGATGGCTCAGCAGTCCAGCCAGAGGATCACGGTGGACGGCAAGCCTGTGCAGATCGAGGCGTACAGCATCAACGGCAACAACTACTGCAAGCTCCGCGACATTGGCAAAGCGGTGGGCTTCAACGTCAGCTACGACGCCGCCTCCAACACGGTCTGCATCAAGACGAACGAGCCATACTCGGAGGGCACCCCGGCGCAGGCGTCGCGGGTGGTATCGCTGCCGGTCGACGGCTCCACAAGTCGGCGACCTCATTCCGTGCGGCGACGGCACGGAGTACGAGATCAAGGACGTCGTGCGCTGGGACACCAACGTCTTCGCGGAGGGACCGCTGCCGCCGCTTCCGACGCCAACGTGCGATTGGAGCGCGTTCCCGACGCTGGAGCTGCCCGAACCCATCGTCAAGCACTACAATGACCAGCACGGCGACGACCTCTTCGTGCGGAATGTCTACGAAGTCAGGCGTATGGTCTACACGATCTACAACGCCATCGGCGAGGAACCTGACGCTTGGCGGGACGGAAAGCCGCTGTGCAAGATATACACTGAGATTCCCTTGGAATACGAACCCTACATGGGCGCGTTCTGGCCGTGGCGCGAGAGCGAGATCACGGACGCCGTCCACGCCATCCCAAACGTGCGATACTACGTCGACGCCTACGATTACTACCACAATCACGTCTATATGTACACGAGATACCTGCTGATGCAGATCTGAACCCCCGGCGCGGTCGGGGCGGCGCTGCCGCCCTGTTCCGTTTTGCCTCCGCGCTACTTCTCCAGCTTAGGTTTCCGTTTTTGTTAAGGTCATGCAAACCTTCGCCGCAACTCGTCCAGCAGAAGCTCCGCCACCGGTGTAAATGTCTGATAGCGCCGCCAGACCACATACATTTCCGACTCCGGCACACCCGCAAGCGGACGGTAGCACAGGTCGCTTGCCTCCCCCGTATCAGCCAGCTTGTCATAGGAGATGGCGTATCCAATGCCCTCGCGCACCATGACGGCGGCATTGTAGACCAGATTGAACGTGGCAACAATTTGCAGCTTCTCCGTATTTCCCTCAAACCACTGCGGAAAATCCTGATCCATCCACTGCCGCGAGCAGATCAGCGGCAATCCATAGAGGTCGTCCAACGTGACGGCCTCTTTTTTTGCAAGCGGGCTGTCCTTGCGCATAATGACGCCCCAGGTATCGCTGGCGGGAACGGCGAGATAATTGTACTTCGAGAGATCGACGTAGCTCATGATAATGGCAAAGTCCAGAAGCCCCTTATCAAGCCGCTCGGTCACGTCCTCCATATTGCCGCTGAAAATGTTGCAGCGGACGCCGGGATACTGCTCCTGAATCGTCTTGACTGCACGGGCGAAGTATTTGACCGACTCTGACTCAGCCGCACCGACAAATATCTCACCGCTGCCTACGTCATCGAGCGCGTGAAATTCCGCCGTCGTCTTGTCCACGAGGTCAAGGATATCCTCCGCACGCTTGCGCAGCAGCATCCCCGCGTCCGTCAGACGAACGGAGAAGTTGGCGCGGATGAACAGCTTTGCACCCAGCTCCGTTTCCAGCTCCTTGATCTGCTTGGACATAGTTGGCTGCGAGATATGCAGCCGCTCCGCTGCGCGGGACATATTTCCCTCTCGCGCCGTTTCCAGAAAGTAGCGCAAAACGCGAATCTCCATACGATCACCAGCCTTTGCTTGATATTCTATCAGAGAATATCAAGATATTCAATATAAATATTGGACATAGCGCGGAGCGCATGGTATGATCATACCATCAAAGGCAAGGAGCATCCGGGCATGGCAGACATACGCGACGCAAGACAAATGCTATACGAAAATTTGCGAGACGCCGAATGTCCCAAGGCGCTGATGGACGAATGTATGACGCTCGCGGAGCTGGGACAGGATCGGACCATGTTACAAAAGCTGTCCGGGCAAAGGGCGCATCTGCTGGATGAGATCCACCGCTATCAAAAGGCACTGGATTGTCTGGATTACCTTATCTTTCAACTCAATCGAAAAGAATCTTTCGGGAGGATATGAACATGGAAAACGAAAAGCTGGTGCTTACTCAGGAATGGGACAAGACCTTTCCCAAAAGCGACGAGGTAGATCACAGCAAAGTCACCTTCCACAACCGCTACGGCATTACGCTTGCCGCCGACCTCTATGTGCCGAAGAACGCCTCCGGCAAGCTGCCCGCCATCGCGGTCAGCGGCCCGTTCGGCGCGGTCAAGGAGCAGTGCTCCGGCCTCTACGCGCAGGAGATGGCGAAGCGCGGCTTCCTGACGCTTGCGTTCGACCCGTCCTTCACCGGCGAGAGCGGTGGACAGCCCCGCTATATGGCGTCGCCCGACATCAACACTGAGGATTTTCAGGCGGCGGTGGACTATCTCTCCCTCCGCGACGACGTTGACCCCGAGCGCATCGGCATCATCGGCATTTGCGGCTGGGGCGGACTCGCCATCAACGCCGCCGCGCTCGATACCCGCGTCAAGGCGACCGCCGCGATGACGATGTACGATATGACGCGCGTGAACGCCAAGGGCTACTTTGATTCGGCGGACAGCGAGGAGCAGCGCTATGAGATGAAGAAGAACCTCAACGCCCAGCGCATCGCCGACTATCAGAGTGGGGAATACAAGCTCGGCGGAGGCGTGGTCGATCCGCTGCCGGAGGACGCGCCGTTCTTTGTCAAGGACTATTACGACTATTACAAGACGCCGCGCGGCTATCACAAGCGCTCGCTCAACTCCAACGGCGGCTGGAACGTCACGGGCTGTATGTCCTTCATCAACCAGCCGATCCTGCAATACAGCAACGAGATCCGCTCCGCCGTGCTGCTTGTCCACGGGGAAAAGGCGCACTCCTGCTACTTCAGCCGCGACGCTTATGCGAACATGGTGAACGGCAGCAAGTACGCGGACAACAAGGAGCTGATGATCATTCCCGACGCGGTGCATACCGATCTCTACGACGGCGGAGGAAAGGACGCGATCCCGTTCGACAAGCTGGAGAGCTTCTTCGTGGAAAACTTGAAGTGATTGGAGGATCGCAGTATGAGCAAGAAAGTATTGATCGTATCGTCGAGCCTGCGTGCAAACAGCAACTCGGAGCTTCTGGCACGCGAAGCGGAGCGCGGCGCGAGGGACGCGGGGCATGAGGTGGAGTTTGTCAGCCTCAAGGACAAGGATATCCGCTTCTGCAAGGGTTGTCTCGCCTGCCAGAAGACGAAACGGTGTGTGATCAAGGATGATATGGCGGCGCTCACCGAACTGGTGCGCACAGCGGATACGCTGGTGTTTGTCACACCGATCTACTACTACGAG
>CACZPK010000091.1 GCA_902783035.1 Oscillospiraceae bacterium
ATCGACTGCCCGGCGGGCGACCTGGGCTGCGGCGGCCGTGAGATCGGCTACCTGTACGGCCAGTATCGCCGCATCGCGGGCAACGCGGAGTTCGGCGCTCTGTCCGGCAAGGACGTCAAGACCGGCGGTTCCATTCTCCGTCCCGAGGCGACCGGTTTCGGCGCTGTCTATTATCTGTGCGAGGTCCTCAAGCACGACGGCCAGGACATCAAGGGCAAGAGAATTGCTATGTCCGGTTACGGCAACGTGGGTTGGGGCATCATGAAGAAGGCTGACGAGCTCGGCGCGAAGGTCACTTACTTCGCCGGCCCGGACGGCTACATCCATGATCCCGATGGCGTTTGCGGCGAAGAGAAGCTCAACTTCATCCTCGAGATGCGCGCCAAGGATCCGATGCACTGCAAGCCCTATGCCGACAAGTTCGGTTGCGAGTTTGTCCCGGGCGAGAAGTGCTGGGGCGTCAAGGACGTCGACATCTATATGCCGGCTGCCATGCAGAACGACGTCAAGATGGAGTCCGCGAAGAAGATCGCCGAGTCCGGCGTGAAGTACTACATCGAGGTCGCCAATATGCCCACGACCAACGATGCGCTGGAGTTCCTCAAGGGCCAGAAGCAGCTCCTCGTTGCTCCGTCCAAGGCCGTCAACGCCTGCGGCGTGACCGTTTCCGAGCTGGAGATGGCGCAGAACGCCGAGCGTCTGTACTGGGATGCTGCCGAGGTCGACGAGAAGATGCACAAGACCATGGTCAACATCTACAACGCCTCCGTTGCGGCGGCTGAGAAGTACGGTCTGGGTTACGACCTGGTTGCCGGTGCGAACATCGCCGGTTTCGAGAAGGTCGCCGAGGCCATGATGTGCCAGGGTATTTTCTAATCGAACAAAATCGCATAAAAGAAAGAGGCTCAAACGAGCCTCTTTCTTTTATGCAATCACGAAAAAATATTGTTGTCACTCTCAGCCGATCTGGCGCTCCAGAAAGGCTTCCTCGTCGTTGTACTCCACGCTGCGAATATCCGCGCCCAGCGCGCGCAGCTTGCCGACGATGTCCTCATAGCCGCGCTCGATATACTGCACGTTCAATATCTCGCTCGTACCCGTCGCCGCCAGCGCGGCAACCACCATCGCGGCGCCCGCGCGCAGGTCAAACGCCTGCACGGTAGCCGGGGTAAGATGCGTCACACCCTCGACGATGGCGGTGCGCCCCTCGACATGGATCTGCGCCCCCATGCGCGTCAGCTCGCCGACATAGCGGTAACGGTTGTCCCACACGCCCTCGGTCACGATGCTCGTACCCTGCGCCAGGGCAAGCACGGTCGTGATCTGCGGCTGCATATCGGTCGGGAAGCCGGGATACGGAAGGGTCTTGACGTTCGTACGGGTCAGCGGACCGCTGCGATGGATGCGCAGCGTATCGTCCTTCTCTTCGACCTCCACGCCCATCTCCTGCAGCTTCGCCGTAATGCAGTCCATGTGCTTAGGGATAATGCCTGTCACAAGTACATCGCCGCCCGTCGCGGCGGCCGCCGCCATATAGGTGCCCGCCTCGATCTGGTCCGGAATGATGGCATAGGTGCCGCCGTGGAGCGCATCCACGCCGAAAATGCGGATGGTATCCGTGCCGGCGCCCTTGATGTTCGCGCCCATCGAGTTCAGGAAGTTCGCCAAATCGACGATATGCGGCTCCTTCGCCGCGTTTTCGATCACAGTGTTGCCGTCGGCAAGCGCCGCCGCCATCATGATGTTCATGGTCGCGCCGACCGAAACGACGTCCAGATAGACGTTTGCGCCCTTCATGCGCCCGCCGGCCGCGTTGGCAACAATATAGTCGCCTTCGCGCACATCCGCGCCCATGGCGGCAAAGCCCTTGACATGCTGGTCGATGGGACGCACGCCGCCGAAGTTGCAGCCGCCCGGCATCGAAACCTCAGCGCTGCCGAAACGCCCGAGCAGGGCGCCGATCAGATAATACGAAGCGCGCAGCTTGTGCGCCAGTTCCTGGGGAACATGCGTGGTGCTGATGTGCGTGCAGTCGATCTCCACATCCGTGGGATTGAGGAAGCGCACATTCGCTCCCAGCTGCTTCAAAATTTTCAAAAGCACCGTCACATCCGAAATTTGCGGAACATTTTCGATGCGGCAGACGCCATTTACCAGCAAAGCGGCGGGAATGATGGCAACCGCGGCGTTCTTTGCGCCGCTGATGCGCACCTCGCCGTGCAGCGGGCGCCCACCGCTTACGATATACTTCTGCATAGACCCTCCAACACACTATCAAAAAGGAAACCGACGGCGTTTTGCCGGCCGGAAACTGTCATAGTATTCACATAACACAGCGCTTCTATGCCACTGTAATTTAACATACCTTGATATGTATACCATATTTGGTTCAAAAATGCAATCCCAAATCGCAAAACAGCGTAAAAATATGATGTGCGCTCAGGCTGCGCGGCTTACTTCTCCGGTTACGGAGTTTACATAATATCTGCTCACATCGGTTGCAATGCACCAGGCCGGGATCAGGCGCTGCGCAGCGGATGCGGTGCTTTGCAGCAGATAGCCGCCATTTACGTCGCCTATGGCGGTGCAGACCTCGCCGCTGCCAATGGCATAGTCCAGGAAACGGACCAGCGCGGTGACGCCGTCGATATTGCCGCCGCGCCCGCCCGCTTCGACCGAAGGCACAAAAGAGCCGACAACGCCGGTCAGGCGATTTTCGGCAAAGGTCAGCGTCAGCCCGGCGTTGAAAACCGTCACCGGTTCTTCCTCAAGTACCCGCACCGCGTCAACCGTGCCGCTGCCCTCCGGCGTCAGGTCAAGGGAGAGCACGGTATAACCGTGGGCGGCAAACAGCGCCTCGGAAAACGCCGCCGGATCGGACACGGCGCGATCCGTTTCTGCCTCGACCGTGCCGCTGGCACGCAGCAGACATTGTCCGGCGTCGCCGACATAGCGATAAATGCCGCCGCCGATATCCTCCACCGTACATGCGCCCAGAAATTCCGCGGCAAAAGCCGCCTCAGCTTCGCGGTTGCGGACGGTATCGACCGCCGAAAGGCGCAGCGGTTCCGTCGGCACAAGCGCGGGCGGCAGATTTACGCCGTTGTCGGCAAAAAGCTGCACCAGTTCCGCCACCGTGCGTTCGTGCACGGCGCGTTCCTGCGTCTTGCGCCCGACAAGCATGACCAGCAGGCACACGTTGACCAGCGCAAGGATCACAATAATGATGCTTTTCAAACGAGAGGTCTTCATGTCTGTCTCTCCGTTTTGCGCGTTATTCGGCAATCCATGCCGGATCTACCCGATCTCCGCCCGCATCGACATAGGCCACGATCAACTCCGCCCGGTTCCACGTGGCGGCAACGGCGGAGGAGAGGGAAAACGGCAGAAGCTGCGCCGCGGTATCCGTCTGGGCATAGCGCCGCGCCTTGAGTGAGAAGGCGGCAACATGCTGATCCGTAATGATCACAGACGCGGCATGCGACCCGTCCGCAAAACGCACGGGTATGCCGTCCACCATCAGGTCAAAGCAAATCTCATAGGATTCCTCTCCGCGCTCCACGCTGCTGAGGTAAAGCGATGCGCTGCCGAGAAAGTCCTGCATCAACGTGGCGACAAGGGTCTGCGCGGCGGCAGCCGCCTCAGCCGGCGTGGGTGCGCCCGGCTCGGCGGCCGGAACATAGTAGATCGTTCCCCGCGCCGCCTCGGAGCCCTGATAATCCACCGTCCCGTCGGGGCGGAGGTAAAGCATGCTGGTCGCCTCGCGCACGATAACCGTGCCGGACGATTCCGTAAAGCGATTCTCCGCGTGGGCATTGAAGCCCGCACGGCGCAAAAATGTTTCCTCACCCGCACTCAACACATTCGACGCACTCAGCGCGTTGTGGGATTCGGTGTCGTTCAAAACGATCGTATAGGGAGAAAGCTGTGCGTAAGAAGCGCCGAGCAAATAGGCAAAGCTCGCACTGACGCCGCTTTGTGAGGCAAGAAAGTCCATGAGATCGGCGCTGCTGACCGCAGTAGAAAAGCGGATGTGCGCGCCCGCGCCGTCCTGCACGTAGAGCACCGCGTCGTTCTCACCCGCAGGCGCGAGCAAAACGCGGCGCACGGTCTCCGTCTCGCTTTTCGCCGCGGTAACGCCGAGCAGGTTGAACAAAACTTCGGACGGCAAGGTACTCGTAAAGTCAAAATAAAGCCCCTCGCCCCGCAGCGCGGAAAGGAACACCAATTCGCTGATCGGCACAGGGTTATTGGCGGAACCGAGCGCTTCGCCCAAGTAGGTGCCGGCACGTTCAAACTCATCGCTCAGCGTCGTCAGCATGCCCGCGCCGAGGCGGGCATAGTCATTCGTATAGACCATGCGCACCGGGAGCGCCAGATGCGCCACATCGGAAGTACCGCTGCCAACGCTTGTTTCCTCCCGCCGGAAGTGCTCCCGCGCCAACTCCAGCAAGCTCCGGTCGGACAGGTCGCCGAACAGCGGCAGGCTGGTGAACAGCAGCACCGCCGTCAGCAGCAGCGTAACAATGGTGATGTTTTGCGCGCGGTCGATGCCTTTCTCGCTCACACAAATCCCCCCTGCCCTTCCGCCTGCATGACAGGCAATTCCAGGCGAACGGTCGTGCCGGGGCCGGGACGGTCCACGAGCCGCAGCGTACCGCCGTGGCGCTGGACAAGCTCAGTGGCAATGGAAAGTCCCAGGCCCGTGCCGCCCGATTCACGGGAGCGCGCCTTGTCGACGCGGTAAAAGCGCTCAAAGATACGCGCCCGATCCTTCTCCGGGATCCCGATGCCGTCGTCGGCAACCTCCATCCAAACGGTGTCGCCCGCATCGCCTGCGGTGACGTGAATGTGCCCGCCGTCCGGCGTATACTTGACGGCGTTGCTCAGCACGTTGAGCATGACCTGCTCAATGCGTCCGCGGTCGCCCATGATACGGGGCAGGTGCTCGGGATAGTCGTGCGTCAGCTCATGTCCGTGACGCTGCGCCTCCAATGCGATGGAGCGAATCACGGCGTCGATGGCGTCACCAAACGGGAATCGCGCCATGACCATTTCCGTGCGTCCGGAATCGAGGCGGGACAGCGTCAGCAGATCCTGCACGATATGGGTCATGCGGTCCGTCTCGCTGATTACAATATCGAGAAAACTGTTTTCCGTTTCGCGGGGAATGTCGCCGTTCGCGTCGCGGATGGTCTCGGCATAGGAGCGCACATTGGTCAGCGGCGTGCGCAGCTCATGGGAAACATTGGCCACGAACTCGCGCCGCCGGGTTTCGGTCTTGCGCTGCTCCGTAACATCGTGGATCACGATCAGCACACCGCCGCTCTCCTCATCCGCGAAGGCGGCAAAATAAAGCTCCACCGAACGTTCGCCCACGGCAAGCTCCGCCTCGGCATAATCGCCGCGGCGCATGCTCACAACATGCGCGAAGGGGCAGATGGGTTCAAACAGCTCGGCATAGACGCAATCCTCCGGCGCGCGGTCGAGCAGCGCAACCGCGGCGGGATTGCAGTGGATCAGCGCGCCGCTGCCGTCGTAGGCAACGACGCCGTCGGTCATATGCAAAAACAGGGCGTCGAGCTTGCTGCGTTCGTTCTCCACCGCATCGAGCGTATCGTGCAACACGCTCGCCATGTCGTTGAACGTTGTCGTCAGAATGCCGATCTCGTCGGTGGAGTCCACCTCCAGCACATCGTCAAAGTCACCGCCCGCGATGCGCTCCGCGCCCTCGGTCAGCTTCTCAATGGGGTCGATCATGGTCTTGGCCAGCAGGAAGCTCAAAAGCACCGAAACCAGCAGGCCGACCAGCATCGCCTGCATGATGATGAGCAGCAGCTCGCCGTTGAGTTCGGAAACCGCCTCGCGGTTATCCCGGATGTAAACAATGAAGTGGTTGTCCCCGCCGGTAATCGGCACGGCGACATCCATATAGTTCGCGGCAATGTCGCTCTCGTAGCCGACGGAACCGTTGCGCGCGGCGAGGATATTGGCGGTCTGTTCCAGTGCAGCGCCGCCCGCCTCGTCGCTGCCGGTCAGAAACGTGCCGCTGCCCGCGTCAAGGATATAGTAGTTGCGGCTGCGCGAATCAATGCCCAGCGTACCGGCGTACAGCTCCATCAGGGCCTGCAAGCGCTGCGCGCCGTCCTCCTGCGCCGCCTCGGTCTGCAGCGCATTGACAAAGGAGACGTCAGCGAAGGTGTTGCGCATCTGCTCATAGAAACGGTCGATGTAGAAGTTGGTAACGCTTGTCATCAAAAAAGCACCCATGACAGTCATCAGCGAGGTGATGAGCAGCACGAGGATCATGACGAGTTTCATGTGCAGGCTGCGAAACATCTTTTTCACCCTCTTTTCTCTGTCATGCGTGCACAAAAGCAACGGACTTCCCGCCACAATGCACCAGTAAACAGTGCATAAAACATCAGTGTGCAAAGCCGCATTTCGCGGTTGCCGCAGTGCGGCGAGCGAAATGGCGATCTAAAAACGCTGCTATTCGGCACACATC
>CACZPK010000092.1 GCA_902783035.1 Oscillospiraceae bacterium
CGTCGCGGACGAGGTGCGCAACCTCGCCACCAAGTCGCAGGAAGCGGCGAAGAGCACGTCCGACCTCATCAAGGCGTCGGTCGAGGCGGTGAAGCAGGGCAGCGGCATCGCCGACGAGACGGCGGAGAGCCTGCTCGCCACGGTGGAGCAGATCAGATCGGTCACCGGCTCGGTGAACGAGATCTCCGAAGCGTCGGAGCGTCAGGCCGTCTCCATCTCGCAGGTCAGCGAGGGCATCAGCCAGATCGCCGAAGTCGTGCAGACCAACAGCGCCACATCCGAGCAGACTGCGGCGTCGAGCGAAGAGCTTTCCGCGCAGGCGCAGCTGCTCAGCGAGCTGGTGGACAAGTTCCAGCTCAAGTCCTGAATCGCCGCATCCCGGCGGCATTGTTCCGTTTCATAAAAAGAACCCCTTGCACGAGGCAAGGGGTTCTTTTTTGTGTTCCGGTTTGTGCGGCCGGCAGCGCTGTCAGTTCTTGCTGCCGGACGGCATCATGCGTGCAACGGCGGCGGCAAAACTGTTCAGCGGCATGGTCTGGAGCACAACGTGACCCGGTCCGGTCACGACGGTATTGAACAGCCCCTCGCCGCCGAAGAGCATGTTTTTGACACCCTTGACCGTCTGCACATCCATGGTGCAGGTTGCGTCCATCATCGCAACATAGCCCGTATCAACAATGATCTGCTGCCCCGGGGCCAGGTCATATTCGACCGCGCTGCCGTCAATCTCAATGAACGCCATGCCATCGCCACTGAGCCGCTGCATGATAAAGCCTTCGCCGCCGAACAGGCCCGTCATGCCCTTCTTCTGGAAGAACACGGACAGCGAAACGCCCTGCTCGGAGGCAAGGAACGCGCTCTTCTGGACAACAACCTCATGACCCGGATCGATCCGGACGGCGCGCAGCGAACCGGGAAAGCTGGACGCAAACGCGATCATGCCGTTGCCATTCGCCGTGTACCGGTTCAGGAACAGCGACTCGCCGGAAAACATACGCCCAAGCATCTTGCCCGCACCGCCTCCGACGGTTTCCATCTGCATGTTGGGGCTCATCCAACTCATCGCACCGGACTCTGTAATCATGCACTCCCCGTCTGCCAGCTCGCAAACCACCACAGGCAAAGGCTCTCCTTTGATTTCGTATCTCATGCTGCTTTCCTCCCATAAAATATAATGAATAGATCTCTAAGGGATCGCATCTGCACACAAAATGTCTGCGCATCTTATGCAAGAGACATTATAACCGCTTCCGCCGGAGAGTTCAACCGCAAAGTTGTCTGTGCCGCGAAAATTACGCGATAATTTTTCATTCGACATTTTTCCGCCAAATTTTCCTTGACTTTTCTGCTACGATAGGATAAACTAATTCCTGTTGTAAAGTGATATGGCTTTACAAGGAATCTTACAAGGAGGAACCACCCGTGAAAAACCAGACCTTTCGTATGACGATGCTCTTCGATTTTTACGGGGAGCTCCTCACCGAGCGGCAGAAGGAATTCTATCAGCTCTATTACGACGAGGACCTTTCCCTGTCCGAGATCGCGGAAAACTACGGCATCTCCCGTCAGGGCGTGCGCGATGTGATTGTCCGCGCGGAGGCGTACATGACCGAGATCGAGGATAAGACCGGACTGGTCAAGCGTTTCATGCAGTTTGCGCCCCATGTGGAAGCAATCGAGAGCGCAGTGGGCGAGATCGTGCAGATGAATCATCGTCTGTTTGAGGACAAGCGCCTTGCCGAGCTTTGCGATACCATCGGGAAAGAGGCCGCGGCGCTGAAAGAGTAACGGGGAGTACATATGGCATTCGAAGGACTTTCCGAAAAACTGAATGAAGTATTCAAAAGCCTGCGCGGCAAGGGCCGCCTGAGCGAGGAAGACATCAAGCTCGCCATGCGCGAAGTCCGCATGGCGCTGCTGGAAGCGGACGTGAGCTACAAGGTCGTTAAGGACTTCGTGGCAAGCGTCAGCGAAAAGGCGATGGGGCAGGACGTGCTGGAGAGCCTGACGCCCGCGCAGCAGGTCATCAAGATCGTCAGCGATGAGCTGACGGCGCTGATGGGCGGTGCAAACGCGCGCCTGACCTATGCGGCACAGGCGCCGAGCGTTGTGATGATGGTGGGTCTGCAGGGCGCGGGCAAAACGACGAACGTCGCCAAGCTCGCGGGGTTGATCCGCTCGCAGCAGGGCAAGCGCCCGCTGCTCGTTGCCTGCGATGTCTATCGTCCCGCGGCGATCACGCAGTTGCAGGTCGTCGGTGCGCAGCTGGATCTGCCTGTTTTTGAGATGGGGCAATCCGATCCCGTGAAGATCGCGCAGGAGGCCATCCGTTTCGCAAAGGATCACGGCAACGACGTCGTCATGCTCGATACCGCCGGCCGTCTGCACATCGACGAAGCGCTGATGGACGAGCTCAAGCGCATCAAGGCGGCGGTCAAGCCCAGTGAGATTCTGCTGGTGGTCGATGCGATGACCGGTCAGGACGCGGTCAACGGCGCAACGGCGTTCGACGACGCGCTGGGGATCGACGGCGTTTTGCTTACCAAGCTCGACGGCGACGCCCGCGGCGGCGCAGCGCTTTCGATCCGCGCGGCGACGGGCAAGCCCATCAAGTTCATCGGCACGGGCGAAAAGCTCGACATGATTGAGCCGTTCCACCCCGACCGTATGGCGTCGCGCATCCTCGGCATGGGCGATGTCCTCTCCCTCATCGAGAAGGCGGAACAGCACTTCGACGAGGAACAGGCAAAGAAACTGGAAGAGAAAATCCGCAAGAACCGCTTTACGCTGCAGGACTACTACGACCAGTTGGTCCAGCTCAAGCGTATGGGCGATCTCAGCCAGCTGATGGGCATGATGCCCGGCGAGTTGGGCAAACAGATGGCAAACGCCGAGATCGACCCCAAGATCATGGCGCACACCGAGGCGATCATCCTCTCGATGACGCCGGAGGAACGCGAAAACCCCAAGCTGCTCGGCGCAAGCCGCAAAAAGCGCGTTGCGGCGGGCTGCGGACTTGACGTCGTGGACGTCAACCGGCTCCTGAAGCAGTTCGAGATGATGCAGGATCTGACCAAGCAGCTTTCCCGCGGCAAGCTGCCAAAGGGTCTCGGCGGCATTCCCGGTCTTGGCGGCGGCCCCGCCATCGGCGGCCGGATGCACGGCTTCGGGCGGAAGAAACGCCTTAAATAAATCGGAAATAAGTGCCAACGCATTTATTCAATAAATCAAAAAACATATTTTTGGAGGTAACTAGTCATGGTTAAAATTCGTCTTCGCAGAATGGGTGCCAAGAAGGCCCCCTACTATCGCGTCGTGGTCGCTGACAGCCGCTATCCCCGCGACGGCCGTTTCATCGAGGAGCTGGGCACCTACAATCCCTGCGTGGAGCCTGCCGAGATCAAGATCGACACCGATCGCGCGCTGGAGTGGATCAAGACCGGCGCCCAGCCGACTGAGACCGTCCGCGCCCTTCTGAAGAGAGCCGGCGCGCTGAACTGAGGCGGAGGTCTTCCAGCTTATGAAAGACTTGCTGCTCTACATCGCCCGCAGCCTGGTCGACCATCCCGATGACGTGACCGTCACGGAGGTCCAAAACGCGGACGAGCTTACGTTGGAGCTGCGCGTCGCCCCCGACGACATGGGTAAGGTCATCGGCCGTCAGGGCCGCATCGCCAAAGAGATCCGCACAGTGATGCGCTCCTATGCCCAACGCACCGGCGTAAAGGTATCGGTGGATATTGTCGACTGATGCACAAAAAGGTCTTCCGTACGGAAGGCCTTTTTTCTATGCGCGCTCCGCCTGCCCCGCGTCCAAACCCGCATTTTATGCTGGACAGAGCACGATCGATGCGATATAATCATAATTGTATCATCGAGGTAATGTAGTAAAACAGAGGGAGGGCACGTTTATGACAGTCATCAGTCTAAACATGTATCAGGCCATTGCGGTGGCGGCAATCATGCTGGTCATCGGGCAGGTTCTGGTCAACAAGATCGCGTTTTTGCGGCGCTACTGTATTCCCGCCCCCGTGGTCGGCGGACTGATTTTTGCGCTCGCCCACACCGTTGTGCGCGGGATGGGTATTCTGGAATTTGAAATGGACACCACGCTGCAAACGGTGTTCATGACCGCTTTCTTCTGTTCGGTCGGTTTTCTCGCCGCGTTCGGCATGCTGAAAAAAGGCGGCATCGGCGTCATCAAGTTTCTGGTTCTTGCCATCGTCATGGTTACGCTGCAAGACGTCGTCGGCGGTTTCGGCGCAAAGATGTTCGGTCTGGACGGCCGTCTCGGCCTTGCGATGGGTTCCATTCCGCTTGTCGGCGGCCACGGCACCTCCGCCTCGTTCGGTGCGTTTCTGGAGGAACGCGGCGTCGCGGGCGCGCAGACGGTGGCGGTCGCCTGCGCGACTTACGGCCTGATCGCAGGCTGCGTGATCGGCGGTCCGATTGCGTCGTCGAAGATCCGCAAGTACGGTCTGAAGTCCAAGGGCATCAACGAGGCCGGTACCACGGGCCCGGAGATCGTGGAAGTGGAAAAGGATACGGATACGGGCGCTCTGGACGAGGCCAAGATGCTCAGCGCGGCGGTTTTCATCGTCATTGCCGTCGGCATCGGTACGATCATCTCGATGTTCATCGACAAGGTGCTGACCATGCCCGCCTACATCGGCGCAATGTTGGCGGCGGCGGTCATCCGCAACGTCGCGGACGGGCGCGGCAAGCCGCTGCCGATGGCGGAGATCACTTCTCTCGGCAACGTGTGCCTGTCGCTGTTCCTCGCTCTGGCGATGATCAACCTCAAGCTCTGGCAGCTTGTGGCTTTGGCCCTGCCCATGATCGTGATCCTGCTCATCCAGACGGCGATGATGTTCTTCTTTGCATCCTACGTCGTTTTCCCCGTGATGGGCAGGGATTACGATGCGGCGACCATGTCCTCCGGTTTCTGCGGATTCGGCATGGGTGCAACACCCAACGCGATGGCAAACATGCAGGCGGTCACAAAGCTCTACGGCCCCGCGCCGGTGGCGTTCATGATCGTACCGCTGGTTGGTTCGCTGTTCATCGACTTTTTCAACGCAACGATCATCACCGCATTTGCAAATTTCCTCGCCTGACCCCTCCAATCGAAAATTTGCCCCGCGCCTCTTGTGTTTGCGCGGGGCATCTTTTATAATGAGGCGGAGGTGATGGCAATGGCAGACAACGGCCAGCGCGCCATGGAGGCGCTGCTCGCGCGGCACGGATTCCACTTTTCCAAGTCGAAGGGGCAAAACTTTCTCATCGACCGGGAAATCCCATATCGGATCGCGGAGGCGTCCGGCGCGGATACGACAAATGGCGTACTGGAAATCGGCCCCGGTATCGGCGCACTTTCCTGCGAACTGTGCCGCCGTGCAAACAAAGTCGTTGCCGTTGAGCTGGATACGACGCTGCTGCCGATTCTGGATGAGACGATGGCGGCGTTCGACAACTTTTCGGTCGTCTCCGCGGATGTGCTTAAACTCGACCTTCCCGCGCTGGTGCGAGAGCGTTTCGCGGGGCTGACCCCCATCGTCTGCGCCAACCTGCCCTACAATATCACAACGCCCGTACTCACGGCTCTCATCGAAGCGGACTGTTTTGAAAGCCTGACGGTGCTTATCCAGCGCGAGGTTGCCCAGCGTCTGTGCGCCAAGCCGGGCACGGCGGCATACGGTGCGTTTTCCGTATTTATGCAGTACCATACCGATCCCGAGCTTTGCTTTGAGGTTTCAAACCGCAGCTTTATCCCCATGCCAAAGGTGACCTCCGCGGTGCTGCGTGCCACGGTGCGGCAGACACCGCCCGTATCGGTCGCGGATGAAGCGTTTTTCTTCCGCGTCGTCTATGCAGCATTTGCCCTTCGCCGCAAAACGCTGGTCAACAGCCTGACGACCGCTTTCGGCGCGTTGGGCAAGGAAAAGCTGACCGAGCTGGTCGTCTCTTGCGGCCTGGATGCCGGTATCCGCGGTGAGCGGCTGGGGCTGGAGGAATTTGCGCGCCTTTCCGACGCACTGCAAGCGGCAGAGGCGCGGTCATGACCCTCTGGATCGCAGGCTTTTTGCTCCTGTGCGCGCTGGCCGCCGCCGGCTTTTTTGTGCTGCACGCCGCCTGCGCGCGCTGGGAACCGTCAGCGGATTGGGAAGAACGCTATCTTGAAAAAAACGGCACCGATACGCAGCTGGAAGCATTTCGCGCCGGGCGTGACTGGCTTTCCCGGCAGGAGACCGAGGAGATCGAGGTGCAGAGCGAGGACGGCTTCATCCTCCATGCGCTGCTGGTTCCGCACATCGCACCGCGTGCAACACTGCTCCTCTTTCACGGCTGGCGCTCCTCATGGGAACTGGACTTTATGGCGGCTCTGCCCTTTCTTCACGGTCTGGGATTGCAGCTGCTTTTGGTTGACCAGCGGGCGCAGGGCGACTCGGAGGGAGACTGGATCACCCTCGGTGTGCGGGAACGCACGGACGTCCCTGTATGGGCGGACTACATCGCACAGCGTTTCGGAAAAGAACATCCCGTCTTTCTCTGCGGTTCCTCCATGGGGGCGGAAACCGTGCTCTTGGCGGCCGATTACGGTTTTTCCGCCAACATACGCGGCATTGTCGCGGACAGCGCCGCCGTCTCACCCTACGCCCTTTCCCTGCGCCTCTGGTACGACAGGCCGCTCTTTCCCGCCCATCTGGCTGCATGGCTGCTGTACGGCTTTGCGCGGGTGTTTATCGGGTTCGACCTCTTCAGCCGCAGCGTGCCGCAGGCGCTTTCCGCATGCAGCTGTCCGGTGCTGTTCCTCCACGGCTCGGCCGACAGCCGCATACCTGTCCGGCAGGCACAGCAGTGCTGCGAAGCGTGCCGGAGCGGCGCCGAGCTGGTACTCATCGAGGGCGCGGAGCATTGCATGGCATACGATACGGATAAAGCAAAGGTAGAAGAGGCTCTGCAAAGTTTTTTTGACCGGCACATAACGGCATAAAATCACTGCCGCGGCGTGGACTTGTACCACGCCGCGGCAGTTGTCTGTTATTGCTTTCTCCGTCTGCGGCGCACACGGTTGAGGTGGCGCTCAAAATCGCCGCTGCGCAGCAGCTGCGCAAGGACGTACTGTTCAAAAAGCGGCACCGTACAGGAGTAAAAGCCCACTGTGTCTTTGAAGGCGTCCGTCAGCGTCTCCGGCAGCACCATATAACCCACGCGGATCGACGGCGCAATGGTTTTGGAAAACGTATTGATATAGATGACCGATCGCTCCGGCTCCAGTGAAAACACCGTATCCTCCGCCTTGGACGAAAGCGTAAACTCGCTGTCGAAGTCATCCTCCACGATGCAGCCCCCGCGCTCCTCCGCCCAGCGAATGTACTCCGCGCGTTTGCCCGCGCTGGCCGTAACGCCGCTCGGAAAGCTGTGAAACGGCGTTACATGCAGCACCGTCGCCTCCGTGCGTGCCAGTTCGTCCGTCCGCACACCGTCCGCACCGAGCCGCAGCATGTCACAGCGCACGCCGTTTGCCTGATAGACGCGGCGGATTTTTTCGTATGAGGGGTTTTCCACCCCATAGATCCGCTCCCGTCCCAGCAGCTGCACGATCAGTCCGTAGAGGTACTCCGCGCCGGAGCCGATCACGATCTGCGACGGCTTGACGCGGAAACCGCGGGAGCGGGCCAGGTAATCGGCAATCGCCTGCCGCAGCGCTGCGCAGCCGTTATTGGGCGACTTGACCAGCAGCGCGGAGCCATAATCGGAAAGCACGCGCCGCATGGTCCGCGCCAGCACGGAAAACGGGAACTCGTCCTCCGCCGCGTGCTCTGCCGCGGCGGCGCGCAGCGGTGCGGCGTCCGTACCGGGAAAGCAGTCTCCTGCGCGGTAGGCCACATAGTAGCCGCTGCGCGGGCGTGATTCCAGATAGCCTTCATCACACAAAATGGCATACGCGTGCTCCACCGTCACAAGGCTGACGCCCGCGTCCTCCGCCAGCTGGCGTTTTGAAGGCATCTTGCCGCCGCGCAGATACGCGCCCGACACAATATCCGCGCGCAGGCGGTGATAGAGCTGCAAATAGGCGCTTTGCGCCGTGCCCCGTTCGATGTGATAGTTCATCTGGTCATATGCTCCCTTTCAATCATTGGAAATCAAATCGGGTCAGATTCAATCTACCAAAAAGCGGCAAAAAAGTAAAGAAAAAATTGAACACAATACCGTCTGCAACCTTCCGGCCCCGCCTTGACAGTGCGCCGGGGGTACTCTATAATGAATGACATCTTGTCATGTTGTGACGCGTTGTCACAATCTTTGTAAAGGAGCTACGTCATGCCGACCCAGACTTTTTTCCGATTGCCGGAGGAAAAGCGCAAGCGATTGATTGATGCGGCCTGGAAGGAATTCTCAGGAGTTCGTTTCGCAAAGGCGTCCATCAACCGCATCGTGCAGGATGCACGCATTCCGCGCGGCAGCTTTTATCAGTACTTTGAGAACAAGGAGGATCTGTTCTTCTATCTGCTGGGGACCCATCGCGATGAAGCGATCGGCCTGATGCACAGCGCAATCGCAGATACGCAGGGCGACCCATTCCGCGCTTCGCTGCTTCTGTTTGACCAGGTGTTCCCGAGCAATGGGCAGATACGCCCGTCCATGCAACGGGTCATTGAAGTTTTGCGTCTGAACCGGAACATGGATATGTCCCAGCTGGTCATGCGCCGCATGCAGGCCGACCGGGGTGTGCGCGAAATCGAAAAGCACATTGACTGGTCGCTCTTTCTGCGAACGGACAAAGCATATCTGTGCGAGCTGACCAATCTTCTGATCTTCAGCTTTGCCGCCGCGGTACACAACATTCTGTGCGATAACGCGTCGTTCGCATCGGAACGCGCCAAACTCTCTATCCGGCTGGAGGTGCTCCGGCAGGGCAGCTTAAAGGAGGAAATGATATCATGAAGGATCGAGTGATTGCGCTGGTATTGGCGGCAACGCTCTGCCTCGCGCTCAGCGCCCCCGTCGCGCTGGCAGAAGGCGAAACGGCAGGCACGACTCCGGAAACCGCCGCCGAGGCCAGTCCGGACGCGGCGCAGCCGGAACAGGCTGCGGCAGACACGCAGGAGGCCGCGCCGACCGAGGAGATCGCAGCGGAAGCAGCGGCCGCAGAGGAAAGCACCGCGGCAGAGCCCGCGCCCGCAGAGGATGCGGAGGGTACGCTTTCGTTTGAGAATATCCGCGCGCGGATGATGCGCAACAACTATTCGATGCTTTCAATCCAAGAGAGCATCGACAATGTTGAGCAGCGCGATTATGAATGGCAAGCCGAGAGTCTTCGTAAGCAGGCCAACTTGTTCGGTATCAGTGCCGCATTCAGCGAACAGTTTGAGTCGTTGCGTGAGCAACTCAAAAATATTCTGAAAGGCGATGCGCAAAAGGACGATGCAGACACCGCGCGGCAGTATCGTCAGGCGCAGGATCTGTTGGTCGTGGGTACAGAAACGCTTTACATAGCTGTTTTGACTCTGGAGGAACAGGCCTCCGCCATGGATCGCAGCATTGCCGCGTTGGACAGAAACCTTGCGGCACTTCATGTAAACCAAAGCAACGGTCTCGTATCTGATTTAAGCGTACGGACAGCAGAAAACGGGCGCACACAGCTGATCAGCGGGCAGGAAACGCTGCAAATGCAAGCCGAGGCAACACTGCTCAACCTTAAGGCAATGGTAGGTGCCGATCTGGGCGAGCCGCTCCATTTGAACGCGTTGCCGAAAGTGACCGCAGCACAGTTGAATGCGATGGATCTGGAACCGGATCTGGCGCAGGCGATGGAGAAGAGTTACGATCTGTACGATGCAAAAAAGCAGGTTACGGATTTCCGAAAAGGCACGTATGCAACTGCCATCTCAACCTACAGCGAAAGCAGCCGGAATTTCACATTTGAGCAAATCAAGCACACGATGCAGTCACTAATTTATAATGAAGAAAATGCAAGGCAAAATTTTGAGCTCAAGTTCCGCACGCTCTATGCACAGGTGCAGGATGACGCGCAAAAGCTTCAGGCTGCAAAAAGCGCGCTGGCACTGGAGGAAAAGAATTATGCCGTCGCGGCACTCCAGTACAAGCAGGGAACCATCTCTAAAAACGCCCTTGCCGACGCAGCGGATAAGCTCTCCGACGCGAAAGACGCGGTATCGAGCGGAGAGCGCACCCTGTTCACCGATTATCACAGCTATTTCTGGGCCGTGGAATACGGCGTCATGAATTGAGAGAGGTATGAGCATGAAAAGATTACTGGCACTGTTTCTCGCAGCGCTTTCCGTATGGACGCTGGCGAGCTGCTCCAAGCAGGAAGATGAGACTCCGGAAACGCCGCAGAGCGTCGCCGTACAGGTCAAAACCATTGAACGGCAGGACGTCGCCACGGAAAGCAAGGTTTCCGGCACCGTGACAAGTGAAAATGAAACGTCCATCTTTGTTGCCGTGACCGCAAAATGCACTGCGGTATATGTCGAAGCGGGCGACGCGGTGGAAAAGGGTGACAAGATCTGCACGTTGGATCTCGGCTCGACGCTGGCGAACTACAGCGCCGCGCGCATCAACTACGACAGCGCCGTGACGAGCTATGAACAGCAGAAGAGCATTTTTGAGCAGCAGCTCGCCATGACGGAGCACCAGATCTCCCTGCGTGAGCAGACGTTGGAACTGACCCAGCGTCAGATCGCAATGCAGGAAACAACGCTTGCCAACACCAAAGCGCTCTACGCGATCGGCGCGGCGGCAAAAATCGAGGTAGAGCAGGCGGAGCTGGCGCTGGATCAGGCAAAGTCCGGTCTCGACGGCGCGCAGGCAGAGCTGGACTCCCTGCGTTTGCAGCTGCTTTCCACAGAGGCGCAGCGGGATTCCACGCTTTCCCAGCTCCGGGCAGGCATGGAGAGCAGCCGTGCCAATCTGGAACAGCTCGGCCTCATCATCGATGACGTGGATGCCTACGGCAATGTCATTGCACCGGCCAGCGGTCTGGTCTCCTCGATCAGCGCCAAGGAGGGCAGCTACATCTCCGCCAGCGCGCCCGTCGCCGTTATCAGCGGCGCAGAGCAGATGAAGATCACGGTCTACGTTTCCGAAGCGCTGGTGCCCAAGCTGACCATCGGAGACGCGGCGCATGTCAGCATTGCCGCCGCGAACGTAGACTTCACCGGAACCATCCGCTCCATTGAGCAGTCCGCAAACGCGCAGACGAAGCTTTACGGCGTTTCCGTCAGCGTGCCGAGCGGCGTGGACGGTCTTCTCTCCGGCATGTTTGCCGACGTGGTGTTCTACACGCAGACCGCCTCGAACACCCTGGCGGTCCCCTCCGAGTCGCTGTTGACCGCGGGTGACGAGCAGTATGTTTATGTGGTCGAGAACAATGCGGCCAAGCGTCTGAACGTCACAACCGGTCTCACCGGCGACGGCATCACGGAAGTTCTCAGCGGCCTTTCCGAGGGAGACCAGCTGGTCATCGTCGGCCAGCAGTATCTCTCCGACGGCGACGCAGTCCGTGTGGTTGGAGGGGCGTAAGCGATGAAAAGCATTTCCGAGCTTTCTATCCGGCATCGGGTAACGACGATCCTCGCCGTCATCATGATCTCGGTCTTCGGCGTCGTGTTTACAACGCAGCTGCAAATGTCGCTCCTGCCGAACATTGAACAGCCCAGAGCCATCGTCATGTGCACCTATTCGGGTGCAAGCCCCACCGACATTGAGGAGCTGGTGACCCGCCCGCTGGAGAGCGCCGTGATGGCGGTTTCCGGCGTGAAGGAGATCTCTTCCACTTCGGCCGACGGTACCAGTTCGGTATCGATCACCTATGAAGACGGCACGGATCTGGATAACGCCACCGCCCGCCTGCGCGAGCAGCTTGAGCGGGCTTCCCTCCCAAAGGATGTCAGCAAGCCCATCATTCTCAACATGGACATCAGCCAGCTGATGCCCTCGGCGGTCGTCATTCTGCAGGGCGCAGACCTCGCGCGCACGCAGCAGTTGGCCGAGGACGTGGTAGTCCCGGCGCTTGAGCGCATCAAGGGCATTGCCTCGGTGACGGTCTACGGCGGCGAGAAGCAGGAAATCAGCATCCGTCTCGACAGCGCGCGTGCGGCCGGCTATGGGCTGGGCAACAACTACATTGCGCAGTTTCTCTCCTCGGAGAACCTGATCTACCCCGGCGGCAACGTGCACAACGGCACCAAGACGTTCACGGTCTCGACCGATGCGAAGTACACCTCGATTGCCGACGTGGAAAACACGATCATTCCGCTCCCGACCGGCGGGACCGTCCGTCTGGGCGAAGTCGCGCATATTTCGATCGAAGGCAAGGATCGTGATACGATCGGGCACATGGATAACCGCAAAGAGTGCGTGATCCTGTACGTCAACAAGCAGTCCGGCGCCAACGAGCACGGCGCTGCCTCCGCCGCGGAAAAGCGCTTGGCGGAGCTGGCCGAGGCAAACCCGGATATGAGTTATTACATGGCGTACAGCGCGGCGGAGTACATCAACATTGCGGTTAAATCCGCGATGCAGAACATCGTACTGGGCGTTTTCCTCGCGGCGATCGTGGTTCTGCTCTTCCTGCGCCGTTTCGGCCCCACGATGACCATTGCCATCTCCATGCCCGTTTGTATTTTAACGGTGTTCATTTCGATGAACGTTTTCCACCTGACGCTGAACATGATGTCGCTCGGCGGCATCGCGATGGGCGTCGGCATGATCGTGGACAACTCCATCGTCGTGCTGGAAAACATCTACCGTTACGCCGCAATGGGGCGGAGCCGCATGGATGCCTGTGTGGAGGGCACAAAGGAGGTCACGAACTCGGTCGTGGCGTCCACGCTCACAACCGTGGCGGTCTTCCTGCCGCTGGGCCTGACCTCCGGCATTGCCGGTATGCTGTTCAAGGACTTCTGCCTGACCATCGCGTTTCTGATCATCGCATCTCTGATAATCGCGCTGACCTTGGTACCGCTGCTGTGCTACCTGATGCTCAGCGAAGAAAAAATCCACCGCGAGATGGAAAAGCTCGAACAGCAGCGGGAAAACCGTTCCGACAGGTTTGCGCGCCTGATGCGGAGGCTCTCCAGCTGGTACTCCGGCGTGCTGGAGTACTTTGTCCGTCACATCTGGGTCGGCATGTTGTGTTCCCTTGGGCTGATGGCAATATTTATCATCACCTGCGCGAACACGACCATGGTGCTGATGCCCGAAACGGATCAAAGCTCGGTGGAGATCTCTGCCACCCTGCCCAACGGTTCGAGCATGGACGAGGGGCTCGTCATTGCCGAGCAGATCGCCGACGTTGTGGATAAGGCGGTACCGGAACGCAAGACATTTTACTACATGGTCTCCACCAGCTCATCCATGGTGGCCACCAGCGGTATTACCGTCGGCATCGAGCTGGTCAATCGCAACGATCGCGACCGCAGTGCCGTGCAGATCAGCAACGACCTGCGCACCGCGCTGGCGGATATCGCCGGCTGCGAAATCACAGTCAGCGCCTCTCAGATGTCCATTTCCGACAGCAAGGATATCGACGTGCGCATCATGGGCGATGATTATGCCATTCTGACCGCCATTGCAACCGACCTGACCAAGCAAATCGAAGCGCTGCCCGACTCGGCGGACGTCTCCAGCTCGGTTTCCGAGCGCGTGCCGCAGGTCGTGGTCACGATGAACCGCCAGGCTGCCGCGCAGTACGGTCTGACTGCCGCGCAGGTGGGCACCGCCGTCCGTCAGGAGCTGACCGGCGCAACGGCGACAAAGGTTACCATCAGCGGCACAGAGCTGGAGGTGGTCATCAAGGGCGACGGCGATGCATCCCGTAGTCTGGACTCCCTGCGCGCCATGCCCATCACCACCGCCACGGGCGGCACCGTGGTGCTGTCCTCCGTGGCCGACGTAACGGTCGAGCAAGCGCCGCAGAGCATTTCGCGCAAAAACCAAGTCCGCCAGGTCACGATCAGCGGTACCACGATCAGCGGCGACGCCACCGCCATGACCCAGCAGATCAAAAAGATGATCGACGCATACGCCCTGCCGCAGGGTTACACCGCGGAAGCGGGCGGTTCTTCCGAAGATATGATGGAGAACTTCGGCGACCTGCTGCTCGCTTTGCTCGTCGCGATGGGTCTGGTGTACTTTGTGCTGGCGGCCCAGTTTGAAAGCTTCACGATGCCCGTCATCGTCATGCTGATCCTGCCTCTGGCGTTCACCGGCGCGCTGTTCGCCCTGCCGCTGACGGGACGCAACATTTCGATGATCTCTCTGGTGTCTCTCATCATGCTCTCCGGTACGGTCGTCAACAGCTCGATCATTCTGGTGGACTACATCAACGTCCGCCGTCAAAGAGGCGAGGATCGGGCGGACGCGATCCTTCACGCCTGCCCGCTGCGTGTCCGTCCGGTGCTGATGACGACGCTGACGACGGTTCTCGCCATGATCCCGATGGCACTGGCAACCGGCGACACAAACGAGATGCTTTCCGACATGGGCGTTACCATGATCTCCGGTATGGTGATCTCCACGATCATCACGCTGTTCTTCACGCCGGTATATTACTGTCTGATCGACAACATCGGCAAGAAGAAACGGAAAAAGAAAACCGCGCCCGCGCTCCCCGAAAATGCGTAATACGCCAAAAGACCCCGCTCATACGAGCGGGGTCTCGTTTTGTCCGTTTGGTTTTTCCCTCCCTGCCCGGCGCAGGTTCCACACCAGCAGAGCCGCCGAGGTCACGACCAGCACCGCCGAGAGAAGCTGTGACACCGGAACCGGTTTGCCGAAGAGCGTCGCGCCGAACAGATAAAGCTGGTCGTCGCGGATGCCTTCGATCCAGAAGCGTCCAAGGCCATACCAAAGGAAATAGCACAGGAAGTTTTCCCCTTTGCATTTCCGGTGCTTTGTCACCACCAGCCAGATCAACAGAAAACCGATGAAATTCCACAGGCTTTCATAGAAAAAAGTCGGGTGAACGTCGTAGGCGGTGCCGTCGTATGCCCACAGGCGCATGCGCCACGGCAGCGTCGTTTCCCGCCCAAAGACCTCGCGGTTCATGAAGTTGCCCCAACGCCCGATGCACTGCCCGATCAGCACGCCCATCACCACGTCGTCCATCAGGTCAAGATAGGAGAACTTTTTGATGCGGCTGACCAGATAGCCCGTCAAAAATCCCACGATGACGCCGCCGTAAATGGCAAGCCCGCCATCCCAGATGCGCACCATCTTGAGAAAGTCCAGAGAACCGTCCGCCCGGCGATAGAGATCCAGATAAAAAATGATATAGTACAGCCGCGCGCCGACGATGCCAAGCGGCATCCCCCAAAGCACCGCGTCCATGACGTTGTCCTCGGTGAGTCCGAATTGCGGCGCGCGTTTCATGCAGAACCACAGGCCCAGCAGCAGACCCGCCGCAATCAGCACGCCGTACCAGTACACGCCGTTGCCCACATCCAGCAGCTTTGCGTCGCCCGTGAACTGCCAGTCCCCGAACAGGCCGGGAAACGAGATGGGCGAGGTGTTGGGTATGATATCCTTCAGGCTCATGCTGACGCCTCCTTTGCCGGCGTCAGCATGGACATGGCGCGTCTTTCTTCCACGATATTCTCCCGCAGGAACGCCTCGACGTCCGCCTTTGTGATCGTGTCGTAAAGCTCCGGGAAACGATACGGATCAAAGCCGCGGAAACAGCCGTCCGCCATACCGACGGCGATGTTCTCAAAGGAGTTGAGCGAGCGCAGCGACGCGCCAAGGTTTGCACGGCGAATCTGCCGGTAAAACGTTTCGTCCACGCCTTCGCGCGCAAGGCGCGCCGCCTCGTCCATAATGGCCTGCGCGACGCGCTCCGGCTCGCGGCACTCGCCGCCCGCGTAGAGGTATGCCGCACCGGGAAGCTGGTCAAAATCACCGCTGAAGCTGCCGTTGATCAGCCCCCGGTCATACAGCCGCATGTAAAGCGGCGAGGAGTCGCCCAGCAAAATATCGCAGGCAAGCTCGCCGATCAGGCTCTGGCGGAACAGCGCCTCCCCCTCCGCGTCCGCGGGGCACTTAAAGCCCACCAGAAACTGGGGCGTCGCGATCTCCATCGGGTAGACGACGGATTTTTCAAACGCTCCCGGCTCCTCCGCGGCGCCGTAGTCGCGCTCGATCGCTGCCCCCGGCTCCGCGTCCAGCACGTCCCGCGCCGCGGCAAGCACCGCTTCCGCGTCCACGTCGCCCACGACGCACAGGAGCATATTCGAGGGTGCATAAAATGCCTTATGGCAGGCGTAGAGCGTTTCGGGCGTGATTGCCTGTATGCTCTCCACCGTGCCCGCGATGGGAACGCGGGCGGGATTGGTCCGGTAAAGTCCCTGCAGCAGGTTTTTGTATACGCGCCAATCGGGCGAATCTTCGGTCATGCGGATCTCCTGCGCAATGATGCCGCGCTCCTTGTCCACGCTCTCCTGCGTAAAATACGGCACGGAGACAAAGGAGAGCAGGATGCGCAGGTTCTCGTCAAAATGCTCGGTACAGTCAAAATAATACGCGGTCATCGCATTGGCGGTAAACGCGTTCGGCTCCGCGCCGTTTTGCGCAAGCGTCTGCATTGCGTTGCCGTCCGCAGTGTCAAACATTTTATGCTCCAGATAGTGCGCAATGCCGGCGGGCGTGTCGTGCCATACGCCGTTCAGGCAAAAGCGCATGTCCACGCCGCCGTAGCGCGTGGCGAAAAAAGCGTAACGCTTGCGGTAGCCGGGTTTGGGTACGACGGCAACGCGCAGCCCGTTGGGCAGCGTCTCGCGCAGCACCGTTTCGCCGATGCGCGGGTATGCCGTTTCAGTCATCGCTTTTGTCCTCCCCTTCAAGAAAGTAGACGGTGTCGAGCGTCATGCTCTGCGCCGCCGCGGCGACGCGCTCCGGCGTCACGGCGGAGAGAGCATCGACCAGCTCCTCTTCCGTCTCCCAGATACCGGTCGCCGCCTGCCCAAGCAGGTTTTCCTCCATGCGTCCGGCGGAATCCTCCCGCGTATGCACGGCGCTGATGAGCACATTGCGCGCGCCGTCCAGCTCCCACGGCTCAAAATCACCGAGCTGGACGTCACGCAGCTGGGCCAAAATCTCATCCTGCGCGCGCGTCCGGTCGGAAAACTCCACGCCGGAGGACACGGTGACCAGCCCTTTGGAGCGATGATACGCCGAGGAGGCATAGTAGCACAGGGAAAGCTTTTCGCGCACGTTCAAAAACAGCTTCGAGTTGCTGTATCCGCCGAAGATCAAATTTGCCAGCAGCATGGCGTGGGCGTCCTCGGTCATGGCGCGCCAGCCCATCGCCAGCTTGCCCTGCGTCACGTCCATTGCCTCCGTATGTTTGCGCGGTACTGCCGGGGGCGCGACCCGTTCCGATGCCACGGGCGCAACACGCTCGCCGTGCGGCAGGGCCGCAAGGCCGTCGCGCAGCGCGTCCTCCACACGGGCGCACTCCGCGCTGCCGCAGTAAAACAGCTCGATCCGGGCGGTCGCAAGCAGGGTTTGATAGAAGTCCCAGAGCGCGCCGCTCTCCAGCGCCGCCACCGCCTCCTCCGTGCCGAGGCGCGCGATCCCGTAACGTTCGCCGCGGCACATCTCCTCGATCAGGCGCTTGTCGGCGTAATCGCGCTTATCGTCGAGAATGGAGCGTATGGCATCGATCAGGTTGTCCTTTTCTCCGGAAACGTAATCGGCGCGAAAAACGCCGCCCTCTGTCGCGGGACGCAGCAGGATCTCACCCATCAACGCAGCGACCGGCTCGATCAGCCGCTCGCCGCCGGGAACAAAAGCATCATCAATAAAACTGGAAACGAATCCGAAGCACTGGTTTTCGCCCTTTTTGCGCACGGTGCAACCCAGGCCCGCGCCGTACAGCAGGTCAAGGGCGGAGGACAGCGCACGCATGTCGGGGTGGATCTGCGTGCCGCGGCGCAGCACGGCAGGCAGCAGTGCGCCGGGAGCTGCCGCCTCCCGTGCCAGCGGCGTGACAAACTGTACGGACAGCACGCCTGTCTTGAATTTCACGGCGTGGATGTAGTTGAAAAACACGCCGGGGAAAAGCTCTTTACGAATGGTTTGCATGTTTGCCCTTTCTGTTTTTTATATCATAGCATATCACAAAAGCGCAAAAATACTACAGGTCGATATCCATTGTGATCTGCATCGTATAGTCCGGAAACGCCGCGCACACTTCATCGCAAATCTGTTTGAATATCGCTTGCCGGTTCTTCAGCGCATAGTCGAGCACCAGGTCGAAACCCGCCTTTTTTTGCTCCTCGTCCGCAAAGAAGCCGTGGATCTGAAGCACACCCTCATGCTTGCGGACAAGGTCCAACACCTGATCGCGCAGATCGCTGCAGCCCCAGTCGTTGGAGTATATGCCGATTCCCGTGAGCATCACGCCATGCTCCGCAAAGACCCGGTCCGCGATCCGCCGCTCCATGCGGTCGATCTGCGTCGCGTTCATCGTGTCCGCGACCGCCACATGTACGGAACCGACCAGTTTTTCCGGCCCGTAGCTGTGCAGGACCAGGTCATAGGCGCCCATGACGTCTTCGTCCTTGCAGATCGTCTGGCGGATACCGCGCGTCATCTCCGGATCGAACCGCTTGCCCAGCACCTCGTCGGCGCCCTCGCGCAGCATTTCCACGCCGGACTTGATGATAAACCCAGAGATCACAATGCTGACCCACGCCTCCGCGTTCACCGACGCGAACAGGAACAGCAGTGCCGACGCCAGCACCGCCGCGGAAAGCAGCGCATCGAACATCGCATCCGTCGCCGAAGCCGTGAGCGATGCGGAGTTGACACGCTCCCCCACCCGCTTGACGTAGCGTCCCAGCAGAAGCTTGCTGGCAATGGCCGCCGCGATCACAACGAGCGAGGCCGTGGAGTACTGCGGCGGCTCGGGATGCAGGATCCCGCGAAATGATTCCACAAAGGACGTTATACCCGCATAGAGCACAATGGCGGCGATGCTCATGCTCGTCAGATACTCGATGCGCCCGTATCCAAGCGGGTGTTTTTTGTCCGGCTTTTTGGCAGCGAGCTTCGTACCCGCGATGGTAATAACGGATGAAAGCGCATCGCTGAGGCTGTTCACCGCGTCAAGCACCATCGCCATGGAATGTACCGCAAGCCCCATCAGCGCTTTGAATGACGCCAGAACCACGTTGGCGGCAATGCCGACGACACTGGCCCGCACGATTTCGTCGTTCCGCGCGCCCTGCGCGTCAAGCAGCGCCGGCGCGTTTTTCTCTTTACTCATATTTCGTCTCCAAATCACAAGAATAGTAAAAAACAGTATAGCGCATGACGCGCAAAATGTAAAGCAATTGCCCTCCCATGCCGAATGATTCCGTGCGAGAAGACCATTTTCCCATTTTGTGAGGATCGTGCTTGCCTTTGTTGTGGCAGTATGATATAAAAGATGGGCTATTAGTTGCTACAATTGGGAAAGGATTACCATTGCGTGCATGAATAATGAAATTCGAAGCAATAAACCGCCCTATACCGCCGTCTATTTAGCCGCCGCGTTCTGTCTGTTTGTCTATTTGCTGGCGCTCGGCATCCGGTACTCATCCGGAATGACAGAAACCGTTCATGATTTTTCCGAAGGCTGGCTGGCGGAAACGGGCAAATACGTCTCGCTGGATCAGATCAAGGTGGCCAATTTCGGAGGCTCCGTGCGTCTGTTGAAGTCCCTGCCGGCGGAGATCTCGGAGGAAGATGAGTTTTGTTTTCAGACGCAAAACGCCAATGTGACCGTCCGCATCAACGGGCGGGAGGTTTACCGTTTCATCGGTCGTGAAAATCTCACCGGCCAAGGCTATGGCGTCGCATTCCACATCGTCGGGATTTCACCGGCGGACGCGAGAAAAACCGTCGAAGTCCAGCTGGACAGCGCGCTGGCCAACCATGCCGGCGGACGTATGTGGCGGACGTATGTGTGTCCGGGCGCGGATTATGTGCGGTTGCTCATCCGGGAGCGGATCCTGCCGTGCGTCCTGTCCGGGCTGGTCATTTTCTTCGGTGTACTGCTGTTTTTGATCTACTTTTCCGTGCCGGACAAGGGCGCAATGCCTTACAACGTTGCCGCGCTGGGAACCGCCGCGCTGTTTTTGGGCATCTGGGGGCTGAACGACACCAATATCCCGCAGCTGCTCACGGGCCACATCTATGTTTGCCGCACCATAGACAGGATGCTTCTGTTCTTTGTCATGTACCCGCTCGCCTGCTTCACCAACTCGCTCACCCACCTCAAGCGGCCGGTCTATCCGCGCATTGCCCTTTGGATGTCGGCGTTTTTCCTCGCGCTCCTTCTGGGGCTGCGCTATGGGTTCGGCATCGACATGATCTTTCTCAACAGCATCAACTACGCCTACTTCGCCGCCACGCTCCTGCTCCCCGCCCTGATCCTGGCGGACAATGCGCGCTACTGCAAGGCGCACGGTCTGCGCACGGGGCTTTCCCGCATCAACGTCGGCCTCGGCACCTTTGCCGCGTGCTGTGCGGCGGATGTGTTCATCTATGTCTCAAATCTGGTCGTATCCAGCATGCACGGCATCTTCACGCGTTTCGGTCTGGCATTTTTCATTGCCATGATGCTCCTGCAGTTCCTGCGCTGGTGGTCCCATGAACACGCCACGATCGCGCGCAGCCGCTTTGTCAACCGCGCGCTGCAATACGCCGTGTCTGCCAACGAGCCGGAGGTCAGCATCCGTGCGCTGCTGGAATACCTCGGCACTGAGCTGCGTGCCAAGCGTACCTATATCTTTGAGGAGCAAAACAACGGCACCTGGCACGGCACCTACGAGTGGTACGCGGAAGGGATGTCGCCCCGGAGGCCCGATCTGCTTGATTTGCCCTACACCGGGCTGATCGACGTACTCTACAAGGTCTTTAAGCGCAGCAACCGTCTGATCGTCGACAATGTTGAGGCGTACCGCGTCCTGAATCCCATCCTCTACCGCATTCTCCGTGAAAACAACGTCGAGCGCATGGTCGTCGGCCCGCTGGAGGCAAACGGCAAGCTGATCGGCTTGTTCGGCGTGGACGATGCGCCGCAGGAAAATCTGGCGGAGATTTCGGAGATCATACGCCTGATATCCTACTTTTTCGCCCAGCTCGTTATCCAGCGCGAATCGCAGGAGCGCCTGATCCGCTACAGCTATTTCGACTCGCTCACCGGCGCGCGCAACCGCCGCGCCTGCAACGAATTTGAATCCGAGAAGCTGGATGCGCACGGTTCTTACGGATACCTCATGTGTGACATCAACGGGCTTAAGGCGGTCAACGACCAGCTTGGGCATGAGGCGGGCGATGCGCTGATCATCGATGTGGCAAAAAGCCTGATCGAGGTATTCGGCGCCGAAAACGTCTACCGCATGGGCGGCGACGAATTTGCCGTCTACGGCTTTGAACCGGAAGAATCCGCATTCGACGCCGACGTTGCGCGTGCCAAGGTGCTCATCGCCGAAAAGGGGCGCAGCGCCTCCATCGGTATGGTCTACTGTGCGGCGGGCACCATGGACAAGGCGCAGGTCAAGGCGGAAGCGGACGCGCGCATGTATCAGGAAAAGAAGCGCTATTACGAAGGCGCAGGCAACCGCCGCCACCGTTGATTGCGCGCAGCGCACAGGTTGGTATTGAAATCTGCAAGGGAACTGTGGTATAATTTTTCCATCATCATATGTGAAAACTATTTGGGAGGAAACGCCATGGAGCAGAAATTCAAACGGTTGGTCACCAGAAGCGACTTCGACGGTTTGGCATGCGCGATGATGCTCAAGGAACTGGGCATGATCGAAGAGATCAAGTTTGTGCATCCGAAGGATGTGCAGGACGGCAAGATCGAGCTGTTCAAGACCGACATCACCACAAACCTGCCGTACGACCCCCGCGTCGGCATGGCGTTCGACCACCACGAGTCCGAGGTCGACCGCCTGAAGGCAACGGAAACCAATGGCAAGCTCATCATCGATCCGAAGGCGCGCAGCGCCGCCCGCGTCGTATATGACTACTTCGGCGGCAGCGCGAAGATGCCCCGCATTTCCGACGAGTTGATGACCGCCGTGGACAAGGGCGACAGTGCCGACTTCACCCTCGACGAGATTTTGGAGCCGAAGGGCTGGGTGCTGCTGCATTACCTGATGGACGCGCGCACGGGTCTCGGCCGTTTCCGCAACTTCCGCATTTCCAACTATGATCTGATGATGGAGCTGATCGATTACTGCCTCCAGCACAGCATTGACGACATTCTGGAGCTGCCCGACGTCAAGGAGCGCGTGGATCTGTACTTTGAGCAGTCCCAGCAGTTCAAGGATCAGCTGCGCCGCATCGCAAAGGTACACGGCAAGGTCGTCGTGCTCGATCTGCGCAACGAAGAGGTCATCCATGCGGGCAACCGGTTCATGATTTATGCGCTCTATCCCGAGGCGCAGATCTCCATCCATGTTGCCTGGGGCTTCCAGAAGCAGAACACCGCCGTCATGATCGGCAAGTCCATCGTCAACAAGCACTCCAACGTCGATATCGGCGAGCTTTGCCTCAAGTACGGCGGCGGCGGACACCGCAACGCCGGCACCTGCCAGCTCGACAACGACAGGGTCGACGATGAGCTGCCGAAGATCATTGAGATGCTCAACGCATAAGCACTATCCAACAACCATTGCGACCACAAAACGGGGCAGCCGGAACGGCTGTCCCGTTTTTATGATTTGCCCCGGCCGTCGGATGCGCCGTTTTTCTGTTTCCATGTGCCCGTCACCGGCATACGCGCCGCGGCAAAATGCGACCGATGCGGCCGTTTCCGCCCCGCAAGCAACCGTTTGGGACAAATTGCCGCGCACATCGGGAGATCATATGCAATATCACGTTTTTTCAAAACGTTCAGCTAAAAGATTCATGAATCCGCGTGTTGACAAGTATCTTTCCCCATAATAAAATTTGATGGTAAATTTACAGTAGAAACGATGGAGGTGTTTCCGATACCCACTGAACCTTCTGCGGCCGAGGAAGCGATCCGTGCGGCGTCGCCGCTTGTGGAACTGATGCGCGCCCCCTATGACGACCTGATCGAAATTGACCTGATCCACCAACGCGTCAAGAATTTGGAGCATGTCGAGGGCAAATACTTTGTCCCCGTCGTAACCGGCACATTTGACGACGTCTGCCGATACAGCGCCGAAAACATGATCCATCCCGATGACCGGGAGGCATATTTGGCAGAGTGCCGTCTGGAATTGCCGGCGAAAGGCGACGGCAGCATCCACCGCGTCAAAATGCGCTACAGGCTGCTGGGCGGCGGCTGGCGCTGGGTCGAACAGGTAAATATCTGCGGCGAGAAGTACGGCATTCCACACGGCATTGCCTACAGCTTTCTCTTTGACGCCGAAACGCAGGAGCAGTCCTCCGCTCACACGAAACGCGTCGGCGGCATAGGCTCCTGCAAGCGCAGCGAACTGACGGGGCTCATTCGCGACAAGGTGTTTTTCAAGCGGGGACGGGAGCTGCTGCGCAAGCACCCCCATCAGCACCCGGAGGGCTGGTGCGTGCTCGCCATCGACGTTGAGCACTTCAAGCTGTTCAACGACTGGTACGGCCGCGACCAGGGCGATCTGCTGCTGGCGCAGATCGGCGCGCGGTTGACGCTGGTGGAGCAAAACTCCGGCGGTCTTGCCTGCCACATCGGGCAGGATGACTTTGCCTTGCTGGTTCCCTGCGATCGCGAGCAGATCTCGCAGCTTTACACCACGCTGCACGATCTGGTGAAAAGCTACGGCACCTCCGTGGGCTTTATGCCGTCCATCGGCGTCGCCCCCATCGACCCGGACAGCACGGACACGATGCTGGAGGACTATTACGACCGCGCCGCCACCGCCGCGCGCCACGCCAAGAGCGACTTCCATACCCGCGTGCGCTATTTTGACTTCTCCATGATCGAACAAACGGAGAAGGATTACCTGATCCTTTCGGATTTTCAGAAGGCGATGGAAAACCACGAGCTGTTTATCCAGCTCCAGCCGCAATGCCGCATCTCCACCGGCAAGGTCGTGGGCGCGGAATCGCTGGTGCGCTGGCGCAAGGCAAACGGCGAGATGGTGCCGCCCTCAGAATTCGTGCCCGTGCTTGAGCGCAACGGGTTTGTCACGGATCTGGACAAGTTCGTCTGGGAAGAGGTCTGCGCCTGGCAAAAGCACCGCATCGACAGCGGGCACACGCCGCTGCCAGTTTCGGTAAACGTCTCCCAGATCGATATATTTTCCATTGATGTGCCGGATTTCTTTGCACATCTGCTGGAAAAGTACGAGCTGCCCGTGGACTCCATCAAAATTGAAATCACCGAATCCGCCTATGTGGACAACGGCTCGGTCGCAGATGCGGTGCGCCGCCTGCGCGCGATGGGTTTCCTCGTGCTGATGGATGATTTCGGCAGCGGTTATTCTTCGCTGAACATGCTCGGCAACCTGAATGTGGACGTCGTCAAGCTGGATGCGCAGTTCCTGCACCTCAACGACGAGGATCAGAAAAAGGGCATCCACATCCTTGAATCCGTCGTCAACATGGTCAAGACCATGGGCGTGCCCATCATTGTCGAGGGCGTAGAGACAAAGGAACAGTCCGACTTCCTCGCGGGACTTGGCTGCCGCTATGTGCAGGGCTATTACTTCTACCGTCCGCTGCCGGTGGATGACTTTGAGCGTCTGATCGACGAACCCGATCAAATCGACACGCGCGGCCTCCAGTACCAGACAAATGAAGAGTTCCATTTCCGCGAGTTCCTTGACCAGAACGTATACAGCGATTCGATGCTCAACAGCATCCTTGGCGCGGTAGCGTTTTACTCCTGGCACGGCGATGAAGTGGACATCATGCGCTACAACCAGAACTTTTATGACGAGGTCAAGATTCCCGGTTTCAACGAGTACACGCAGTCCATTCAAAAAATGGCGCTGCCGGAAGACCTGCCGATCCTCTACGGTCTGTTTGAAAAGGCGATCGACGACCCGCTCAACGGCGCGACGGGCGCGGTGCGTTTCCGCAAGCCAGACGGTACGATCTGCCAGCACCGCATGCACTTCTACTTCCTCGGCGAAGACGAGCGCGGCAAGCGCTTCTACGGTTCGATCCATGACCTGACCGAATTCATCACCCTCAACGACCACATGCGCCTGCTGTCCCAGATCTTCCCCGACAGTGTGGTGTTTCTGCGCAAAAAACGCGGCAAATGGACCTCCCGCGTGGTCATCCACGGTTTGCGTGAAGACATGGGCCTGACGGCGGAGGAGTTTGAGCAGGAGCTCAACAGCGGCAATTTCTTTCAGCGGCTGGAACCGGGCATACGCGACCAGCTGCGTCAGGCAGCGGATTCCCCGAAGGGTCTGGATCAGTTCACCTCGCCCACCCGTATCTCCACCACCTCCGGCATCCCGCTGGATGTGACGGTCTGGTTTTTTGGCCTGCACGACAAGACCAGCGGTGTGGAATACATCATGCTTTTACGCAAGAAAAACCGCCCCCAGCAAAATGAAATCCTGACATAGAAAAAGAACGCCTCGTGGAGGCGTTCTTTTTTCGTATGCACTTGGTCAACCCACGGCCTCATCGCCGGAAAAGCCCTCTTGCCCCGCGACGTTGTAGAGGCCCCAGCACGGCAGCAGCACCGGGCGCTCGTCATCGCCCCATGCGCGCGGCATGGCGACCCAGGTCACAAATTCCATCGGCAGGCTCTGTATCCACGCGCCAGGCAGATATACCATCACCTCGTCCGCGTTTTCCAGGCCATAAGGGAGCGACGCCACATAGCGCACGCCGTCCTCGATCCACTCCTCGGCAGGTGTCGGATCGATCTGCATTTCCAAAAGATGCATGGAGTAGGTATAGTCGTCCACGCGGGTTACGTTGCCGAAGCGCCCCGAAAAACTGCTCACGTAAATCGTGCCGTTGGGATAGTCCTCGCCGTCGTCGCCCATGTCGCTGTCATGGTACGAACCGGTGAAGGTGCCGTCCTCTGCAATCGTCAGGTCGGTACTCCAGGCACCCACGCCGCTGGCAAAATAGAAATAGTCCGGCATGGCGGCAAACAGCGCCGCCGCGTCCATCGCCTCCGGCTCGACGCCCAACTCCGCACGCAAATAATCAACCGCGGCGTCGCAGGACAGCGCGCTGCCCTGCGGATAACGGAATGTCCCCTCCGGCGGCTGCTCCCCGCCGTACTCATAATATTCGGCATTGCGCATGATCAGGCCCTGCGCCTGCACCGCCTCCGCGGGAACGGACGCCTGATACTCCGCCTCCGAGCAGGGTGTGTCCATGCGCTCCCAGGTCTCTTCCGTTTCCCACTCGCCGTTGCCGTTTTCCACTTCAAGCGGGAACAGGCTGTGCTTGCAGGTAAAAGCAGGCGTCATTGCGCCCTCCGTCGTAAAGCGGGTATAGGTCTCGTCGTAGCCTTCGTGATACTCTATGCTGTAAAGCCAAAGGCTCTTGTCGTCCTGCGTCTGAAACAGGCGATAGAGCATGCCGCCGCCCACCTGCCAGTCCAGCATGTCCTCGCCGCGCAGCTCGCGCACCGCACCGCCGTCCCATGCGCAGACGTGCAGCACCGCCTCATAACGCAAGCCATTGTCTTCCTTGGCCGTGAGATAGATCAGTTCCGGCGTCTCGTCGCCCCAGACATCCACGATTGCCACGCCTTCTGTCACGCCCGCGGGCAGCGTCTCATAATACTCTTCGCTGTAAACCATGCCCTTTTGCCAGTCATAGCCGAGGATCGCCTCGCGGTTCTCCGCCAGCACGTCCAAATAAGCGCGCAACGCCGCCTGGCGCGACGTGTCCTCATTTTTCTGTTCCGCTATGAATGTTTCCGTCGGTACAGCGGGTTTTTCCGGTTCCTGCTGCGCTGTTCCCTGCCGTACGCAGCCCGCGCACAGCACCGCAAGCGCCAGCGCAAGCAGCGCAATTCGGCAATGCCTCATAAAAACGCCTCCTGTCCGTATGGTCTATATTTTGCATCATACACCAGAACATACCTGAATGCAAGTAACCGCGCGCAACAGCATGGCAAAACGGCTCCTGGCATGAAAAAAGCGCCGACCAATGGTCGGCGCTATGGAGCGGGCAACGAGGCTCGAACTCGCTACCTCCACCTTGGCAAGGTGGCGCTCTACCAGATGAGCTATGCCCGCGGAACGAAACA
>CACZPK010000093.1 GCA_902783035.1 Oscillospiraceae bacterium
GCTGCTCAAGACCTACACCACCGACGCCTATGCGAAGGTCATCTGCGACGCCGTTTCCGAGTTCAAGCCCGAGGCGTTCCTGATCGCTGCGACCAACATCGGCCGTGACCTTGGCCCGCGTTGCGCGGCGCGTCTGCACACCGGCCTGTGCGCCGACTGCACGCACCTCGACGTCGATATGCCAGCTTACAAGGACTTCCTGCGCAAGGCGTCCACGCTGCCCGAGGATCGTATCGAGAAGCTCGGCAAGATCATGCTCAAGAACAACGTCACCGAGAAGATGGAGGAGCATGACGTCTCCAAGGGCCTGAAGATGACCCGTCCGGCATTCGGCGGCAACCTGATGGCTTCCATCGTCTGCCCGCGCTTCCGTCCCGCGATGGCGACGGTGCGCCCCGGCGTTATGAAGAAGAACCCGTTCGACCAGAAGAAGGCGGACGCGGTGAAGATCACCAAGTACGACGTCAAGCTCAGCGCCGACGATGTCCAGACCGAGGTCATCGAGGTCGTCAAGGCGGCGAAGAAGCTGGTCGACCTGATCGGCGCGGACTACATCGTCTCCGTCGGCCGTGGCATCAGCAAGGACGTCGAGGGTGGCATCAAGCTGGCGGAAGAGCTGGCGGAAGTGCTCGGCGGCGTCGTCGGCGGCTCCCGTGTCGCCATCGACAGCGGCTGGCTGACGCAGGATCACCAGGTTGGCCAGACCGGCAAGACCGTCCATCCGAAGGTCTACATCGCGCTGGGTATCTCCGGCTCGATCCAGCACAAGGCCGGCATGAGCGAGAGCGAGTGCATCATTGCGGTCAACAAGAACGAGAACGCGCCGATCTTCGAGATCGCAGACTACGGTATCTGCGGCGACCTGTTCAAGGTCACCCCGCTGCTGACCGAGGCGTTCAAGGCTGCCAAGGCTGCGAAGTAATTGCATGACCGAAAAGGAGAGGCGCAAGCCTCTCCTTTTTTATTGGCGCGGCAAAAATGGCGGAAACGGATGCTCCGCCATTTTTTTGCATGTATTTTTCCACGCGAACGCCGCATACTGAGCGTCGGGTATTGCAAGTAGATGAGTAAGGAGTATTTCATGATGAAAAGAACCCTTGCAATCACGGCGGTGACGGTGCTCACGGTACTGTCGCTGGCAGCGTGCGGCGCCGGGGGCGGTATGGAGACGCGGGACGGCGTGAGCGCCGCGCCCGGCGGCACCACCGCCACCGATACCATGCGCAACGACAACGGGATGACCGGCACCGGCACCGCGCCCGGCGCGACGACGAACGGTACGGCGGCGAACAACGGCCTCGGCGGCGTGACGGGCGCGGTGAACCGTGCGACGGGATGGAACGACTCGCTTGTGTCCGGCCGTGCGGCGAAGGACAACACGACGGCCCTTGGCCGTACCGTATCCACGCCCGTGCGGACGGAGCGGGACGCGCAGGCGTCCGCCGACCGCTATGTGCTGATGCTTGAGAACGGACGCGTGCACGATACGGACGGTTTCCTGCTTGACGGCGAAAACGCGCATTACCGCACATTTTAAGGGGAAGGACGCCTGCGGACGCGGGCGTCCTTCCTGACATGTCGCGCGCGGCAATAAGAAAATAAGGCACAATCATAAAATTATACTTGACAAACGGATCACGGCGTGGTAGAATACCACCGCAAAACAAAGAAGAGCGGCGCATCCGTTCTCACCCCCAGCGATGGCGAAGGGGTCAATCAGGAGTCAAAGGCCCGGATGGGATTTTGTGCTGTATGTTTCGGATGCGTTTTTGCGCATCCGTTTTTTGTTTGCAAAATCTATTTCTGGGGGTGCTTTGGTATTAGCAGCAATGTGCATCAGCTCAACGAGGAGATCCGTGACAGCGAGATCCGCCTGATCGGCGCCTCGGGCGAGCAACTCGGCATCATGTCAGCCACGCAGGCGCTCGGCATTGCCGACGAGCAGGGGCTTGACCTGGTCAAAATCTCCCCGCAGGCGAATCCGCCCGTTTGCAAGCTCATGGATTACGGCAAGTTCCGTTTTGAACAGAGCAAGCGCGAGAAGGAAGCCCGCAAGAATCAGCATGTTGTCGAGATCAAGGAAGTGCGCATGTCGCCCGGTATCGACGTCGGCGACTTCAATACCAAGCTTAAAAACGCCCTGAAATTCCTCTCCGAGGGCAACCGTGTCAAGGTTTCCGTCCGCTTCCGCGGGCGCGAAATGGCGCACACCGAGATCGGACGCGACCTGCTGCTCCGCTTTGCCGAGCAGACAACGGAGGCCGCCAATCTCGAAAAGGAGCCCAAAATGGAGGGGCGCAGCATGTCCATCTTCCTCGCCCCGAAGGCGAAGTAACCTAACAGAAAAGGAGAACAACAACCATGCCCAAGCTGAAAACTCACAGCGGCGCGAAGAAGCGCTTCAACAAGACCAAGACCGGCAAGATCAAGGTCGCGAAGGCGTTCAAGAGCCACATCCTCACAAAGAAGCCCACAAAGCGTACCCGCAGACTCCGTCACGGCGGCTATGCCGACGTCACGAAGCAGAAGACCATCGAAAAGATGATCCCCTACAAATAATTTATTTTTGATACGCTGAAAGGAGCTTTAACGATATGGCACGCGTAAATGGCGCGATGATGACGCGCAAGAGAAGAAACAAGACCCTCAAGCTCGCGAAGGGCTACTGGGGCAACAAATCCCGCCACTATAAGATGGCCAACGAGCAGGTCATGAAGTCCCTGACCTACGCTTATGTCGGCCGCCGCCTCAAGAAACGCGACTTCCGTTCCCTGTGGATCACCCGCATTTCCGCGGCGTGCAAGGCGAACGGCATGAACTACTCCACGTTCATGCACGGCCTGAAGCAGGCGAAC
>CACZPK010000094.1 GCA_902783035.1 Oscillospiraceae bacterium
AGATGCCGTCTGCACCATCCGCATCGCGTGCGACCGTGACTTCAAGAACAAGGACGGGTCGAGAGATACCGACTTTGTCGATGTGGTTGCGTGGCGAGGTGTCGCGGAGACGACCGCAAAGTATTTCACGAAGGGCCGCATGGCCGTCGTGGAGGGGCGGCTCCAGATCCGAGCGTGGACGGACAAGGACGGCAACAAGCGGTACGCCACCGAGATCGTGGCGAATCATGTGCGATTCGGTGATTCCAAGCCGAAGACCGAGGACGCTGCCGAGAACGCGCCCGACTTTGGCGCGCCTCCCGCGGAGGGAGTGCCGGAGAACTTTGTTCCAGCATTTGAAGAGGAGGACGGCGAGCTGCCGTTCTGAACAGATCATGTGGAGCGGGTGGAGGCAATGCCTCCACCCGCTCCAAGCACAAGTTTTATGCAAACAAATTCTGAAAGGACAAGAAGATGACCATTGCTGAAGCAAGAAAACGTCTGAAAGAGGCGGTAAGAAAACTGAATAAAATACAGAATTCCCTGGTGTTCGAGGTTGTGGAGTCCGACATTTGCATCGGGTTTAAAAACCATGCGAAAAGAAATCCTCACCTGTCATTTGGCGTCTATGCGCACAAATCTTTTTTTGATGATTATAAGGAAAAGGTTGATGCTTACATCAACGCGATGATGATTGCTGAATTGATCATTGCGGCGTCAAGGCTAAATGATCCACAGGCATATCATAATATCCCTTATCATGGTTATTAACCACGCATTATGCCTGATGTATGAGAAGACGGTAGCCTTTCCACAAAATTACAACCTCTGGAAATGGAGAAAAACTATGAAAACAGTAAAGTATGCTGAGCAAGACCAGAATCAGAAATACTTTAGCTATCTGGATCGGCTCCGTGAAAGCGGTGAGACGAATATGTGGGGCGCGGTGCCGTACCTGCAACGGGAATTCCCGGAGCTGGGATTTGATAAGGCGCATGCACGGGAGATCCACAGCGCATGGATGAAGTCTTTTCAGGGGGGCGCAGAACAATGACAAAGGCATTTCGAACGATCAGCGACGTGCTGCGTTCACCTTTGGCGAGCATCGCCAAAGGTTGCAAAGCGCAAACAACAGATCGCGTTCTGCGCTCGACAAAGCTGGAGGACGGCATCTACGCCGACCTCCGCGCCGGCGATGACGCGATGGACGAACTGGAAACTGCCGCCGGGCAAAAGCTGAGGACATTCCCCGCTCTTTCCCGCGACGTGTACCAGTCGTTCTACTCGCTCATGCCGAAGCGCAACGAGGAAAGCGAGTTATCCGTCATGGCGCAGAAATTCAACCGCCATATTCTCGACCATGTGATGCAGAGCGAGGACTATGCGACCATCAAGAATGTCTGCGAGGGCCGGGATCTGCCAGCATACGAAGCGGCGTCAGAGTTTATTACCCGGACTGCCGGAGAGCTGGACGAACTGCTCACGAGTGTCGGCGGCGATAAGGGCGCGCTCAACACGCTGGACAAGCTGCAAAAGGCGAAAGATAGCGCAGAGGACGAACTTGCCAAACTGCTGGACCGGCTGCACCAGAGCAAAGGACATAACGAAACGCTGGAAAAGAGCGTCGTTACCGCGGCAAACAAAACAGAAAGTCTCAACCGGCAGGCGGAGGCGGTTGGCAGGCGGATCGACGCCACCACGTCAAAGCACAGGGACGCTGTCGCCGCCATCGTTGCCGGCGCAGCCAAAGCGGCAGCGGAGAAGGCGGAGGAGACGCGGAGTATTCTCGCCACGTGGGGCGACGGTTCCGGCAACATGGAGCGTAGCGAAGTCAACAGGGAGCTTCTGGAGACTGTGCGCAAAAGCGATACCCTGAAAGCCGTGGCACAGCACCTTGGCAGGCTGCGCGAGATCATCGCGCAGGGAAAGAAAAACGGATACGCCTACGGGCGCGGCGAGAAATACTCGCTGGAGCTGGGAAACAACCTCTCCCGCGCGCTGACCTCGGAGCTTGCCATGCTCGCCTCGCCGGAGACGATACCGCTGTTCCTGCGGAAGTACCAGAGAAAGCAGATCAAG
>CACZPK010000095.1 GCA_902783035.1 Oscillospiraceae bacterium
TTAGCTCAGCTGGGAGAGCGCTTGACTGGCAGTCAAGAGGTCAGCGGTTCGATCCCGCTAATCTCCACCAAAAAGACGAACATCCGATTTCGGATGTTCGTCTTTTCCTATTTATTTAAACAAATCAAAACGTTTCAAGAGGGAATCGATGATAGACTATTTTTCCGCCGCGATGGGCGGCGATGAACTGCGTGCCATCAGCAGTATAGGGCTTGCCCACATCGGAGACGCGGTGTATGAGCTGCTGGTACGCACATATCTCTGCATCCACGGCAAGGCAACCGGAAAGGGACTGCACCGCGCGACGGTGGCTCTGGTGTGCGCAAACAAACAGGCGGAGCTTTCCGAATATTTGCTGCCGCTTCTGACTGAAGAGGAGCATGACGTTTTCCGCCGCGGGCGCAACGCCAATGTCCACACCATACCGCACAGCGCCGACCGCGCCACTTACCAGACGGCGACGGCAGTGGAGGCGCTGTTTGGTTGGTTGTACCTAAAGGGGGACAAAGCCCGTGTCAATATGCTGTTTCATGCCATGATGGAGGGCTGTGATGTCACTTGACGCCATTTGCCTGCGTGCTGTTGTGCGCGAACTGGAGCCGGCGCTGCTGGGTGCTCGCATCGACAAGGTGCAGCAGCCAACGCGCGATCAGGTTGTGTTGCTTGTGCGCGGGAATAAGCGCATTCTGCTCAGCGCAAATCCCAACCAGCCGCGCATTCAGCTCACGGAGGAGCTGCGCGACAATCCGTCCCAGCCGCCGATGTTTTGCATGTTGCTGCGAAAGCACCTTGTCGGTGCACGGATCGAAGCGGTGGCACAGCCGGACCTGGAACGCGTTGTCATTCTGACGCTGCGTGCCACGGATGAGCTCGGCGAGACGGGAAGACGCCGTCTGGTGTTGGAGGCGATGGGACGCCGTGCAAACCTGATTTTACTGGATGCCGAGGACCGAATTCTTGACTGTATGCGCCGCGTGCCGTTTGAGCCAAACAGTGACCGCGCGTTGCTGCCGGGGCTTTTTTACCACCTTCCGATGCCGTTGGACCGATTTTCGCTGCTGTCCGCTTCGGACGCTGCGTTTGCATGCCTCGCTCAGGGCGGGGAGCCGGAGGAGATGGTGGACAAATGGCTGGTCGAGCACCTCGCGGGCGTTTCGCCGCTTATCGCCCGCGAACTGGTGCAGCGCGCTGCCGGCGCGACCGACTTGCGCTTCGGGGAGCTGAATGAGGCGCAGCGTGAGGCAATTCGCCGTGAAGTAAAATCACTTGCGGATATGCTGGAAAATGGGGATTACACACCAACTATGCTTATCCGTGAAGGCCGACCCGTGGATTTTACCTACCGGAGTATTACGCAGTACGGTACGGAGACAGTCATAGAGTCGCGTGAGACGTTTTCGATGCTGTTGGATGAGTTTTACGGCCTGCGGGAGAGACAAGAGCTTTCCGCGCGTCGCGGCAAGGAACTGTCCCACGCTGCAACCGTGGCGCGCGACCGCATGGCGCGCAAGAGCGAAACGCTCAAAAAAGAGTACGCTGCCACGCAGGACCGTGACAAGCTGCGCCTATGCGGCGATCTTATCACCGCGAACCTCTACCGGATGGAGCGCGGTATGGCATCGCTTACGACCGAGAACTATTACGACGAAAGCCAGACATCTGTTACGATCCAGCTGGATCCGTTGCTCACGCCGCAACAGAACGCCGCAAAGTACTACAAGCGGTACAACAAGGCGAAGAGTGCCGAGATTCACTTGCGTGAGCAGATTGCAAAGGCCGAGGCGGAGCGGACATATCTGGACAGCGTGTTGCAGGAGATCGCCCAGTCTGAGACCGAGCAGGAATTTTCCGAGATCCGTCATGAGATGCAGGAGGCGGGCTATCTCCGCCGCGGCCGGGAGAAGAAGGAACTCAAGCGGAGCTTTGCGCCGCGGGAGTACCGCTCCGGCACAGGTATGCGGATTCTCGTTGGGCGCAATAATGTGCAAAACGATCAGTTGACGCTCAGAAAGGCGGATAAGCGCGACCTGTGGTTTCATGCGCAGAAGATTCATGGTTCCCATGTTATCCTTTGTACGGAAGGGCAGGAGCCGGACGAGGCAAGCGTACATGAGGCGGCGGCGCTGGCGGCGTATTTTTCCCAGGCACGGGAGGGAAGCAACATCCCTGTGGATTACACAAGCGTGAAGTTTGTAAAAAAGCCCGCAGGAGCGCGTCCGGGGTTCGTGACTTATGAAACGTACAGGACACTGTACGTCACGCCGGTTTTAAAGGATCTTCCGCGTGAAGGCAAATAAAAAGGGCTTCGGCATATGCCGAAGCCTTTTCCTGTGTAGGGAAGAGAGTAAAAAAGAGCTGCCAAAGCAGCTCTTTTCCTTTTGCGGCCTTAGATCGCGCGGGTAACTTTACCCGAACGCAGACAGCGGGTACAAACATACACATGGCGGGGCGTACCGTCGACGATCGCCTTCACGCGCTTGACATTGGGCTTCCATGCGCGATTGGAGCGGCGATGAGAATGGGAAACCTTAATGCCAAAGGTAATGCCCTTGTCGCAATACTCGCACTTTGCCATCCGTTGCACCTCCTTGCTGTTGTCAAATCAAGCATTGTACGGGGCTCTCCCGAACAAGCATTGGATATCATAACAGATGCCGACGCAAAATGCAAGAGCAAAATGCAAAAAAACACAAATTTTTTGTAAGCTGTCCACCGGAGGGAAAAATCGGCAATTCGCTTGTAAAAGGACAGGAAAACGATTATAATGAATAGGCATCATCCAACAACAGAGAAACGGAGGGCGGGCCATGCAGTCCAAACGCAGTCTGAAGGTAAAGAAGCTCGTGGAGAAATTCCAGATGGAGGTTGTCCATACCGGGCCGAACTACGACAACGATGTGCTCACCATTACGGACGTAAACCGTCCGGGTCTGCAATTCGCGGGTTTCTTCGATTACTTTGACCCGGCGCGCCTGCAGATCATTGGCAAGTCCGAGGTCGAGTTCCTGCGCGGCTTTTCCTCTGCGGAGCGCCGCAAGCGCTTTGCTGATCTGTTCAATTATGAGATTCCTGCGTTCGTGATCTCCCGCAATCTGGAGGTCTTTCCCGAGTGCCTGGAGATGGCGGAACACTGTGGGCGGACATTGCTGCGCACGAAGTACACTGCGGTGGAGTTCACCAGTTTGACCATCGACTACCTCAACCATGAGCTGGCACCGATGATTACGCGCCACGGCGTATTGTTGGATGTCTACGGCGAGGGTGTTTTCATCATGGGAGACTCCGGTATCGGCAAAAGTGAAACGGCCATCGAACTGATCAAGCGCGGACACCGTCTTGTGGCGGACGACGCGGTGGAGATGCGGCGCATCGGCAACACGCTCATCGGCAGTGCGCCGGAATTGATCCGCGATTATCTGGAAGTGCGCGGTGTCGGCGTTATCGACATCCAGAAGATATTCGGTATGGGCGCGGTGCAGGAGAGCACGCAGATCGACCTTGTCATTAAGTTTGAGGAATGGACGGACGGCTATGTGTACGACCGGCTCGGGCTGGATGACGATTACATGCAGATTCTTGACATCTCCGTGCCTTGTGTGACGATTCCCGTGCGCGCCGGGCGAAACCTTGCGGGTATTGCGGAGATTGCGGCAATGAACAACCGACAGAAAAAATACGGTTTCAATTCGGCACAGGCGTTTGTCGAGAAGATCGACAGCCACGTCGATGCCAATTCCGAAAAGTAAGGAGCAATGACCCTATGGCGTGGGAGACCACACTGGACAAAAGAGTATCGGATTACCTGCCGGCACTGAAATGGCTCAAAAATGAGCCGCTGGCCAAGCACACGTCGTTTCGCATCGGCGGACCGGCAAAGCGTATGGCGTTTCCGGCATCGACAGAGGAATTGGTCGTGCTCGACGGTTTCCTGAAAGAGCTTGGTGTGCGCACGGTGGTGCTTGGCAACGGCACGAACGTGCTTTGCCCCGATGAGGGGCTGGATGCTGTCGTGATTGTCACAGGCGCAATGGAGCGTGTGGAACGCCGGGGAGACACGGAACTGCACGCGGAGGCGGGTGTTTCGCTTGCACGACTGGCGACGTTTGCATGGCACGAGGGACTGACGGGACTGGAGTTTGCCCATGGCATCCCCGGCAGCGTCGGCGGAGGCGTGGTAATGAATGCGGGAGCCTACGAAGGTGCGCTTGCCGATGTGCTGACGGAGGTGACGGCGCTTTGGCCGGACGGCGTGCGAACGCATCCGGTGGAAGAACTTGCACTGTCCTACCGGCACAGCCTGTTTACTGAGCACCCCGAGGCGGTGGTCCTGCGCGCGGGGTTCCGGCTGCGTGCCGGCGACGGCGCGGCAATCAAGGCGCGCATGGATGAATTGATGGAGCGGCGCAAGAAGACCCAGCCGCTGGAATATCCCAGCGCAGGAAGTACGTTTAAGCGTCCACCGGGGCATTTTGCCGGCGGACTGATCGAGCAGTGCGGACTCAAGGGCACGCGTGTGGGTGCCGCGGAGGTTTCGGTGAAACATGCGGGCTTTCTCATCAATACAGGCGGTGCGACCTGCGCCGATGTGTTGGGCTTGATAAATAAGGTACAGGACACGGTGCGGGACGCCACAGGTGTTCTGCTGGAGCCGGAGGTTAAGATCCTCCGCTGAGGGAGAGACATATGGAAATCCTGTTGATTACTGGGCTTTCCGGCGCGGGAAAGAGCCGTGCGGCGAAGTATCTGGAGGACATGGGCTATTACACGGTGGACAATATGCCGGCCAAGATGATCTTCCAGTTTGCGGGCTTTTGCGCGGGCAACGGATTTGAGCGTGTGGCGCTTGTGAGTGACATCCGCGGCGGCAGCGAGGGGTTTCCCTCGCTGCTCGAGACCATGGACCGCCTGCGCACACAGGGGGTAGACTGTCATTTGCTTTTCCTCGGCGCCGATCGGGAGACGATCATCGGACGCTATAAGGAAACGCGCCGTATGCACCCACTGATGCGCGGCAACGACACCATTGAGGACGCGGCGCGGCGTGAGGAAGAACTGCTGCGCCCTCTGCGCGAGCACGCGGATTACTACATCGACACGACGCAAATGCCTTCATCCAAGCTCAACAGTGAGCTTTACAGCATTTTCGGCGACAAGACAAAGGAACATAAGCTGTCCGTCAACGTTGTCTCGTTTGGATACAAATACGGTATCCCGGCGGAAGCTGATCTTGTTTTCGACGTGCGGTTCATGCCAAACCCGTTTTACATTCCCGACCTGCGTGAAAAAACCGGTATGGATTCGCAGGTGCGCGACTATGTCTTTTCCTTTGACCAGACGCAGGAGTTTGTCGACCGGATCGTGGATTTGTGCGGCTTTTTGCTTCCGCGTTACAGCGAGGAAGGAAAGACCATGCTGGTTATTGCAATCGGCTGCACAGGCGGGCGGCACCGCAGCGTTGCCATCACGCGCGCATTGGCGGAGCGCATCTCCGCTCTGGGTTATCCGACCACGGAAAACCATCGCGACATGACCCGGCGCGATCTGACGCACGGATAGATCCTGCGAGATTCTTTCTGCGCAGAAAGAAGGTGACAGATGTGTCCTTTTCCGGAGAAGTGAAAAAGGAGCTTTGTAAGGCACCGCTCACACGCAAGTGCTGCGCGCTTGCCGAAAGCTGCGGCGTGCTGCTCTACGCGGGAACATTTACTTCCGGAGAGGTGCGCATCGTAACGGAGAGCTCGGAATTTTCGCATCGCCTACCGAAATTGTTTCAGACGGCGTTTGCGGTGCGGTTTGACGATATGCCCGGAGATGGCGCCGAGGCGCGCCATCACATCTTTCGCATTACCGATGCGGACAAGCTTGCTGTTATCTGGCAGACGCTGGGCTACGATATGGGACAGCATTTCGCGCTGCATCTCAATTTTGCCCTGTTGGAGGAAGATCATTGCCGCAGCGCATTTTTGCGCGGTGCGTTTCTTGCCGGCGGCAGTGTGACCGATCCGCAGAAACGCTACCATCTGGAGCTGGCCACGGCGCATCTTCAGGTCGGGCGCGAAACGGAAGCGCTGCTGCGGGACATGAATTTTGAGCCGAAAAGCACGCTGCGCGGGGGCAACACCGTGACGTACTTCAAACACAGCGACAGCATTGCCGATTTGCTGACGCTCATGGGGGCACCCGCTGCGGCGACGGAGATTCTCTCCGCAAAGATCGAAAAGTCGATGCGCAACACCGTCAATCGCCGCGTGAACTGCGATGCGGCGAATCTGGACAAGTCCGTGGCGGCGTCCCGCGCACAGGTGGAGGCGCTGACGCGACTGACTGACGCGGGCATGATCAAAACGCTGCCCGTGGCGTTGCAGGAGGTTGCTGTCGCACGGCTGCTGCAGCCGGAGTTGTCCCTTTCCGAACTGGCTGAAAGCTTTGATCCGCCGCTGACGAAGTCCTGTCTCAACCACCGCATGAGAAAACTCATGCAGCTTGCAAAGGGGGAAACTGAAACATGAATCGCATGGAAATTGCCAATTCGTATCACGAAAAGGGTTATAATTGCTGCCAGAGCACGCTGGCGGCATTTGCCGACCGTCTCGGCATTCCGGAGGAAACGGCACTGCGCCTTGGCGCCGGATTTGGCGGCGGCGCAGGCACGGGTGAGCTGTGCGGCGCCATTACGGGCGCGATCCTGGCGCTGGACCTCATAGCCGGCGGGGATGTTACGAGCGAGCCTGCGGTGGCAAAACGCCTTGCGGGTACACGCGCCCGCGAGATGCAAAAGCGCTTTGCCGGACAGTTTGGCGCGCTGCGCTGCCATGACCTGCTGCGCAACGAGCAGGAGGAGGCCAGCGATGCGGTCCGTGCGCTCGGCATCACGAACCACTGCGGCGTGATGATCGCCTCGGCGGTGGAAATCGTGGAGGAAATTCTGAACGAAGAAGGACGGTAACATGTCTTTTGCCCATCTCCATGTGCATACGGAGTACAGCCTTCTGGACGGCGCCTGCCGCATCCGGGATCTGCCGAAACTGGTCAAGTCCATGGGACAGGAGGCGTGTGCCATTACCGATCACGGCGTCATGTACGGCGTGATCGACTTTTATCGTGCCTGCAAAGCAGAGGGCGTCAAGCCTATTATCGGCTGTGAGGTCTATGTTGCGCCGCGCACGCGTTTTGACAAGCAGCACGAATTTGACAGTGAAGCGCGGCATTTGGTGCTGCTGTGTGAGAATGAAACGGGATACCGCAACCTGTCCTACATGGTGTCTATGGCACATATCGAGGGCTTTTACATCAAACCGCGCATTGATCTGGATCTTCTGCGGGAGCATCATGAGGGACTGATTGCGCTTTCTGCCTGTCTGGCGGGCGAGATCCCGCGTAGACTGAAGGCGGGGAACTACGAAGGTGCGAAGGAATACGCGCTGACGCTCGCGGATATTTTCGGCGATGGGCATTTCTACCTTGAACTGCAGGATCACGGCATCCGCGAGCAGGCAGTTGTCAACCGCGGCATTTTGCGCCTGCATGAGGAGACCGGCATTCCGCTGGTCGTGACGAACGACGCACACTACCTCCGCAAGGAGGACGCCGCAGCGCACGATGTTCTGCTGTGCATCCAGACGGGCAAGACCGTAGACGATGAGAACCGCATGCGCTATGAGCCGCAGAACTTTTTCCTCCGGTCCACAGAGGAAATGGCGGCATTGTTCCCGGAATATCCCGACGCGGTGGAAAATACGGGTCGGATCGCGGAGATGTGCAACGTCGAATTCACCTTTGGCAAGTATCATCTGCCGGAATTCAAGCTGCCTGAGGGATATGACAGCCGTTCGTATCTGAAAAAACTCTGCGACGAGGGCTTTGCCGAGCGCTATGGAGAAGGGAAACCGGCGTATCGCAAACAACTGGAATATGAGTTGGATATGATCGAAAAGATGGGATTTACGGACTATTTTCTCATCGTTTCGGACTTTGTGCGTTATGCCAAGAGCGTGGGTATTCCCGTCGGCCCCGGACGTGGCAGTGCGGCGGGCAGTATGGTGTCCTACTGCCTGCGCATCACGGACATCGACCCCATGCAGTATGCGCTGTACTTTGAGCGCTTTTTGAATCCCGAGCGCGTGTCCATGCCAGATATTGATATGGACTTCGGCGATACCCGCCGTGGTGAGGTAGTGGACTATGTCCGGCGCAAATACGGCGACGACCATGTGGCGCAAATCGTTACATTCGGTACGATGGCAGCACGCGGCGTTATCCGCGACGTGGGACGTGCGCTCAATATGTCCTATGCTGACTGTGATGTGATTGCAAAGCTGGTGCCCGCCGCATTGCACATCACGCTGGAGGATGCGCTGAAACTCTCCCGTGAACTGCGCGAGAAGTATGAACAGGACGAGCAGGTCAAACGTCTCATCGATACCGCAAAGGCACTGGAGGGAATGCCACGCCACGCTTCGACCCATGCGGCGGGCGTTGTGATTACAAAGGACCCGGTCGTGACTTACGTCCCGTTGGCACGCAACGATGAGACCATTGTTTGCCAGTACACGATGGTCACGCTGGAAGAGCTGGGCCTGCTTAAGATGGATTTTCTTGGCCTGCGCAACCTGACGATCCTCGATGATGCAGTAAAAATGATACAGGAAAAGGATAAATCCTTTACACTTGCATCTATACCGGAAAACGATCCGGAGACCTATGAAATGCTCCAGCAGGGCCGGACATCCGGCGTGTTCCAATTGGAATCCAGCGGCATGACAGGTGTTTGTGTTGCGCTGAAACCGGAAAATGTGGAGGACTTGACCGCTATCATTGCGTTATACCGGCCAGGCCCGATGGACTCGATCCCGCGCTTTATCGCCTCCAAGCATGACCCAAGACTGGTTCGCTATATGCATCCGTCCCTGGAACCGATCCTGCGCGTAACTTACGGCTGTATCGTCTATCAGGAACAGGTTATCGAAATTTTCCGCCAGCTTGCCGGTTATTCGCTGGGACAGGCGGATATGATTCGCCGCGCCATGAGCAAGAAAAAGGCAAAAGACGTGGAAAAGGAGCGCGAAACGTTTGTCCACGGTGACCCGGTGCGCGGTATACCGGGCTGTGTTGCCAACGGCATTCCGGAGGCAACTGCCGAGGCGATTTATCAGGATATCTACGATTTTGCCAACTATGCGTTCAACAAGGCGCACGCCGTCAGTTACGCGGTGGTTGCTTACCAAACCGCGTACTGCAAGCGGCACTATACAAAAGAGTACATGGCGGCGCTGCTGTCCAGCGTGCTGGACGTATCCGAAAAGGTCAACGAATATTTTGGTGAGTGCAAAGAGAACGGTATTGCGCTTCTGCCGCCGGACGTAAACCACTCCGCCGCAGGATTTACGGTGGAGGAGGATGGTATCCGCTTCGGACTGGTTGCCATCAAGGGGATCGGTCGCGGCCTGATTGCACGCATGACGGCGGAGAGAGAAAATAACGGTGCCTTTACCGACTTTCAGGACTTCTGCCGCCGCATGGATGGCGTGGACATGAACAAGCGTGCGGTGGAGAACCTGATCCGCGCGGGCGCATTTGATTCGATGGGCGTACGCCGCTCACAGCTCATCGCCGTATATGAGAAGGTCATGGATGGCATTGCCAACAGCAACCGTGCAAATCTGGAGGGGCAGATCGACTTTTTCGGCTTGGGAACGGAAACGCCGAAACAAAGTGAGCTGATCCTGCCCGATATTCCCGAGTACAGCGCTGCGGAGCGGATGGCGATGGAAAAGGAGACAACAGGTCTGTACCTGTCCGGACACCCGATGGATTCCTACCGCGCATGTGCCCGCGCAGCGGGCGCAGCGCCCATCGGACGTATCCGTGACGATTTTGCACAAGAAGGCGGTCCGGTTTCGTATGCGGACGGGCAGAAGGTCACAATCGCGGGTGTCGTGACATCCAGCAAGACGAAGACCACAAAGAAAAACACGCTCATGGCCTATGTTACGCTGGAGGATGACACCGGCTCAATGGAGCTGCTGTGCTTTACCCGCTGTCTGGAAACCTGCGGGAGCTATCTGAAGGAAGGACAGGTCATCGCCGCTTCCGGACGGCTGAGCGTGCGTGACGAGAAAGCGCCGCAGCTGATGTGCGACGCCGCGCGTCCGCTCTCCGGCGCTGCGGAAATGCCGGAAGGTGCGGAATCCGCCGCACCGCAGGCGTCCGCACAGACGCTCTATCTGCGACTGCCGTCGATGGACTGCGCCGAGATGGCACACCTGCGCCGCGTACTCTATATGTTTGAGGGGAGACGCAACCCTGTAAAAATCCGCCTTGCCGACACGGGCAAGCTGATTGGTACGTCGTGTGACCTGCACGATTCTCTGGTACGGGAGCTGCGCGAAAAACTCGGCGCGGATAATGTTGTGGTAAAGTAAGACGATATGAAAATGAGGAAGGGGAAAGTCCCTTCCTCATTTTTCATGCTTATCCGTTTGATCTGTCTTTCCGCCGTTTGCCATATCGGGGAACAGTACGCCGATGAGTTGAAAATACAGACCTTCCGGGTCTTGCTGGAAACGTTTGACAAGATCCTTTGCCTGTTCCTCCAGCGGCACGGAAAGATCCATATGCCACAGCGGACGGCCATCGTCGTCGTTGAAGCTGAGCGATACGTCATAAACTCCTTTATAGGGAGTAATGGAAGACTGTACCTGCCGCGCACGCTTGATTTTTTGGTTTTGCTCCTCTGTCAGACGGTCAGCGGTGAGACGCACGGAGTAGGGCAGCTCTTTTACGCAGGCACGACCGTTCTGCACACCTTTTTCCGTGATGGCATACAACTCATCCGTGGAGCGGGTCAGGTGTTCCGTCTCCACAAGTGAGTTGAGGCACTCGGAGAAATCGAAGAACTCAACGGCGGGGTCGCACATCGTCAATTCCTGCATGACCTCAAACGGCACGGGCGCAATGAGACGCTCGGCAATATAGAGGATAAGAAACTTGATCTCCTGCTTGTTGCGGATGAAACCCACCTGCGGCATATCGCACCTCCCGGAAAAGAACACCTGTTTGGGACAGTATAACGCAGATTTTCGCTTTTGTACAGACCTGTTTCCGCACCAACGCCTCCGTGCGGCATACACTGGACTGAAAGGCAACCTTTCAAATCCGTACTTACATGGAGGTATCTATATGGCTGAAAAAGTGACCGCCGGGCCGATCGGCAACTGCAACGGCGTGCGCGAAGCTGTCTGCATCCATACGAAGAAGATCTTTTCCTCGTGCCGCGACAAGGATTGTATCGAGGATCTGCGTTTTTATCCGACGCAGTCGGCACAGGAGGTGCTCGCTACGGCGCAGGGGCTGCGTGGCGGCAGCGCCGAGCTTCTCTATACGTTTGTGGACGTGGAGCCGGTCAACTTTAACCGCGGTTTCTACACCGTAGACATGCGCTTCTATTACAAGATCACGCTACAGGCACTCAACGGCAGCACGCGCTATACCGAGGTGGTAGGCCTTGCGACCTTTGGTAAACGCGTGATCCTCTGCGGCGGTGAAAGCGGTGCGAAAATATTTTCGTCCGCACCGGTTGCCGACGAACTGGACCCGCAGCTGGATCTGACTGCCAATCTGCCCACTGCCTATGTCGAGGTCATTGATCCGCTGCTGCTCAGCGCAGGATTTGCTGACAATTGCCACTATGTTCCCGGTGTGCTCACAGGCGTGCCGGAGGGCATTCTCGCCGCCTTCGACGAGCCGCTGGTGCTCGATGAGGCGCAGAGCCGCCGCGTCTGTGTGTCGCTTGGACAATTTTCCATTGTCCGGCTGGAGCGCGATACGCAGCTACTGATCCCCGCATTCGGCTACTGTGTTCCCACCGACGAATGCACCGTTGCGGGTGCCGGCAGCGCTGAAGATCCCTGTGCCGTGTTTGCGGATGTCGATTTCCCGGTCGATTCCTTTTTCCCGTCCTCGGATGTTTGCGACGCTGACGTCGGCGACACATCCTGCGGCTGCAAGCGCTGAATTGCTTGACAATCGAACGAAACCACCAAAAACGACCGGCATTGTGCCGGTCGTTTTTATGGCGTTTTTGCGACTTTTCCCTTGCGTTTCCGCGATGAATTCTTTATAATATATAGCAACAATTTTTACGGGCACAGCCCGGTATACAAGGAGAACAACGCTTATGCAGGAAATGAGCAGAAGGAACAAGCTCTTCACTGATTCCGTGATCCGCCGCATGACACGCATCGCCATCGCAAACAACGCGATCAACCTCTCCCAGGGTTTCCCGGACTTTGACCCGCCCAAGGCGATCACCGATCGTCTGGCAGAGATCAGCGCAATCGGTCCGCATCAATATCCCATTACGATGGGTGCGCCGAACTTCCGCCAGGCGCTTGCGCGCAAGTGCGGCCGTTTTATGAAACGTACGCTTGATCCCGAGACCGAGATTGTTGTCACCATTGGTTCCACCGAGGCGATGGTCGATACCATCTTTGCCCTCACAAACCCTGGCGACAAGGTTGCGCTGTTCAGCCCGTATTTTGAGAATTACCATGCCCAGCTTATCATGGCGGACTGCCAGCCGATCTACATCCCGCTTGTTCCGCCCGCGTTCAATTTTGATGCCAACGTGCTGGAGGATGCCTTCAAGCAGGGCATCAAGGCGATCTTGATTTGCAATCCGTCAAACCCCAGCGGCAAGGTGTTTACCTATGACGAGCTCAAGCTGATTGCGGATCTGTGCGTCAAGTACGACGTCTATGCCATTATGGACGAGCCTTATGAGCATATTACCTATGACGACCATCACCACATCTACATGAACGGCATGCCCGGTATGTGGGAGCGTACGGTGAGCTGCTCCAGCCTTTCCAAGACCTATTCCATCACCGGCTGGCGCCTCGGCTATGCGATTGCGCCCAAGCCGCTGATGGACCGTATCAAGCAGTACCATGATTTCAATACCGTCGGCGCGGCATCTCCGCTGATGGAGGCGGCGATTGCCGGACTTGATATGCCGGACAGCTACTATGTCGAGTTCCAGGCGCACTATGCGCATATGAAGAAACTGTTCACCGACGGTTTGCGCAACCTCGGCATTCCGTTCACCGACCCGCAGGGCACCTATTTTACGCTTGTGGATATCGGCCCGTATCTCAAGAAAGGCCAAACCGATGTGGAATTCTGCGAGGAGATGGCGGTTAAGGTTGGCGTTGCATGCGTGCCGGGTACGTCGTTCTTCATGGAAGATGTCAACAACATCGTGCGCGTCCACTTTGCCAAGAAAGATGAAACGCTCATTGAGGCGCTCAATCGTCTCGGAGATCTGAAGACGAAAATGGCATAACGCCGCTTAGCGCAATAAGCGAGGGGAGGAGGGACCGAAATGATGATTGGCGCGATCAGATCCGGCGGATCATCTGCCCTGTGGCAGTGGCAGCAAATGCAGTGGTCGCACAGAATGGCGAGAACCATGTCGGCCACTCCCGTCTCTGCGCCGGAATCCGAAACGGCAGCGCCTGCCGGAGTCAATACCAAAACATCCACCCCGACTGCAGCTTCTGCGTTGCCGGGCCCCTCGGAGTTTCCATATGTTCCGGAAGGTTATGGCCCCGAAGAACTGGCCACACGTACACGCCTTGCCTATCCCGATTTCGGTACGCCGCTTTCCAATGCGCTGGAGGGCAAGCTCGCAGGTTTGGAAAACGAGGAGGAACAAGCGAAAATTCCCGGCATTGAGGACCCAAAATCTCCAGCCGAGGTGATGGACGAGGGCAAATGCGAGACCTGCGAAAAGCGCAAGTATCAGGATGGCTCCGATGATCCGGGCGTTTCTTTCAAAACACCGCAACACGTCGATCCGCAGACGGCAGCATCTGCCGTACGCGGACACGAACAGGAACATGTTGTCCGAGAGCGCGCCAAGGCGGAGCAAAACGACCGTAAGGTTGTCAGCCAGAGCGTGACCTACCACACGGGCATATGCCCCGAGTGCGGTAGATTCTATGTCTCCGGCGGCACGACCCGCACTGTCACTGCGGCAGACAAATCCGAGAGTCCTGCCGAAAAAGCGGCAGAGCAGCAGGATGAGGACAAGGAGTTCGACGTCGCGGGATGATTTCTGCCAAAAAAGTTTCGGGAACCATGGTTCCCGAAACTTTTTTAATGCATTGGAAAGCGGATGCGTGCAATTTTTCGGCAGATCAGTTGTCAAAGCTGGGATTGAGATAATAAACGTTTTTTTCGTCCATTTTCTCCCGAGCAAGACGCAGCCCCTCTCCGAAACGCTGAAAGTGTACGATTTCGCGTGCGCGCAGGAATTTGATGACGTCGTTGACGTCTGGATCGTCGGAGAGCCGCAGAATGTTGTCGTAGGTAACGCGCGCCTTCTGCTCTGCGGCGAGATCCTCCGTCAAATCAGCAATAAGGTCGCCTTTGACCGCCATGCCGGCGGCATTCCACGGGAAACCAGACGCTGCGGTGGGATAGACGCCCGCCGTATGATCGACAAAATAGGCGTCGAAACCGGCTTGACGGATCTGGTCATCGGTGAGATCTCGTGTCAGCTGATGCACAATGGCACCGACCATCTCCAAGTGTCCCAGCTCCTCCGTGCCGATGTCGGTCAGCAGACCTTTCAGCTCCGCATAAGGCATGGAGAAACGTTGACTCAAATAACGCATTGACGCGCCCAACTCGCCGTCGGGACCGCCATACTGGCTGATGATAAGTGCTGCCAGTTTTGGGTTGGGTGTTGCGATCTTAACCGGATATTGTAACTTTTTCTCATAGACAAACATCAGTCGTTACCTCCCATTTCCCACGGCCACGGGTCGTTGAGCCATTTGAACCCTCCGGGTGTGATGTCGGTTTGCATCAAAGGGCCGTACTGCGCTTCGTACTTTTCCCGGCCCTGTCGCCCCATGCGGATATAGGACCAGTAAAGTTCAATTACTTCACGGTCATTGGGATGTGTGGTCAGGTAAAGGCCAAGCTCGTCGATGGCAAAATCCAGCGCCATCAGTTCACACAGCGCCGCATTTGCCTGTGGAAAGCAGGAGCGGACCTCCTTATGGAACGGCAGGTTGAGACCGGGAAACAGCGTGCCGGCACGCATGGCGTCGTCCTGTGAATAGCGCGGAGGGTCGTTTTCCTGCATCGGTATATAGGGAAAAACCATCGGCGCGCAGGAGCCGGGCAATGTTCCATCCATCATCCCGCAGCGCTTGGCGTCTGTGCTGCTGCGATTCGCCTCCGCGTTCATGGCGGCGCCGGTGACAGATGCGCCGTTTACCGGCCTGACGACCGGCTTGGTGGCAACTTCCACGAAATAATTCCTCCTTTAAGAATCCGTTGAGCTTCCGCTCAGTTCATCTTATGCGCTGCGTGAAAATCGGAAACAGGGCTTTTCTTTTGCAACAGAGGTTGGTATAATCGGCATATCGGACAAAATCCCACGCATAAGCTCGTTTTCGGGGGGTGGGATAATGGTTCTGAGAGAAAAACATCATATGCTGCCTTGGATTATGGCGGTGGTGTTTTTTTCCCTTTGCGCCATGCTATGTGTGCCGACCCGGAATGCAATGCCCGCATTTGAACCTTCGGCGCAGGGAACCGTCTATGTTCTGGACGCTGGGCACGGCGGCGAAGACGGCGGTGCGGTATCGTGCGGCGGCATCCGGGAAAGCGATATCAATCTTGCTGTGACATTGCGGCTGGATACGCTGCTGCACTTTTTAGGACGGCAAACGGTACGCACGCGTGAAGCGGACATCTCCATTCACGCACCGGACGCGGAAACACTGCGGCAAAAGAAGACGTCCGACCTTAAAAACCGCGTTTCACTGGTCAACGGCACGCCGGGAGCGGTGCTGATAAGCATTCACCAGAACAGCCTGCCGTCGGTTCCGAGCGTACATGGGGCACAGGTATTTTTCGGCACGGCAGCGGGCGGTGAGGAACTGGCGCTCTCGATTCAGGAGGCGCTGAACCAAAGTGTCAACCCGAAAAATGAAAAACAAGCAAAAAAGATAGATCCTTCGATCTATCTGATGAAAAACGTCACTTGTCCGGCGGTTTTGGTAGAGTGCGGTTTTCTGTCCAATGCGGCAGAGGCGGAGCAGCTGCTTCAGCCGGAGCATCAGAAACGGATCGCCGCCGCCATTGCGGCGGGTATCCTGAAGGCAGAGAGGGAAGAGCCATGAAGGCAAAAGCAGCGAGCATATTCTATTGTACCGAGTGCGGCAATGAGACCGCCAAATGGGCGGGACGCTGCCCGAGCTGCGGCGCATGGAATTCGATCGTGGAACAGGCCGCGCCGAAGGCGGCCGTATCGCCAAAGAGTCGCGGAAATATGCTGCCGCGCGCGAAGGCACACCCGATCAACGATCTTGGCGTTACGGAGGAATTGCGCTTTCCAACCGGCATGGGCGAGCTGGACCGTGTGTTGGGCGGCGGTGCGGTCAAAGGGTCGCTGGTACTCGTGGGCGGTGCGCCGGGCATCGGCAAATCGACGCTGATGCTTCAGATCTGCTCACAGCTATGCCAGAGCAACAAGGTGCTTTATGTATCGGGCGAAGAATCGCCGCATCAGCTCAAGATGCGTGCCCAACGCCTGCATGTTGTCAGTGAGCGGCTGTTTGTGCTCTCGGAAACCTGCCTGGGTGACGTACTGGAATCGGTCCGCGAGGAAGCGCCCGATGTGCTGATCATCGACTCGATCCAGACGCTTTACAATGAGGCACTGGAATCGCCGGCCGGGAGCGTCGGTCAGGTCAAGGACTGTACCATGGCATTGATGCAGCTTGCCAAGGGACAGGGGATCACCGTGTTTGTTATTGGCCATGTCAACAAGGAGGGGTCGATCGCCGGCCCCAAGGTGCTTGAACACATGGTCGACTGCGTTTTGTACTTTGAAGGCGACCAGCATATGACATACCGCATTTTGCGAGCGGCAAAGAACCGCTTCGGCGCGACAAATGAGATCGGCGTATTTGAAATGCGCAGCGAGGGACTGGCAGAAGTGCCCAATCCTTCGGAAATGCTGCTCTCGGGTCGCCCGGAAGATGCGCCGGGTACTTGCGTGACCTGCGTGATGGAGGGGGCGCGCCCGGTATTGGCGGAGGTTCAGGCACTTCTGGCTCCCGCGGCACAGAATGTGGCACGGCGTACCAGCAACGGTTTCGACTATAACCGTGCCGCGATGCTCATGGCGGTGCTGGAAAAGCGCGGTGCGTTGAAAATTTCATCTTGCGATGCGTTTTTGAACGTCATCGGCGGACTGACGCTGGATGAACCCGCCGCCGATCTGGCGGCGATTCTGGCGCTGGCGTCCAGCTATCTGGACAAGCCCATCGGCAACCGTGTTGCGGCGATCGGCGAGGTCGGACTGACGGGTGAGGTGCGCAGCGTCAGCCATCTCGGCCAGCGCCTGAGCGAAGTACAGCGCCTCGGCTTCGAGCGCTGCATCATTCCCAAGCGCCACGCCGAGCGGCTGGAAAGCATCACGGGTCTAAAACTGATTTTGGTATCGAATATCGCTGATGCGCTCCGTGAAATTGCGCGTTCTTGAGCACGCTGTTGCGCGGAACATAGTGCAGGCAGCCGTTGTCATTGCTGTGCGCATTTGAAGCACCGGCAGCGTAGTTCAGACCGCACAATCCGTCATTCTGGTAGGCGCAATTGGCACTGCAGGGGATATAGCTCATGAATGATGACTCCTTTCCGGTGGGGGAATCTTGCTTGTATGCGGCAATAGTTTTCCCATTGGCACAGCCATTATGTCTGTGACTATCCTCAAAAAAACAAGAATTTGTATCTTTGCAGCAAAAATCAGAAAACTGCTGACAATAAGAACAACCGCATGGCCGATCAGACCATGCGGTTGTAGGTTATAAAGATAAAACCAACCGTAATTGAACAAAAGTTATGCTTTGTCTAATTGTCACTTCTTTTCGGAGGCTTCACGCGGGAGAGGGGGTTCGCCTTGGCAGCAACGCGCAGCGCCTCGTTGTCAATGTGGGTGTAGATTTCCGTGGTATTGAGATGCTCGTGGCCGAGTACCTCCTGCACGGCGCGCACGTCCACGCCGTTTTGCAGCATCAGCGTTGCTGCGGTGTGGCGCAGCTTGTGAGAAGAATATTGCGTTGCGTCCAGTCCGGCAGCGGAAATGTGTTTTTTGACCAGCGCATGGACAGTGGATTTGCTGATGCGCTCATTGCGCGAGGAGAGAAACAGCGCATTCTGATCCCGCCCTGTGATGGGGCGGCGCACTGCGAGCCAGTCGTGCAGTGCATTGAGGCATGCCTCATTGAGATAGACGATGCGCACCTTGTTGCCCTTGCCAAGTACGCGCAGCGCTTCGTCCTGCACATCCTGCAGGTTGAGCGCGCAAAGCTCGGATATACGCAGACCGCAGTTGAGAAACAGCGTCAAAATGGCATAATCACGCGCGCGGTTCTGCCCGTCGACGGATTCAAGCAGCTCTACGCTTTCTTCCAGCGTCAGGTATTTGGGCAAAGACTTTTTGAGCTTGGGAGAATCAATGTCCTTGACCGGATTGTTTTCAATCAAATGCACCTTATTGGACAGATAATTGTAAAAAGAACGGATTGTGGCGATTTTGCGCGCTCTGGAGGCAGCATTTAACCCGTATTCGGACTTGTCGCTGTTCTGGTGAAGTACCCGGTCGCGGCTGAGGTAACTCATATAGTTGTAAATATCGCTGAGCGTCACAGAGCCGACAAAGTCCAGATCAACGTCCATAATGTCGATGGTATTGAGTTCCCGGCCGCGCAGGCTGGGGTCGCGCACCGTCTTGAGATAGCGGAAAAAGTTGCGCAGATCCAGAAAATACTCGTCGACTGTACGCCTGGAGTGCGCCTTGATGGTCTCATGATATGAGAGAAAATCCCGCAGGATCGGTGGCGCTTCTGTGCGGTAATCTATCATAAAAACAGCTCCTTAACGGGTTCGGATGTCCCATGCGGCTATGATTATAACGCAAACGGGGCCGGAAAGCAAGACAGAGGCGGCATCAGGAACAGGCACACGGTAAAATCAGAAAAAGGACTTGCGCGGCGAACGGAGACAGAGTATAATCAAGAACGAAAAACCGGGTGTAGCGAAGTTGGTATCGCGCCACATTTGGGATGTGGAGACCGCGCGTTCGAGCCGCGCCACTCGGACCAAGGCGCGGGCAGGCCGCCGTAGCGGCGCGCCTGTCCCGCCCTCGCCATACTGCCGTTTGACGGCAACATACCAACACAGAAAACGGTGACCGCGCGCAAGCACCCGGCGAGGCCAGATATCGCGACAGCAGCCCTCGAGATCGTTGATTCTGAGGGCTGTTTTCCTTGTATGGTCCCTCGCCGGTACGAGCGGAGGAAATACCATGAGCGGCAGAAAATTCGGATATTTCAGCATGCTCCGGGCGATGAGCTGGCGGCAGGTGTGCCTTTGCGCCCTTTTTTGTCTGATGCTGCTTACACTGATCGGGCTTAATCTTTACGAACTGATGCGTCTCGGAACGGAAAGCGCCTATCACAACTGTGAAAACAGCTATCTGCTTGCCTCGCGCGAGTTGGGAGAGTACCTGCGCGTGGCGGACAAGGCGATAGATTCTGCTTCCCGCCGCATCGAAGAAATGCGCGACGGCGGAGCAACGCCGGAGGAACTGCCGGCATACATGACACGGGAGACGGGCAATCTGGACAGCTTGATTGCCGGTCCGACCACGGGCGTATATGGTTACATAGACGGCGTATATCTGGACGGCACAGGCTGGACGCCGCAAGAGGGATATGATCCGACGCAGCGTCCGTGGTATCTCGGCGCAACGCGCGCCTACGGCAATGTGACGCACATCCCGCCGTTTGACAATATGCAGACCGGCTCGACAACGATCACCGTTTGCAAAATGCTTGCCGCGGGGCGGGGCGGACTGTTCCTGCTGATGGACGTGGATAAGTTCAAGAGCGTCAACGACACCTTTGGACACGAGGTCGGCGATAAGGTACTGATTGCTATTGCAAACGCTATGCGTGCGAGTTTTCGCAAGCAGGACGTCATCATGCGCCTCGGCGGGGACGAATTTGCCGTCTATGTGCCCGGCGTATATGATGAGGCGACGGCGGAACCGATCATCAAGCGCCTGTTTGACCGTATTTACGAAGATTCGCCTCCCGAACTGGGCGAGCGTAAAATCAGCGTCAGTGTCGGTGCGACGTTCTATCGTGACAACGACCGGTTTTCTTTCAGCGACCTGTATAAGAAGGCTGATGCGGGCACCTATGAGAGCAAGGCATTCGCAACGAGCCATGTAACGTTTTGCAGATAAGGGGAAAAAGAATGGCACTTTGGAACGGCAGATTTGAAAAAGACATGGATGAGCTGGTGAAGGCGTTCAACGCCTCCGTCGGTTTCGATCAGCGTATGTTTGAGGAGGATATCGACGGCAGCATTGCGCATGTGACAATGCTTGCAAAATGCGGCATCGTTACGCCGGACGAGCGCGACGCCATCGTGGCGGGGCTGGAGAACATTCGCCAGCGTATCCGCAGCGGCGAGATCCAGTTTACCGTTGAGGATGAGGACATTCACATGGGCATCGAAGCCCGTTTGATTGCGGACATCGGCGATGTGGGAAAGAAACTTCACACAGCGCGTTCACGCAACGATCAGTGCCAGGTGGACGCGCGGCTGTACCTGCGCCGGGAGATCCGTGCCATCCGGCAGGAACTGCTGGCACTGGAAGAAGTGATCCTGCGCAAGGCAGAGGCGTATGCGGAGGAAATTACCGTCGGCTATACGCACATCCAGCACGCGCAGCCCATCACCGTCGGCTTCCTGTTTATGGCATACTTCCAGATGTTCCGCCGCGACGCGGAGCGGCTTGCTGACTGTCTGGAGCGCATGGATTACTGTCCGCTGGGTGCCTGTGCCCTTGCCGGAACGACGTTTCCGACCGACCGCGCATATACGGCGGAGCTGCTTGGCTTTGCCGCGCCCACCGAAAATGCGATGGATTCGGTCAGCGACCGTGACTACATGCTGGAGTTTCTCTCCGATGCGGCGATTTCCATGATGCACCTTTCACGCTGGGCGGAGGAGTTTGCCTGGTGGAACAGCACGGAATTCGGCTTTCTGGCCATAGATGACGGTTTCTGTACGGGATCGAGCATCATGCCCCAGAAGAAGAACCCAGACATGGCAGAGCTGCTGCGCGGCAAGTGCGGCCGCGTATACGGCGACCTGATGGGCCTGTTGACGGTCATGAAGGGTGCGCCGATGGCTTACAACAAGGATTTTCAGGAGGACAAGGAAGGACTGTTTGATGCGATCGACACATGGAAAGCGTGCCTGCGCATCTTCACGAAAATGCTGGAGAATACGACCTTCCGCACCGAACGCATCGCAGAGCAGCTGCAGCGCGGATTTCTCAATGCTACGGATGTCGCGGAGCACCTGGCAGGGCAGGGTATTCCGTTCCGCGAGGCACACAATCTCGTCGGCCGCATGGTCAAGGCATGTGAGGCGCGCGGATGTGGTATTGAGGACCTGAATGAGGTTGAGCTTGCCGCGATCGATCCGCGGTTGAGCCGCGCGGTGTTGGGTGATGTGAGCATCCCGGCCTGTGTGGCGGCGCGCCGCTCTTTCGGCGGCACGGCGCCGGACGAGGTGCGACGCCAGCTCGCTGTTGGTCGGGCATGGCTGGACGTGACGGAGCAAGAATCACACGAAAAGTAAAAAACTGTTGCATTTTACCGGAAGATTTGTTAAAATAAAGTAGTATTTAGTATTTTTTAGAAGGGTGCATCGGGCATGTCACGGCAAATGTCAGATACCGTCTTAAAAGAAGATATCGCGGCGTCGCCCGTCGTCAGCGTTATGCTGGAAGGCTTTGACGAGCTGACGGAAGTCGACCTCAACAGGGATCAGTACCGCCTGCTCCGGCATACGGAGGGAAAGTATTTTGCTCCCGCTATTGATTGCGGTTTCCGCGAGATGTTCCAATACGTTGCACGTTACCTGATTCACCCGGACGACCGCGAGCGGTATTCCCGCGAAAATGATCCGGATGCGCTTCTGGCGCGGCTGGAATCTGATGAGGGAAACGGCGAGTTCCGCAGCCGGTTTCGTTATCGGCTGCTCAACGGCAGCTGGCGCTGGGTGGAGCAGGCAGCGTTCGGTGGTGCGTCCTATGCGATGCCGCAGGGGACTTACTATGCATTTTTGCGCGATGTGGAGGACGAGGTACACCACAGCCAACGTGTCGAAGAACCGACCAACGTTGCCGAGTACAATGCCTTGACGGGACTGCGGTATGAGGAACCGTTTTTCCGGCAGGCGCGGCATTTTATCCGGGAGCATTCCGAGGGCTGGTGTATGGTAGCCCTCGATTTGGAGCACTTTAAGCTGTTCAATGAGTGGTACGGCCGTGATCAGGGCGATCTGGTGCTGGCGACGGTAGGTGCAAAACTCGCTGAGTTGGAGCAGAACATGGGAGGTCTGGCCTGCTATCTGGGACAGGACGATTTTGCTCTGCTGATTCCCTTTGACATGGCGTGTATTGAGGCGCTTTATGAGGAAATCCACGAACTGATCCGAAGACACGGTACATCGGTGGGCTTTCTGCCTGCTATTGGTGTGAGTTTGGTGGGTTCCGCAGGGGAAATCAGCATTTACGACGTTTACGACCATGCCGCTCTGGCAGCGCGCTGCGCCAAAGATGATTATCACGACCGTATTCGTCTTTTCGAGATGACGATGATCCTCCAGACAGACCGTGATTACCACATCCTGTCAGACTTTCAGAAGGCGCTGCGCGATCATGAGCTGTTCATCCAGCTTCAGCCGCAGTGCCGCATCAAAAACGGCAAGGTCGTGGGCGCCGAGTCGCTGGTACGCTGGAAAAAGACGACGGGTGAGATGGTTTCGCCCGGACTGTTTGTACCGGTATTGGAAAAGTACGGCTTTGTTACGGATCTGGATCAATACGTCTGGGAAGAAGTCTGTGCGTGGCAGAAAAGATGGATCGACAGCGGACATACGCCTCTGCCGATCAGCGTTAACGTCTCACAGATCGACATCTATACCATTGACGTACCGGATTTCTTTGAAAAACTGATCGAAAAGTATCAGCTTCCCGTCGAAGTCATTAAAATCGAGATCACCGAATCCGCCTATGTGGACAATGAACTGGTGGCGGCCACGGTGACAAGGCTGCGCGAGAAGGGGTTCCTCGTGCTGATGGACGACTTTGGCAGCGGCTATTCATCGCTGAACATGCTGCGCAACCTCAACGTCGATATCATCAAGCTGGATGCCCGGTTTCTGCGCATGAGCCGGGACGATCGCAAGGGCATTCAGATCATGGAATCCATTGTCAACATGGCAAAAACCATGGGTGTCCCCATTATTGTGGAGGGCGTGGAGACAAAGGAAGAATCCGATTTCCTGAAGGGATTGGGCTGCCGTTATGTGCAGGGCTATTTCTTTTACCGGCCCATGCCCCTGGAAGAGTTTGAGGCGCTTATTTCCGACCCAAAGCACACAGACACGCGCGGATTCCGCTTTAAGGCGCGCGAGCAGTTCCATGTCCGTGAGTTTCTGGATCAGAATCTCTTCAGTGACACGGTGCTCAATGAGATTCTCGGTCCCGTGGGGTTCTACGTCTGGAAGGGCGACGATGTGGACATTGTGCGCCACAATGACCAACTCGACCGTGAGATTCGGGTTGCCGGCATAGAGGGGCGTTTGGAGTCCATTCAGAATTTTCTGGTACCTGAAGATAAACCGGAGTTCTATCGCATTCTGGAAGAGGCCATGCAGGTATCGGGCAGCGGTGCTGAGGGCGTGGTGCGTTTTGTTCAGCCCGGAAACGTGATTGAGCCGTTCCGAGTCCGCTTCTTTTTCCTCAACGAAGATGAAGAGGGCAGACACTTTTACGGCTCTGCCCATAACCTTACCGAGTTTACGACGCTCAACGACCACATGCGCCTGCTTTCACAGGTTTCGACCGACAGCGTGGTGTTTGCGCGCAAGGTCGGTTCGCGTTGGAGCTTTCGCGTGGTCATACATGGCTTACGGGAGGCGCTTGGGCTTTCTTACCGCAAGATGCAAAACGAATTGGACGATCAAAGTTTCTACGAGCGCATTGAAAAGAGCACGCGCGAGCGCCTGATCCGCTTTGCACGGGGCGAGACGGATGATGGTGAGGCGGGATTTTCCTTTCCGTTCCCTATCAGAACAGAATCGGGGCAACCGCTGCTTTTGCGCGTGAAATTTGACTATGTGCACGATAAGGCAAGCGGCGTGGAGTATGTCCTCACCCTCCGTGCGGAGACGAGCGTGAAAAACTAGCGTATGGAACTGGATGAAGGATCGTCCGGCGAAATAGATATTTCAGGCGTAAAAGGTATTTTTAAGTAAGGAGAGGATCAGATTATGTCAAGATTGGGAAGAAAGCTCCTGCTCGTCGTGGGTGCGGCGCTAATCATCACTGTGGCAATCATTTCCGCCATCAGCATCAGGATGTCATCCAACTTCAGCAACAAGCTGCTGATGCATGAGGCGACCGCGCTTGCCAACGTTGCTCAGAAGATGGTCAACGATGAAGCGGAGAATTGCTGGGAGGACTATGAGATGCTGTCTGCCTCCGGCGCTCTGAATAAGAAGGTCAGCCTTCTGTTCGAAGATATGTTCGAGGCGATGCGCGACGATGATCTCGATTTTATGATTATCGTCGATACGCGCGGCAAAGAGATCTGGAACAGCAATACCGTTCAATTTACAACCGATCTGACCAAGTATAACGGCCGCGAGGTAACGGGCTTGGTCGATGATCCCACCGCCGGCCCCTGCTGCGTCCACATTGCGAGCAACTCCAGCACCAGTACCATTACGGTCATCGGCCGTTCGCTGGCAGACAACGATCTCGTGGCGAACATTAAGGAATCCACCGGCTCGGAGATTGCAATCTTCTACAATGCCAAGACCATCGCCACGACGCTGCGCGATGCGTCCGGCACGCTTCAGCTCGGCGGTGCGATGAACGCCAAGGCGCAGGATGCCATCTATAACCAGAACAAGGCGCTCAGCGGCCGTACCAAGGCGGCGGGTGTGAGCATGTTCTACCAGTACAATCCGGGGTTCAGCGTGGATGGCGAGCTGGTGTGCGCATTCTTCTCCGGCTTGCACGCTGAGGATTCCGACAGCGAATTTGCTCAGATCATCACCCTGGTTGTCATTATGGCGCTGGTTTGCAGTGTGCTGGCCTTCGTCGCGGGTGCGTTCATTATCCGCAAGATGATCGACCTGCCCATCCGCCACGCGGAGAGTCTTGCCGATGCGATGAGCCGCGGCAATCTGTCCGATCCGGATGAGGACTTCCGTTTCAACAACGACGAAATCGGTGAGTTTGTCAAGAACCTGCAAAAGGCCAAAAAGGACATCAGCTCCTATATCGGCGATATCTCCCGTATTCTCGCTGCGATGGGCGAGGGTGACTTTACCCATAAGCCTGCGGTGGAATACATCGGCGATTTTGAGCAGATCGAACGTTCCTTCGGCGACATCGAGATCCGGTTGGCCAAGATCGTCGGCAGCATGGATGCCTCCGCCGACGGTGTGCGTAGCGGCGCCGGCCAGATTGCCAACGGTTCCCAGCTCCTTGCAGAGGGCACGACCCGTCAGGCAACCGCTATCGAACAGATCAACGCCACCGTTACGAACATCAATCAGCAGGTCGGCACCACGGCGCGCCATGCGGATGAGGCAAATGCCATTTCCATCGGCTGCCTGCAAAAGGTTGAAGAGCAGAACGAGCAAATGAAGACCATGCTCGTCGCCATGGACGAGATCCGCGATAAATCCGCGCGCATCAGCGAGATCATCAAGACGATCGAGGACATTGCGTTCCAGACGAACATCCTTGCGCTCAATGCCTCGGTCGAGGCGGCGCGTGCAGGCGCTGCCGGCAAGGGCTTTGCGGTCGTGGCGGACGAGGTGCGCAATCTTGCGGGCAAGTCCAGCGAGGCTGCAAATAACACCAATGTTCTGATTTCCGACACGGTCAAGGCGGTCAATGAAGGCGTGGAACTGGCGCGCCGCACGGCGGAGATCATGGGCGAAGTGATCGAGCAGACCAAGCGCACCAATGCGATTATTGGCGAGATCAACACTGCGGCTGCCGCGCAGGCAGACGCGGTCACGCAGGTCAGCGCGGGTATTTCCGATATCTCCGGCGTCATTTCGCAGAACTCCGCCACGGCGGAAGAAACCGCGGCGTCCTGCCAGGAGCTGGCGTCGCAGTCCAACCTGCTCAAGACGCAGGTCGATATGTTCAAGGTGAACTGAGACAAACAACAAAAGGTCGCCATCCCGTCTGGGATGGCGACCTTTTCATTGGCGTTCTCAGGCTACCGGCACATAAACCGATTTGAGCGGAATCAGCTTGCGGTAGCGCTCATGCAGAGAATTGTAATAATCCAGCGTCAGTGCGGCGATCTGGCGGCCGTCTACACCGCGCAGGTTCGGCGCGGCATTCAGCGCGGCGCAAACCTCAGGAGGCATTTCTGCCAGCGAAAGCAGCACGCCGTAATCGCCGCGTTCCTGCGCATGGCGCAGTGCCTGCACATCCGAAGTACGCGGTTTGCCGTCCGCGACCTTTACCAGCACGCGCGGGAGCAACGGGTCGCGATGGGCAATGATGTCGATGTCATCGCGCGACGAGGCAAGCAGAGTCACGCGGTAGCCCATTGCCTGCAGCAGTCCCGCAGCAAACTCCTTGAATCCGTGGTAAGCATTGCTGCGTCCAAGCTCATCGAGTACGAAACGTTCCAGCGCAGGCTCCGGCACATGTGTCACGGCAGGAGTGGTGCGGGCAGAAGGACGTGCCGTGTGCTTGATGCCAAGCGCCTCAAAAAATTCATTCGCGTGGCATTTCACGGGGAACAGCGGTGCGGGGGAAGAATAGCCGATCTCACGCAATGCCGCTGCGGAAAACGCGTTCTGTGGCAGAGACTTGCGCCAAGCCACACTGCGGCGGTGCTCCTCGCCGCCCTGATAGTCGTAATCGCCCGTGACCTCGCCGAGACGCACCTGTGCGTCGGCATAGGAACGGTACACGATCAGGTCACCGCGGCGCATTTCCTGCGCAAAACGATAAAGCAGGCTCACCGCCACAGTCTTGTCCAGCCCTGTGCGCTCGGGAAACGCAGATTCATAACGCGCACGGAACGTGGCTTTGTCCTCGCCCTGCACCAGCAGGCTGCCGAGGCGCGGGCATTTGACAATGAGGGAACCATCTTCCGCAAGGGAGATGGCGTCGGTATGGTAGATCGACCAAAGGGTCTTGGTATTTGTATTCATGAAAATGACTTCCTTTCAAGGCTGCCCCGAAAGAGGCAGGGTGTCTGTGCCGCGGAATCGGTATGTGCCGTGGTGGGCGCATATAGTATAGCCAGATTTGCGGCGTTGGAAACGTTTTCAGCTGGTATACGCGGTATTTTAGGGATGAAAACGCCGTACGTCAAGGGTCAAAAGCGACAAATATCACCACGCAAGGGCTTATGGTTTTATACCAGTCAACCCTTGACATATGCATAAAAATGAAAGATCCCGGGGCAAAAAGCCCCGGGATCTTCCGCCGGAATGGATTTCACGCACCGTACTTCTGCATTCGGATCTGCTTGTTGATGAGCGCTATCGCGGACAGATCTGAGCGGTCTGTCCGCACCGTGTGCCTGCGTTTCCTGTGGAACAACCGCCTCAACATGTGGAATACCTCCTTCCAAAGTCCGGTGGGTGGATGGACTGAGGGTTTGCAGGAACAAAAGGCGCCTTGCGGCGCCGTCTGTTCCTGTGTGATTGCACTGGATGGTTTTTAGGAGGGAAATGAAAAAACTTGCACTTCACGATATAAAGAGTATCGGGTATTTATTAAGAAAGTGCGTAATAATTTATTAAATATGTATGAAATCAGGGCCTTAGCCGTGGGAGGCAGACATGGCGGCAGCAAAAGCGCAGCCGCCGACGAGGTTTCCGAGTGTCACAGGCAGCAGGTTGTGCAGGCAGCCGCTGAGCGTAAGGGTGGGGTCGAGCAGTATACCGAGCGGCAGGTAATATGCGTTGGCAATGCTGTGCTCAAAACCCGCCATGACGAACACAGCCACAGGGACGAACGCGGCAATCGCTTTGCCCGGAACGGATTTTGCGCCGATGGCAAAAAGTACCGCCGCGCAAACAAGAATGTTGCACAACACGCCTTTGATAAAAGCCGGACCAAAGGAGAGCGCCATCTTCGCACCCGCAACGGATACCGCGGATGATGCGAGCGCACCGCCGCCGAGATTGTAAACACCGCTGTAGACGCATGCCGCCGCCAGCAGGACGCCGCCTAAAACATTGCCGAGATAAACCGGGACCAGATTGCGCAGACACTGCGCGACGGTGAGCTTGCGGCGCAGTAGCGGGCTTGCCAGCAGACAATTGCCCGTGAACAGCTCAGCGCCGGAGAGTATGACCATGATCAGGCCGAAGGGGAACACAAGCCCGGAGACCAGCTTGGCGAGGCCGGGGTCCGCAATGCCGCAGGCGGCGATGGAAGACGCCAGTGCGCCGCAGCCGATCCAAAAGCCGGCCAGCACACCCAGCAACACCAGACGCCACAGCGGCGAAGCAGTCTTTCCCTGGCCGACGCGGTCATAGGTTTCGATGGTTTCCTTAAGTGTAAGCATACCCGTATGCCTCCCGATGAAAAAATCGCGCAAGCAGATGCACCGCGCAATGTCACATTATATGTTTATGTGTCGAAATTGACAAGTAGGAATTTGTCGAAAATTTTATGTTTACCGGCTGGATATCTTGACGATACGAATGAAGTGTGATACACTTTAACACAATGAATATATGATATAGTATCCATTTTTCTGCGGTGGAAGGACAAAAACATGGCATACATGCATTTGGGCGAGCTGCTCATCAATGCCGGTATCATCACCCAGGAGGATCTGGAGCGCGGTCTTGAGCTTCAAAAGGGCACAAAAGACCGCCTCGGCGCGGTACTGCTGAAAAACGGCATTATCACCGAGGCCGAGATGATTGAGGCTTTGCAGATGCAGCTCGGTATCGAGTTCATCGACCTGACCAAGGCGAGCATTCCGACGGAAATGGCACAGGCATTGCCGAAGAATATCGCGCGCCAGTATAACGTGGTTCCGGTGCGTATCGTCAAGGACGAATTGTATCTTGCGATGGCGGACCCGCTGAACTTTTACGCGGCTGAAGAGGCGCGCCGTGCGTCCAAGCACAAAATCGTGCCGATGGTGGCGACGAGCGCGGGCGTGGAGCACGCTATCCAAATCCTCTACAGCAACGAGGGCGCCGCGAAGGCGATCGCCGAAATGAAGCGTGAGGCGGCGGGCAGCGGCGAAGCCGCCGTGGAAACGAACTTCGTATCCACCCAGCTCGGCGACGATGCCATGTCCAGCGCGCCTGCCATCCGTCTGGTAAACTCTATGCTGGAGCGCGCGATCACCGAGCGTGCCAGCGACATCCATCTGGAGCCGCGAGAGGCGCAGATGCAGGTTCGCATGCGCATCGATGGTCTGATGCGTGACGTTCTGACCGTGCCGAAGGATATTCAGGCGGCAGTCATCTCGCGTATCAAGATCATGAGCGGACTGGACATCGCGGAAAAACGCATCCCACAGGACGGCCGTTTCAACGTCCGCATCAAGGAGCGCGACTTCGACCTGCGCGTGTCCACGCTGCCGACGGTCTACGGCGAAAAGGTCGTGGCACGTTTGCTGGACAAGTCCGGGGGACGCGTGACAAAGGACGCGCTCGGGCTGGAGGGCAGCGACCTGCAAAAATACGACGATATGCTCAAAAACCGCAACGGCGTGATTTTGCTTGTCGGCCCCACGGGAAGCGGCAAGACCACGACGATGTATGCCATGATCAACCAGCTCAATACGCCCGAGGTGAACATGGTCACGCTGGAGGACCCCGTGGAGTACAACATCGACGGCGTCAACCAGGTGCAGATCAACGAAAAAACGGGCATGACCTTTGCAAACGGCCTGCGCGCGATCTTGCGTCAGGACCCGGATATCATCGCCGTCGGCGAGATCCGTGACGGCGAGACCGCCGAGATCGCGATGCGCTCCGCCATTACGGGCCACGTTGTGCTTTCGACCATCCATACCAACGATGCGGTCGGCTCCATCGACCGACTGCGCGACATCGGTGTGGAACCGTACGTCATCGCCGGTGCGCTCAAGGGCGTTATTTCCCAGCGTCTTGTGCGCCGTATCTGTCCCGACTGCCGGGTCGCCTATGAACCGACGAAAGAGGAACTGGACGATCTGGACATTGCACCGGAGCCGGATTTGAAACTCTACCGCGGCGCGGGCTGCGCACACTGCTTCAACACCGGCTATCGCGGGCGCGTAGCCGTATTCGAAATGTTGCCGATCACGCGGGCGGTGCGCTCGCTGATCTACGACCAAAAGGGGCGCGACGCCATTGAGGCGGAGCTTAAACGCCCGGAGAACGGTTTCGTCTCCCTGCGGGAGAATGCCCTGCGCCTCATGCGCGAGGGCGTGACCACGGGCGAAGAAGTTCTGCGTATCGTGAATGAGGAGGCTTGAGCGACATGATGACCATTGACGAACTGGTTGCCAAGGCAAAGGCGGACGGCGCGTCCGACATCCACCTGATTTGCGGCTTGCCGCCGAAATACCGTCAGAGCGGTGAGCTGCAGGACATGGACAGCGTGCCGCTGACGCAGGACGACTGCTTTGCCGTGGCGCGTTTCCTCGCCGGGAGCGACGCGGCGTACGAGACCTTCGAGCGCGAGGGCGAGTTGGACGCTGCGGACAGCTATGCCGGCAACCGTTGCCGTATCCACATCTTCAAGCAGCAGGGCGTGCCGAGCGTAGCGCTGCGCTTGCTGCGCGAAAGTATCCCCAAGCTGGACGACCTCGGCCTGCCGCCGGCGGCGCCGCAGCTGATCGACCTGCATAAGGGCATCGTTCTCGTTACGGGCGAGACGGGCAGCGGTAAATCCACGACGCTGGCCGCGCTGCTGGATTCCATCAACCACAAGTACCGCAGCCACATCGTTACGCTGGAAGACCCCGTGGAGTACATCTACAAGCCCGACCTTTGCGCCATCAACCAGCGTGAGGTGGGAAAGGATACGCAGAGCTTCGCCATGGGTCTGCGCGCAAGCCTTCGTGAGGACCCGAACGTCATCCTCATCGGCGAGATGCGCGACAAGGAGACCATCGAAACCGCCATCACCGCCGCCGAAACGGGCCATCTGGTGTTCGGCACGCTGCACACGGGCAGCGCCGCGGACGCGGTCGACCGTATCGTGCAGGTATTTCCCGCGGATGCGCAGACGCAGATCCGCCTGCAGCTGTCCATGACGCTGCAAGCCGTGCTGACGCAGCAGCTTGTGCCGAAGAAGGGCGGCGGGCGTGCGCTGGCGTGCGAATTGATGATCGTGACAGACGCCATCCGCAATCTGATCCGCGCGGGCAACACGCCGCAGATCGCCAACGCCGTCGCCACAAGCGCCGCGCTCGGCGGACAGACGATGGATCAGGCGCTTGTGCGCCTCGTCCGCAGCGGACAGATCACCAAGGAGATCGCGATCCATTACGCGCATGAGGTGGACTACGTCAAGAAGAACGCATTTTGAGGAAGTGAGCGCGTTTGGCACAGTTCAAATACACAGCGCTGTCGCGTGACGGCGTCAAGGTCAGCGGGCTGGTCGAGGGCTTCAACGAGCTGGATGCGGCGAGCCGCGTCAAAGAGTCCTGCAGCGTCATCCTCAAGCTCACGCAGGTCAAAGAGAAGAAGCCCGGGCTTCTGAACCTTGAGATCGGCGGCAAGCCGGACGGCAAGGCTGTCGGCATGATGTGCAGCCAGTTCGCTATCATACTGGAAGCAGGCATCCCGATCGCACGGGCGGTGAAGCTGGTGTCGGAAAAGACCGCCGACAAGGGCATCCGCCACCTGCTGGATCAGGTCGCCGCGGATGTGGAAAGCGGACGCAGCCTTTCGGCGTCGTTCGAGGACCACGGCATGAAGATCCTGCCCGTAACGTTCATCGAAACGCTGCGCGCGGGCGAGGCGACGGGCAATCTGGCGCGTTCGTTTGTCATGATGCAGGAGCATTTCGACAAGGAGAACAAGCTGCGCGCCAAGGTCAAAAGTGCCATGTCCTATCCGTTGTTCGTGCTCACGACGGCGGTGATCGTCGTCGCAATCCTGATGGCGAAGGTCGTGCCGCAGTTCACGGCGATGTTCGCGGAAATGGGCGGCGAGCTGCCGATTTTGACGCGTATTCTCATCGCCGTGTCGGACTTTTTCAAGAACAACATCCTCTTTCTGCTTGCCGCAGCGGTTCTCCTGTTCCTCGTCGTCAAAGCCTACGGCGCGACGGAGAACGGAAAGCGCAACCTCGCCCGCATCAAGCTCAAGCTGCCCGTGCTGGGCAACATTGAAGAGCTGGGCGCGGCGAGCCAGTTCGCCAACACCATGGCGGCGATGCTCGGCGCGGGACTGCCGATGACAAAGGCGGTGGCGATCACCGCAAAGGTCATTGGCAACTATCACCTCAGCGTCCAGACGGGGCTTCTGTGCGAAAAGCTGGAGGGAGGGCACGCCCTCGGCCCGTCGATGAAAGAGGGAACGGATTACCCCGACATCCTTGTGGATATGACCGGCGTGGGTGAGAGCAGCGGCGAACCGGAAAAGACGCTCTCCACCGTCGCGGCGTACTACGATCAGGAGCTGGAGGAGGCGACAAAGTCGGCGCTGGCAAAGATCGAGCCGGCCCTTCTCGTCGGCGTGGCGCTGGTCGCGGGTTTCATCGTGCTGGCGGTCTTCTCCGCGATGTTCTCGATGTACGATGTCATGGGCGGCTGACGGAGCCGCTGCCGTAAAGGCAAAATACTTTTCAGAAAAAAACAGCAAAGATCGTTTTCTCGCCGTCTCCCGGCGGCTGGAAATAGAAGGGCGCACGGTGCGCTGTCCGGAGGCGTATCGGCGCAAAACAGGCGAAACAGGAAGAAGGTATTAAGGATATGAAAAAGAACAACAATAAGGGCTTTACGCTGGCGGAGCTGCTGATCGTTGTTGCGATCATCGGCGTGCTCATTGCCATCGCAATGCCGACGTTTGGTAAACAGTTGGAGAAGGCGCGTATCTCGGCGGATCAGGCGAATCTGCGTTCCGCGTATGCGGATGCTGTTGCCACTTATTTGTCTGGTGAACCGAGTGGAAATGCCACAATTGATGCATCAGATAATAACAAAGTTAATGTAACAGGAGTGAAGTTTACACACAAAGATAAGAATAGTGTTATCTTTGTAAGTGACATGCCGTTTGCTGATTCTACTGGTTCAACAAAAACAAATGAAACATATTTGAAGGAACATAACGGTGATCTTACTGTTTCCTTTACGTTTAGCACCAGTGGTGGTACAACGACTTTTGCAGCATCGTCTGGCACGCCAATTTCTTAATAGGTTTCTTTTCGCGCCGGGCGTCCGGGAGCGTCCGGCGCGGAGAATCAAAAGAACCCAACGCCGCGTGGTTCATCGACAAATGACGCGCAAAAGCGCCGCGGCAGGACCCTGCGCAGGTGGATCAAAAACTTGGCAAGCGAAAAGCAGGTCTTCAGCATCGTTCGCGCGCTTCTCTTTTTTTGAAGCCCCGCTTTTTGCCTGTGAAGTACGAAAGTAACGGACATGAAAAACGCAGTTCTAAAACTGCATAGTGTGCGCGGCGTCAGCGTGTGGATCGTGGTGATGCTCCTCGCGGTGCTGGCCATGCTTGCGCTCTGCGCCGCACCGTCGCTGCGCGCGGCGCGTGAGACGAATCTGTCGCGTGCATGCGACATTGCGCTTGCGGAGGCGCAGCGCAGGATCGACGAGGACGCGACCCTCAGCGGTTACACGCTGGACGCGGACGCGGCGCGTTACGCCGTTGTGCGCGACTATAAGCGCTGGTCGGAGCTTTGCCCCGGCGGCGGAGACTGCTGGCTCATACCGAAGGAAGGCGGCGGCTGGACGGTCGTGTGCGCCCTGCACACGAAAGACGACCGGCTCAAGACGCGCCTCAACGCCGAAAACGCCCTGCGCCAGCTCCGCACCGCGCTCGACGGTGTGCGCGGCCGCGGGGAAGAGGCGCCCGAAAACGTTGGCGTGACGATCAACGGCGCGCCGCTCACCGTTGCACGCGTCGATCAGGCGCCGGAGATCAAACGCGGCACCCGCGCCACGTCCGGTTATACGGGCACGGTTGCCTTTTACAGCGCGGGCGCGGACGGGGACGCGGCATATTTCTGCTACGCCGATCCGGAGCACTGCGTGGACTGGCACGGTGCAGGCGGTTGGACAATGTTGGACGATTGATGGATATGATGTTGCTGCCGCCCGTGTGGCGGATCTATTGGAGCGTGCTGGCGTTTGCGTTCGGCGCGGCGCTCGGCTCCTTTCTGCACTGCGCCGCATGGCGTACCGTGCGCGGCGAGCCGTTCGTTTCCGGGCGGAGCCGCTGCCCATCCTGCGGGGCGACTCTGGGGGCGCGTGACCTTGTGCCGATTTTGAGCTGGGTCGCACTGCACGGGCGCTGCCGCCGGTGCGGCGCGCCGATCGGCGTGCGCTACCCGCTCACGGAGCTGCTTTCCGCGCTTGTCACGCTCGCGATCGTGTGGCGGTTCGGCATTGGTATTCCGGCGGCGCGGAACCTCGTTTTTTGTTCGTGCCTGCTCTTTTTGTCGCTGACCGATCTGGATGATTGCATCATCCCGGACGGCTGCCTGTGCGTGGCGGCGCTGGCGTGGGCGATTGCCGCGCCGCTGCTCGGCATGTCCTGGGGCGGCGCGCTGCGTGCCCTGGGCGCGGGTCTGACGTTTGGCGCGGCGCTGCTGGTTGTGTCGCTGGTCATGGACCGCGTTCTGGGGCGGGAGAGCCTTGGCGGCGGCGACATCAAGCTCTTCGCTGTCGTGGGGCTGTACCTTGGTTTTGTGGGGACGCTCTTCACGCTGATTCTCGCCTGTGTGCTGGGCCTTCTCCTGGCGCTGGCACTGCGCAGGCGCGGAGCGTTTCCATTCGGCCCCGCCATCGCCGCGGCGTCAGGCGTGATGCTGCTTTTCGGCGGCGGTTTGGTGGAACGTTATCTTGCTCTGTTGGGAGGTTCGCTATGACAAGGAACATACTGGGCATCGATATCGGTTACGACAGTCTCAAGCTGGCGCTGTGCAACAACGGCAGGGTCAAAAAAGCCGTTACCGTACCGATGCCCGTCAACCTCATCAAGGACAATCGAATCACCTCGCAGGAGGCGATGACCGATCTGCTGCGCACCACGATGCGCAAGGCGCACATCCGCGCACGGCAGGCGGCGTTTATCCTGCCCAACGAGTTGAGCTATGTCCGCACCATCACCATGCCGGCCATGAACGCCGAACAGCTTGCCTACAATCTGCCCTACGAGTTCAACGACTACATCACCGACGAGTTGAAAAACTACATTTTCGACTACGCGATGCTCTCCGACCCGAAGGCGCATCCCGGCGAGCCGATGGAGCTGATGGGCGTCGCCGTTCCGGCGACAGCCATTCAGGATGTGCGTACGATCTTTTCCAAGGCGGGGCTGAAGCTTGTCAAGGCGGCGCCCGCCGAGTGCGCGTACATTTCGCTCATCCGCGCCGCAAAGCACGATTCGGACAGGGAATACTGCATCCTCGACCTCGGCTATCGTGCCATCCGCATGTTCATGTACCGCGGCGACCGCCATGTCGTCACCCGCGTGCTGGAGGTCGGTTTGCACAATCTGGACGACGTCATAGCCGAGTCGATGAACGTGGACACGCATCTTGCTCACACATATCTTCTGACCAACTACGAGGACTGCCAGGATCAGGACTTCTGCATCAACGCGTACAACAACGTCGCCGTGGAGCTGATGCGCGCGCTGAACTTCTACCGGTTCAGCAACCGCGACAGCGAGCTCAATGACGTTTGGGTCTGTGGCGGCGGCGTCGCCATACCGGGATTGTGCAATGCCATTCATGAGACGCTCGGCATGGAGATGCACTCTGTGGAGGAGCTGCTGCCGCCGGGTGTGGGGCAGCGTGTTGAAGATCCTGTGGACTACACGCTGGCCATCGGCATTACGCTGGAACGCTGAGAGGGGGCATCGGAATGCCAGATTTACTGGATCGTCCGGCTACGACGCCGGAGGAGGGCGGCGCTGAGGCGCAACATGTCAAAAAACAGCGCATTCACGGACGCCTGCCGGAAAAGCGCTCCATCAACCTCGCTACCGTCAATGTCAGACACATCAACTGGGCGCTTGCCGTGCCGCTGTTGCTGCTCACGCTGCTCGCCATTGGCGCGTTTGCCAAGTTCGGCGTGCTCGACCAGCTTGCCGCCGCCGAGCAGGCGCGCGCTGAGGTCGACTCGCTCCGGCGGGAGCTTGACGCCGGCTATGCCGCCATCGACGACTTTGGCGAGATCAATGATATCTACGCCCACTATACCTATTCCGGCATGACGCAGGAGGAGCTGAGCCGTGCCGACCGTGTGGCGATGATGGAAATGCTTGCGCGCGTGGTGCTGCCGCACTCGCCCGTTGACAGCTGGACGGTGAGCGGAAATGAGCTGGTGCTCAACATCAGCGGAAGTACGCTGCAGGAGATCAACCATATTGTGCAGAACCTTTTGGAGGATGATATGGTCGATTACTGCACGGTGACCACGGCCGCAACGAGCCAGCGTCCCTCTGAGCCGCCTCCGGGCAGGGCTGCAGAGCCGGAAACGGTGAGCGCGAACGTCGTCGTGCAGCTGAAAAGTACGGAACGGGAGGTGGCAAAATGACGCTGGAACGGGAATTTAACCCGGCTGAGCGGGTGCTTTTGCTGCTGCTGGGTCTGCTGCTGGTTTTGCTCGCGTACTACCGTTTCGTGTACCGCCCCGTGTATGATGAGATCGAAAACGCGCACACCGAGCGCGTCGCCCTGCAAACCGAGCTGATGGCGGTGCAAACGCGCGTGGCGCAGCTAACCCGCATGCGTGAGGAGCTGGACAGCATCGGCACGGATGCCGACCGCATGGAAAGCTATAACAACTCCAAGGCAGAGTTGTCACTGCTCAACAGCAGTCTCGACGATGTTTTGCAGTATTCCATCTCCTTCGCAACCGTCACGCGTGACGGCGACCAGATCCGCCGTAATTTTACGCTCCAGTTTACGACGGACAGCTTTGAGGGAGCGCAGCGCGTGCTCAAGCGCCTGACCGCCAGCGAGTACCGCTGCCTGCTGGGCGACGTGCAGTACACGTCCTCGCGAAACGGGCATGACGGCGGGGATGAGCGCGTGACCGTCTCGACCACCGCCACGTTTTTTGAAACGATGGTCGGCGGTACGCCTGACGCCGGTTTGCCTGTTGACACCGGCACCGCGGCACAGTAAAAGGAACAAAAACGGTGAAACGAAAGTTTCACCGTTTTTTTCTGCTCTGCCGCGGGCTTTCGGTTGACAAATACAAGAAATGGGAATAGTATAATGGGGTCGCAACAGTATCTTGTACTTTTCGGAAGGAGACAGAATAGTTATGTGCGGAATCGTTGGTTTCGTCGGCCGTCAGGAAGCGGCTCCGATCCTGCTGGACGGACTGAGCCGTCTGGAATACCGCGGATATGACTCGGCGGGCGTAGCGGTTGTTTCGCCGCGCCGTGAAATACAGATCAAAAAGTCCAAAGGCCGTTTGCAGGTGCTCAGTGATCTGATTCACGGCGGCAAGGACATGGAGGGCACCATCGGCATCGGGCACACCCGCTGGGCAACGCACGGCGCGCCCAACGACGTCAACGCCCACCCTCACATGAGCGAAGGCGGCAAGTTCGCTGTTATCCACAACGGTATCATCGAGAATTATGTCGAGATCAAGGAATTTCTCATCAAGCAGGGCGTGCACTTCAAGTCTGAGACGGACTCCGAGGTCGTGGCGCAGCTGCTGGAATTCTATTACAACGAATGCCATGACTTTTTTGAGGCGGTTGGCCGCGTGTTGCGCCGCATTGAGGGCGCTTATGCGCTGGGCATGCTCTGCGCTGACTGTCCCGACCGCATCATCGCCGCACGTAAGGATGCGCCGCTGCTGCTGGGCTATGGCGACGGTGAGAACTTCATTGCCTCTGATGTAACGGCTATCATCAAGCATACGCGCGAGGTCGCGTATATGGAAGACGGCGAGGTTGCCATCCTCACCACCGACGGCATCGAGGTCTTTGACGCACTGCAGCAGCCTGTCAAGAAAGAACGCCACCACATTGACTGGGAGGTTTCTGCTGCGGAGAAGGGCGGCTATCCGCACTTTATGCTCAAGGAGATCTTTGAGCAGCCCGAGGCATTGCGCCGTGCCATCTCCCCGCGTCTCAAGGGCGGGAAGGTTGTGTTCGACGATATGAAGCTGACGGTGGAGCAGATCAAGGCTTTCCAGCGTATCTTCATCGTTGCCTGCGGTTCTTCTTATCATGTCGGTATGCTGGGCAAGTATACGCTGGAGCATCTGACGCGCCGGAGCGTTGAGGTAGCGCTGGCTTCCGAGTTCCGCTATTGTGATCCCATTGTGGATATGAACACGCTGGTAATCGTCATCAGCCAGTCCGGCGAAACGCTGGACACCATGGCGGCACTGCGCGAGGCGAAGGCACGCGGCGCATATATCCTCTCCATCGTCAACGTGGTCGGCTCGTCCATCGCACGCGAGTCGGACGACGTGATCTACACTTGGGCCGGTCCGGAGATTGCCGTTGCCACGACGAAGGCTTACTCCACACAGCTTGCCGTACTGGACATGGTTGCCCTTGCCTTCGGCGAAGCGCTCGGTGCCGTGGACGCAAAGGAATACGAAGAAGCGGTCACAGAGTTAGAAAAGCTGCCCGGCAAGATGGAAACCGTGCTGGAGCATTGCGAAGATATTCAGATGTTCGCCGCCCAGCACTTCAACCACAATTCTATTTTCTTCATCGGGCGCAATCTCGATTATGCGCTTGGCTTGGAGGGATCGCTCAAACTCAAGGAAATCTCCTACATCCATTCTGAGGCGTATGCGTCCGGCGAACTCAAGCACGGCACGATCTCGCTGATTGAGGAAGGAACACTGGTTGTGGCTCTGGGTACCTATGGCGCGCTGTTTGACAAAGCGATGAGCAACGTGGTCGAGGTCAAGGCGCGCGGCGCAGATGTGCTGGCGCTGACGACGGAGAGCCACCGCGATGAAATGGCCAAGACCGTTTCAACGGTTCTGACCATTCCAGACACGGCGCCCATGCTTCTGCCGAGCCTCGGTGTAGTGCCGTTGCAGCTGTTTGCTTACTATGTCGCACTGCAGCGCGGCTGCGACATTGATAAGCCGCGCAACCTCGCCAAGAGCGTAACTGTGGAATAAGAATACGACAGACCCGCCGCTTTTGCGGCGGGCTTTTTCTTGTCTTCACACCGCGGCATACTTCGCTTGTATCCCTCATATTATGAACCAACGAAACAAAAGGGGTACGAGAAATCCATGGAAATCAACCAAAATTATGTGGAGCTTTGGGGTGTTGCGGCAGCAGAGCCCAGCCTTTCGCATGAAAACCACGGGCAGAAATTCTATAAGTTCCCGCTGCGGGTAGAGCGCCTTTCCGGTCAGGCAGATGTACCTGTCGTCGTTGTGCCCGAGGGCCTGCTGCGGCAGTGTCCGGCAGCGGAAGGCGATGCGCTGCGTGTTACGGGGCAACTGCGTTCATTTAACAATAAGAGCGGACAGGGAAGCCGACTCGTTATCACCGTGCTGGCTCAGGAACTGGAGGCAGGTGACGGCGGCTCATTCAATCGGATCGCGCTCTCCGGTGTGCTGTGCAAGCAGCCGTATTTGCGCCGAACACCGCTTGGGCGCAGCATCTGTGACGTGATCCTCGCCGTAAACCGCCGTTACGGGCGGGCGGACTATCTGCCTTGCATCGCCTGGGGACAGGTAGCAGCGCAAGTGGCGCACATGTCAGTAGGCGACCGGCTCGCGCTGGAGGGACGTGTCCAGAGCCGTACGTATACGAAACTGCTGGACACGGGTCCGGAAGAACGCGTTGCGTTTGAGGTGTCCATCATGCAGCTGGTTGAGCCGGAGAACATATAATGGGCGCACGTCCAAAAAAATGCGGTAATTCCGACGGGAATCTGTAGAAAAGTGCGATTGAAAAGGCAAAATCCCTATGCGATAATACAACCATCTTAACTTCTGGGGGATGGTTACGATGAAGGATCGCAAGGTTTACTGCCTCAACAGCATTGCAGAGGTTGGCACCTCACGCTTTCGCAAAGGCTACACGCTCATACCGTCCATCGACGAAGCGGCGGGTGTCCTCGTCCGCTCGGCGGATATGCAGGATATGGCCTTTCCGCCGGAACTGCGTGCCATTGCCCGCGCGGGCGCAGGGGTAAACAATATTCCTGTTGAACGTTGCACGGAGCAGGGCATTGTCGTGTTTAATACACCCGGCGCCAATGCCAACTCCGTCAAGGAACTGGTACTGGCAGGGCTGTTGCTCGCATCCCGCGACATCCTCGGTGGCGCGGAGTGGGTACGTGCAAATGCGGAGGATTATGCCATCGGCAAGGATGCGGAAAAGGTCAAAAAGCAGTTTGCCGGCAATGAGATCCGCGGCAAGATTCTGGGTGTGATCGGTCTCGGAGCCATTGGCGTTCAGGTGGCAAACGCTGCCGTGGCGCTGGGTATGAAGGTCTACGGCTACGATCCGTTTCTCTCCGTTAACTCGGCGTGGCACCTCAGCCCGCAGGTAAAGCGTGCCGAGAGCATTGCAGAAGTTTGCACCGAGTCGGATTACATCAGCATTCACGTTCCCGCGAGTGAGAAAACAAAGGGTATGATCGGCGCAGATGAGATCGCACGCATGAAGAGCGGCGTTCGTTTCCTGAACTTCGCCCGCGATGTGCTGGTCGATGAGGAGGCAATGGCCTCTGCGCTGGAAAGCGGCAAAGTGCATTGCTACATCAGCGATTTTGCCAACCCGATCAGCGTACATATGAAAAACGCGGTCATTCTGCCGCATCTTGGCGCATCGACCAATGAGGCGGAGGACAACTGCGCTGTCATGGCGGTGGATGAGTTGCAGGATTATCTTGACAACGGCAACATCACCCACTCCGTCAACTATCCGGACATCAACGCCGGCGTATGCGAAACGGAGGCACGCGTGGCGGTACTGCACCGCAATATTCCCGGCATGCTCTCCCAGATCACGGCGTTTTTCGGCGGACATAGGTTGAACATTGAAAACCTCGCCAACAAAGCGCGCGGGGAGTACGCTTATACATTGCTTGATCTTGCCCAGCCGATGCCGCATGACACGGTGGAGACGTTTAAGCGTATCAACGGCGTATTGCGTGTACGCCGCATCTCAGAAAAGAACCTCGACGGTTGATAATATGAGAGGGCTGCGGTTCATTTCACCGCAGCCCTCTCATATATTTGGTTCAAACAGCGCCCAATAAAAGCTCGGCGAGGAATACCGCGCCGCAGCAGGAGACAGCGACGGGGAACAGCCCCGCGCCAAACCAGGCCAGCACAACGCCCACGATCAGCGCAGCCACACCCGCAGCGGGATAGCGCGCCGCGTCCACAATGGCGGGAAAGGTCATTACCGCCAGGGTGACATAGGGAACATAGAAGAGAAACGAGCGCAGAAACGTATTCGTAATCTGCTTACGGATGAGCGTCAGCGGGAGTACGCGGATCAGAAAGCTCACGCCCGCCGCCACCAAAATGTAAATGTAGATACTGTGCGTCATGCCGTCTCGCCGCCTTTCGTGTCACGCACGGGGAAGAGCACTGCTCCCACCGCTGAGATCGCAACAGTCAAAATGATGGTTTTCATGCCGCCGGAAAGCGCACTGACCAGAGGCAGCACAGAAAACGCAAAGCTGCACGCAAACGAAACAAGTACCAGTCCCGCCACCACACGGTTCTCGCGCGCAGGTGGGATGATGATGGCAAGGAACATGCCGTAGATCGCGACGCTCAGTGCGCTGACTACGTTTGCCGGCAGAATGTTGCCGGCAATAATGCCGGACGCCGTACCGGACGACCAGAACAGCTCCGCCACAAGAAAAGCGCTGTACATATACGCCGGGGAAAGCCAGCCCTTCTGCGCGATGCCGAGACCGAAGATCTCGTCTGTGATGCCGAAACCGATCAGCAATCGGTGGAAAAACGGCGTTTCGGGGGAAAACTTCTGACTCAAAGCAGCACTCATGAGCAGATAGCGTGCGTTGGTGATGCAGATGACCATGGCAACCTCCCAGTAGGCAGCGTTCGCTGCGATGAGGGAGAAGAGCGCATACTCGCCTGCCGAGGCGTGGTTGAGAAAGCTGGCGATGAAACCTTGCGCAGGAACCAACCCGGCAGCCTTAGCCGTGATGCCCAGAGAGAACGCCACGGCGAAATAGCCGAGGCCGATGGGCAAACCGTCCCGCGCGCCGTGCAGAATATCGCGGTGCATGATTATGCCTCCGTTCCGTCAAAACGAAAATTGAGGAAGCGGTATGCCCGGCGCATTGTTTGAGCCGCCATGCATACTGCTATCCTCGAGCTTGCAAACCCTTATTATACAGAAAAGCATCTGGTTGTGCAAGAGTTTTCAAAACTTTTAATTGTGTCCGTGGGGAAACTGTGCTAAGATGCTTGTACCATCGGAAAAGAGTGAGTCATTTTGAAACAAAGCAAAAACGAAACCCTGCTGACAGGGCGTCCTATGCCGACGCTTTTGATATTTGCTGCCCCCATCATCCTCGGCAATGTGTTCCAGCAGCTCTATAATATCGTCGACGCAATCGTAGTCGGCAAGTTTCTGGGCGATTTGCCGCTTGCAGGCATCAGCGTCGCCTCACCGGTCATGGACATCCTGTATTCGCTGCTCATCGGCGGCAGCATCGGCGTAGGGGTGCTGGCGGGACAGTTGTGCGGCGCAGCAGACTGGGACCGGATCAAACGAGCCCATGCCACTGCACTGACCGGCGGCATCGGCATTACGCTGGCGCTGTCCCTATTGGGTCTTGCCGGCACTCGCTCCGTTTTGCTCTGGCAGGGGACGTCTGAGGCAGTCGTCGCGCAGGCGATGGCTTATTTGCGCGTCATTCTCGGCGGGCTTGTGTTTTGTTTCCTGTATAACTACTATGTTGCGTTGCTGCGTTCTTACGGCGATTCCCGCACGCCGTTCGTGGTGCTGCTAGTCTCGTCTTCACTCCATGCTCTACTGGATGTGCTGCTGTGCGGTGTGTTTGACCTCGGCATCTACGGTGTTGCATACTCGACGGTATTTTGCCAGATGCTTTCCACCGTCTGGCTCATGGCTTTTATCCATCGCCGCTGTCCGCCGTTGGCACTGCGCCGCGCGGATCTGCACTTTGAACGAAAAGAAGCCCGCCTGCTGCTCGGCTATGCCTGGGCGGCGGCACTGCAGCAGGCGGTCGTGACCATTGGACGATTTCTGGTCCAGGGTATGCTGACGCCTCTGGGAGAAAACTCCGTCACGGGCTACAACATGAGCCAGCGCGTGGAGCAGTTCCTGTTCTGTTTTTCGCAGGGTATCAGCGCAGCAATGGTGGTCGGCATTTCACAAAATGTCGGACGCGGCAGCCGTGAGCGCGTGCGCGCGTTCTACCGCGCCGGAGCGACGGCTGAGATCACGGTCATTCTCCTGCTAGGCACCATTTGCCGCATTTTTCCGGAGCAAATCCTCCACATTTTCTCCGATCATGAACAGATCGTGGCGGCAGGCGCACGCTATACGGGTACGATGGCGTATCTTTATATCTTTGCCTTCCTTGGTGAGATCATCCAGAGCTATTTCCGCGGCGTAGGGCACCTGCGGCTGACGATGGTCGCATCTTTGCTGCAGGTGCTGCTGCGGGTGGTGCTGTCGTTCTTCCTGATCCCTGTCATGGGGATCACCGGCGTATGCGCCGCTGTTGCAACAGGGTGGATACTGCTTGTTGCGATTGAGGGACCATACAGTATCGCTCAGGTAAGACGGCTGCTCAGCAATTGATCTGTCAAACGGCACATATCTTCTGGTATATGTGCTGTAAAGTGAAGTTCCTTTTCGGATAATGGATGGCGAAACCACAGTTCATATGAGTGTAGAGCGGGGCGTTCAATCAGCGTTTTATCCTCCGTGCCATAGAGCCAGTCTCCCGCGAGCGGAAAACCAAGCGCCGCCATGTGGACGCGCAGTTGATGCGTGCGTCCCGTTTGCGGCACAAGACGAAGAAAACTGAATCGGTCGTCTTGCGCCAGAACCGTATACTCTGTGCGTGAGGGAAGGCCGTCACTGCGCACACAGCGTTTGACAATGGAACCCTCAGCACGACCGATCGGCAGATCAATCGTGCCTTCCGTCGGCAAAACACGCCCGACGGCAACGGCGCGGTATTCCCGGCGCAATGCATCGGAATGCAGCGCAATGCGCAGGCGGTCATGGATATAGCCGTTTTTTGCGGCGATGAACAGCCCGCTTGTGCCTTTATCGAGCCGGCTGACAAAATGCGCGGTGCTGTTGCCGCCGAGGTACGCGGCAAGCGCCGACGCCATATCCGGTGCGCCGGGTGCACCGCGGCGCGGATGCATGGCGACATTGGCGGGCTTGTTGATCACCAGCAGGTCTTCGTCCTCATACACAATGTCCAGATCAAGCGGGCGCGTGTCATCATATATCGGAGCGGCATGCCGCTCCGACAGTGTCACGTGCACAAGGTCGCCCGTATGGACGATCGCATTGACGTGGGCGGATACACCGTTGAGAAGGATCGCGTTTTCCCGCCATTTCAGGCTTTTGAGCAGGGAATAGGAGAGGTGCATTTCGCCGCGCAGGATGTTGCGCAGAGGCTGTGCGTCCCGTGACGCCGGAACGGTACAGCTGAGCGTCCGCATGGTGTCCGCCTTCTTTCTTTGTGATTGCTTGAAACAATATAACATATTTTGTGCGCCCGCGCCATACCCGTGCACTTCCAATCGTACAGGAAAGAGGAAAAAAACATGTCTGAAAAACACACAATCTGTTTGTTGAACGATTCATTTCCACCCGTCATAGACGGCGTGGCAAACGCGGTGGTCAATTATGCGCGTAATATCGAGGCGCACCATGGCCATGCGGTTGTGGTCACGCCCAGCGTTCCAGACGCAGAGGATGCGGGATACGACTTTCCCGTCATACGCTATCCCAGCATCGACACGCGCAAGCTGGTGGGCTATGTTGCGGGCTATCCGTTTTCGCCGGAGACGGCACGGCGCCTGCAGGACGAACACGCGGCGCTGTTGCATACGCACTGTCCGGCAGCGTCTGCAATCCTCGCCCGTGAGTTGCGCGATGTTCTGGATACGCCGCTGGTGCTGACCTACCACACGAAGTTTGATATTGATATCGCAAAGGCAATCAAGGGCAAGGCTCTTCAGGAAGGCGCCATCCGCGCGTTGGTGCAGAACGTTTCTGCCTGCGACGAGGTCTGGGTCGTCAGCGAGGGGGCGGGCGAAAACCTGCGTTCGCTTGGCTTTGAGGGGACCTATACGGTTATGGAAAACGGCGTGGATGTGCCGCGCGGCGCCGTTTCGGGCGAGGCTGTCAGGGAAGCGACAGCCGGCTGGGACTTACCTGCGGATGTGCCGCTGTTCCTGTTTGTCGGACGGTTGATGTGGTACAAAGGTCTGCGTATCATCCTCGAAGCGCTGGCGGCGCTGCGGGCACGCGGCGTCGCATTCCGCATGATGTTCATCGGTGATGGTGCGGACGGCAAGGAAGTGCGCACAGTCGCACAGGAGCTCGGCTTAAATGACGTTTGTTTCTTCACCGGCGCCATTTCCGACCGCGAGACGATCCGTGCGTGGTACACACGCGCTGACCTATTCCTGTTTCCATCCACATTTGATACCAACGGCCTTGTTGTGCGTGAGGCGGCGGCAAGCGGCACGGCAACGGTCATGGTCGCAGGTTCCTGTGCCGCTGAGGGCGTTACAGATGGACAAAACGGCTTTTTTATTGAAGAGAACGCTGATTCCCTCTGCGCAAAACTTGCGGATTTGTGCGCCATGCCGGAGAGCATGCGCCGTGTGGGGGAAAACGCACAGCGAGAGCTGTATCTATCGTGGGAGGATGCTGTGGCACGGGCATACGCGCGCTATGAAGTGGTCATCGACAATTACCGCAGCGGCAAATATCCCAAGCACAACAAACCGCTCGACAGTTTCTTTAAGTCCCAGGGAGAGCTGATGGACACGCTCGCCATTGTAGAGACGGTGCGTGATGAGCTGCGCGACGATATAACCGCCGATTGGGACGAGATGCGCGCAATGATGCGTGAGGGGCAGGATGAGCTGCGACGCTTTTTGCGTGAAAAACAGGCGGCTGTACGCGAAGGGCAGGAGCAGTTTAACGAACAGCTCGACGTAATCTGGCGCAAGATGGATCGGTATCTTTGAATCATGCAAGTCAAAAAAGGCGGCAGGCATATGCCCGCCGCCTTTTTGCAGCCGTTCGGATCATTTACTTGGCGTAATCGTAGAAGCCCTTGCCGCTCTTCTTGCCGAGCTGACCGCCGCGCACCATCTTCTTGAGCAGAAGCGCGGGACGATACTTCGGATCGCCGGTCTCCTCATACAGAACATTCATGATGGCGAGGCAGACGTCGAGGCCGATGAAGTCGCCGAGGGCGAGAGGGCCCATCGGGTGGTTCGCACCGAGCTGCATCGCCTTGTCGATATCCTCGACGGAGGCCACGCCGGTCTCAACCAGGCCGATTGCCTCGTTGATCATCGGGATAAGGATCTTGTTGACGACAAAGCCGGGCGCCTCAGCAACTTCAACCGGCTCCTTGCCGATCTCCTTGGAGAGGTTGTAGATGAAGTCAAAGGTCTCCTGCGTGGTGTTGGCGCCACGGATGACCTCAACAAGCTTCATGCTGGGCACGGGATTGAAGAAGTGCATACCGATAACGGGATGCTTGAGGCCGAGGCCCATCTCGGTCACGGAGAGGGAGGAGGTATTGGTCGCAAAGATCGTGCTGTCCTTGCACATCGCATCCAGCTCGTTGAGGAGCTCCTTCTTGGTTGCCATATCCTCCTTGACGCACTCGATGACAAGGTCGGCATCCGCCGCTGCGCTCTTCTCCTCGACGAGGACGTTCGCCAGGATGGCGTCCGCCGCAGCCTGATCCATCTTACCCTTTTCCACGCGCTTCTGGAGCGACGCGGCGAGCTTGTCCTTGTGGCGCTGCGCCGACGCGACGGACGAGGCATACATCAGGGCGGTGTGGCCCTTAGCCGCGAAAACCTGTGCGATGCCGCTGCCCATGGTGCCGGCGCCAAAGATTGCTACTTTCATTGTCGTGTTCCTCCTAAATTTGATATGATAAATGGTGTTTGCTGACAATTTTTAGCGGTTTGTAAATGCTTCGTGTTTGCGCTTTTCCAGAAATGCGCCCATGCCTTCCTGCTGATCGGCAGTCTGGAAGCAAGAGCCAAACTCCTTCTCCTCACAGACGACCGCTTCGGCAATCGGCAGGGCAGCGCCCTCGTTGATTGCCTTCTTGCATGCGCGAACCGCAATGGGTGCGTTGGCGGCAATGCTGCCCGCCAGCTTCTCCGCCGCGGCATACAGCTCTGCGGCGGGATAGACTGCGTTTACAAGACCGATGCGCAGCGCCTCGTCCGCTTTGATATTGCGCGCGGTGTAGATCATCTGCTTTGCCATGCCGGGGCCAACAATGCGCGCCAGTCGCTGCGTGCCGCCAAAACCGGGCGTAATGCCAAGCCCGACCTCAGGCTGGCCGAATACCGCCGTGTCGGAGCAAATGCGAAAATCGCAGGCCATTGCCAGCTCGCAGCCGCCGCCCAAAGCGAAGCCGTTCACGGCCGCCACGGTCGGCAGCGGGAAGGCTTCCAGCTTCAGGAACACGTCGTTGCCTTTCTTGCCGAAGGCTTCGCCCTGTTCCTTATTCAGCGTGCTCATCTCGGAAATATCCGCGCCGGCCACGAAGGATTTTTCTCCGGCGCCGGTCACGACCAGGCAGCGGAGCTTCTTCGTATCGATCGAATCCAGTACCTCGTTCAGTTCATCCAGAACCTGAGAGCACAGAGCGTTCAGGACCTTGGGACGGTTGATGGTGATCACGCCCACAAGACCTTTTTCCTCAAACAGAACCATTTCCATATTGCGTCCTCCCGAAAAACGTACCGCGCAAAATTCAAAGCACGTTTATTTTACTAATTTCCGGGCCTCCCTGTCAAGAACGAAAGAGACTTTTTCGCGTTTTTATTTCCGGAAAGGCGGGACCCGGGGCCGGCGGCGATCCTTCCGGCGGCGTAATAAGAGAAAAAAGCATTTTTTTCGTTTCAATCGGTCAATATCAGCAAGGTTTTGTTTGACTTTGGACGGAAAGCTTGTTAATATAGTACCTGACAAAGTATGATAAACCGAAAGGAGATATCATTTATTATGAACAAAGTATGCACCTTGTCGGAAGCCGTTGAA
>CACZPK010000096.1 GCA_902783035.1 Oscillospiraceae bacterium
AGCGGCCTGACCGTGGGCGAAGCATCTGCAAAGATGGCGGACTACATCAAGGGCGGCAAGGACGCGCTGGACAAGATGGTGCGCACGATGTATACCTCGCCGCTGGAGGGGCTGAATCCGGAGCCACACTCGGACACAAAGTACATCCACACCCGTTTCGCGCTGATGGACAAAGAGGTGCGCGGCATGGTCACGGGCTTTTACAGCGTGCTGCTGCTGTTCCTCCGCTACATTGCCGATAACTATAAGCTCCTGATCGACGATATCGGGAAGGGGACGATCTCTCCGGAGATCGAGCTGCCGAACGATGTGCGCGAAAGCCTGCTGAAAAAGATCGAGCCGATGACGGAGATCAGGGAGTTGGATATGGGCGCCCTGCGCCAGGAGGTCACCGATCTCAGCCGGCAGTTGGCGGGCGTGTGAGCGCAAAGCGCGCCTGCTCCGCCTCATACCGCCCGGCCTGGCCGCTGACAAAGAAATACCTTCGCGCCTTCCGGCCGAGCTTCGGCCCTACAAAGCCCGGCGCCGTCCGGCATTGCATACATACGCTGTGAGGTTGCGATGAAAACAACAGAGAACATGAAATCGCCATTCGCCAAAGCCGCCGATAGGGTGCGCACGTCGGCGCTCTGGCGGGAGTTTCGGCAGTTTTTGGCGGGAACGTGGCTCTTGCTGCAAGAAAATTGGGCCACGGTGTTTCCGTTTTTGATCGTATATTCGCCTGCAAATATGGTCGTGACTTATCTGGCGGTCAATCTTGCGATCGGGGGCAGCCTGCGCCTCAAGGGCTTTGCGTACATCGCAACGGACAATCTGGCGGCACTTCTTGCCGCGCCGGAGAGCATCGACCTGGTCCTGATTTTGTGTATCGTCGTCTGTTTTCTGCAGGTGGTGGAGATCGCGGGCATCATGCACGCGTACAGCATGTCTGCCATTGGCAAGAAAAGCTCACTGGAGGGCATGATGCTTGCGGGACTGCAATCCGGTATTCGCGGCATTTTTCCTTGGAACTGGGCGGTGCTCCCATTCATGATGGTTCTGATCCCCATGACTGGCTTTTTTACGCTGTCGTTCAGCTCCCTGCACGCGGCGGTCCCGGGGTTTGTGCAGGACTTTATCAAAGCCAGTTCACTCTACCATACGCTTTACGGTCTGCTTTTTCTGGTGATGTTTCTGGTGGAGGTTGTCTATATTTTTGCGATGCACTTCTACCTGCTGCACAAGGAAAGCTTCACCGCCGCTTGCCGGATGAGTCGCCGGCTGATCGCCGGAAAGTACCGGAAAACATTGCTGTTTCTGATTGCGATGGCATGCATTCTCGCCACGGCGGTGGTGACGTTTGCCGCGACCGGCCATTGCCGCGCACCGCGGCGACTCGGTGAGCGCGCCGGAAAATTCGCTGCCGGCTTTTAAGCTGGCAGTCATGGAGAAAACGGAGTGGGTGGAGCTGGATGTCCATCAGACCAGGGACGGGGTGATCGTAGTCAGTCACGACGATAACCTCAAACGCATCAGCGGAGAGGATGTTTGCGTTCATGACCTCACCTACGACGAGATTCTCCGGATGGATGTGGGTTCCTGGTTCTCGGAGGACTATGCCGACTTGCGCCTTGCCACGCTTGACGATGTGCTGAAAGTTTGCAGGGACCACTCCAAAGTTCAGATTGAAATCAAACCCACCGACTATGACGACCACATTGAGGAGGCCATCCTGCAGGTCATCAACGACAACGGCATGCACGATCAGGTGCTGATCCTGTCCCTGAAACCGGAACCGCTCAAGCGGATCAAGGAGCTTGACCCCACTATGATCACCGCCTACTGCATGGTCGTGGCGATGGGCCGCATCGACGACATTCCTTTTGCGGATTATTACTCGGTGGAGGAGAGCAATGTCAATCCGGAGCTGGTGAGCAGGGTGCATGCCTCCGGCGGTCAGATATTTGCCTGGACTGTCAACAGCGATGAGCGCGTGCAGTATCTGGTCGACTGCGGCGTGGACGCGATTCTGACAGATGATCCGACCATGATGCGCAATGCTTTGGACAAAACAAAATACACGACCGGCCTTGCGCGGTATTTCCGACTGTATATGGAAGAGCTGCGCGAGTATTGAGCGGCTGTGAAAAGTAAAAGCACCTGATTTCACATGAAATCAGGTGCTTTTGCGTGATGCTTATGACGGTTCCGATTCGCTGCCGTAATAGCCCAGACACAGCATCGTGATGTCGTCAAACTGCGTGGCGTCGCCGACGAATTCGTCTATGGCCTGCTTGACCGTTTCCAGAATGACGCGCGGCGAGGCAGTTGGATTGCGGTTGAGCGCATCGGTCGTGCGCGCTTCGCCGAACAGCTCCGACGCGGCGTTGGTTGCCTCCGTTACGCCGTCGGTGTAGACAAAGAGCGAGTCGCCCGGGAAAAGCTCAAATGTGTGCTCCCGGAAGGGAATATCCTCCATGGTTGCCAGCGCCGGCGAGTGGCGGTACTTGATCAGCTCAAACGTTCCGTCGCCGCGGCGGATGGCGGGGTGCTCATGACCGGCGTTTGCCGCGACGCCCTTGCCGGTGGAGATCTGCAAAATGGCGAGCCAGACCGTTACAAAGAGCCCGGCCTGATTGCCCTCGCAAAGCTGGTTGTTCACATCGCTCAGGATTTCCGCCGGCGAACCGCCCATCTGGGCGCGCGTCTTGAGCAGGGTCTTGGCAATGACCATAAACAACGCCGCCGGCACGCCCTTGCCGCTGACGTCTGCAATCACCATGGCCAGATGGTCGTCGTCGATCATGAAGAAATCGTAGAAGTCGCCGCCGACCTCTTTGGCCGGGTTCATGGTTGCGTAGAGGTCGAATTCCTTGCGCTCCGGGAAGGGTGGGAACGTCTGCGGCAGCATATCCGCCTGAATTTGTGTGGCGACGTTAAGCTCCGCACCGATGCGCTCCTTCTCCGCCGTCTCCGCAATCAGCGTTTTCATGTAACGCTTCATGTCCTCCGACATTGCCATCAGCGCATTGGAGAGGGATTCCATCTCGTCATCCGTATGGATGTCCGGCTTGTTGTAGCACAGCTGCTCCGGGTCCTGCGAGTTGCGGGAGGAGGCGACGAAGTTGGACGAGGCCGTTTCCAGCCCCACGATCGGCTGGATGATCCTGCGCTGGAGCCACATAAAGGTGAACACCAGGGAGAGAAGCCCGAGCAGGGCAACGCTGATGCCGGTGATCACAGTGTATCGAAGCAGCGTACGATGGATCACATCCATCTCAATGTCGATGGCAAGAATTGCGACCGGGTCGCCGTTCGTGTTATGCAGCGGCATTAAGCCCGTATACATATAGCCGAATTCCGTTGTGTTGCTGTAGTACGTAATGTCGTCGCTGCGATCCATGCGTGTCAGATACATGGCCGCGACGTCCGGGCTGTACTCTGTCCCGGTCAGCTGGCCGAGCTGCACCAACTTGTCAGCGTACAAAACGCGCTCCTGCTCCGAGACGCCGGCCAATACGTTCATCATATTGTCGGCGGCATTTGTGTTGAGCGGCTTGACAATGTAAACGTAATTGATATCGCAGGTTTCCTTCAGCTGATCCAGATACGCCTGTTCTTTTTCAAACTGCTCCGATTTGACGCCGCTTTCGATGCAGGCGGCCAGATCGTCGACGTCGATCTGCGAGGCTGTCAGGCGCAGCAGGCTTTCCAGATGCGCCTGATAGCGTTCCATCATGCCCCTGCGGTAGGTGTTGGTTCCCTGAACGCCGAGGCCGATACCCAGCATCAGCAGGATCAACAGCGTGCCGGCAAGCAGCGAGTGGCTGATTTTCTTTTTCGGCTTGATGTTTTGTCCGGTTATCATACGGCAGCCTCCTTATCACAATCCATTTATTTTTGAGAGCGCGCGGAAACGGCGTAAATCGCACCGAGCGATGCGACGATACCGCAAAAACCTGCGACAGCCGGGAAAACCGGCGTGCGCGAGAGTACCCAGGCGATGAGCACCGGCCCTGCGGACTCGCCGATGTTCTCGGTGAAGTTGTAAACTCCCATTGCGCGATCCTCGCCGTAGGATTTGACCTGCGGCAGATCCATGAAGTATTTTTGCTGCACAGGCTTTCCGAAGCTTGCCGAAAGGCCGAGGAGCAGCAGCGCCGCCAGCATGCCGACAAGACTGCGCGTAGCGCCGAAAATCAACAGCGCGGCAATGTTCAGACCCAGTGCCGTATACATTGCACCGGCGCCCAGCCGCCGCTGCATAAACCCGGTCAGACTGTCGCCCACAAAGATGGAGATTTCAGCGTAGCACAGCAGCAGGAGGGAAACGGAGGTTTCGTTGTAACCCTGCTCCGCGCAGAAGATCGGCACAAAGTACATCGCAAAGCTGCTGAACACAATGTAGGGATTCTGGATGCAGATCACGTAGGCCGGTACGACCTTGTTGAACAGGAACGTCCGGAGGTTCCCGCGCACCTCGGTGTCTGCCTTCGCGTCGGGAAGCGCAAGCGTGCCGGAGAGTTGCCGGATGATCCGTCCGGAGAACAGCAACAACACCAGCCACAGTCCTGCGCAGATACCGAAGACGACGCGCTGGCTCAGCAACACCGCCAATACGCTGCCGCCGACCATGCCGAGGTTGATCCCCGCCATCACGGCGGCGTTGTAGATGCTCAGGCCCCAGACCTGATCCGTTTCATCCCGGACGTAACTCAGCAGCACATACATTACATTGGTAGCAAAGCCGACGCCCACGCCGATCAGCGCCATGCCCGCCAGAATGGACAGGTAACCCTTCACGGCGAAAATCAGCAGGTTCCCCGCGCCTGCCGCCGCGAGGCTCAGAAGCAGGATGCGCTGAATACCCATGCGCTGCACCAGCTTTGCACAAAACAGCGCCGTGATGCCGATGATGAAGATGTTGACCGTATAGGGCAGGGAACCCAGAAGCTCCGCATTGGCGCTGCCCTCCAACTGCCGGACGATGTACGCCGGCAGGAAGGCGGCCTCCAGATTATAGGCGGCAAAGATCAGCACCAGCAATATGCGGAGCGTATGCGCGGGCAGCACCGTGCTCCGCTCTTGCAGCTCCCTGCGATAGACGCCCACATTGCGCACGTAGGCAATGATCTCGGAAACAATGATCCAGCCCAGAATGGCAAGAATGAGAACGGAGGAAAGCACGCGCCAGATCATGTCCTTGAGCAACGTGCGCAGCACAGATACCTGCGTTCCCACGGACACCACGCCGGCACAGCGCTGGAATGCATCGCTGATCGGGACCTTGACGCCGAAATAAATGCCGGAGATGTCGACGATTGCGTCGCTGATGACGGGCTTTCCGGACGCATAGACCTCGACGACCTCCGCGCTTTCGATGCTGTCGAGGGGGTAATAGGTGCCGATGGTACCGTCCAGATATGCGATGCAATAGGCTTTGCCGCTGCCGTCGTAGCGCAGAATGTTGCAGTAGGCGTTGCGGTTGAACGCTACGTCCCGGTCAAATACGTCGTTCATCGCCTCGCAGATGTGGCGATATGCTTCGCCGTTATAGTCTGCGGCGACATTGACATCAAGCACATCCTCGGCACGGAGCAGGTTCGCCGTGGAGTAAGCGGAGAGGAGCAGCTCCTCGTTGATGATTTCCTCATAGGCATCCATGAAGCTGTTCAGCAGAATTGCTCCGGTGATCAGCGTGACAGCGAATCCCACGCTCACCGCCGCAAGCGTGATCTGCTGGAGCACTGTGCGCTGGTGCAGAAAACGGGTGACCACCAGCCGCAGCAGCAGGACGAGTGCCAGCGGGCAGCAGACCACCACAAGCAGCCATGCAAGCACAGGCAGCGCCATCGCACCGGCCGTGTTGCGCAGCGTTGTCAGTTCTCCGCCCGGGAACCAGACCGTACTGCCGGCGGTGAGCGTGAACCGCGTGCCATCCGGCCCTGCCGAGACGCCCACCGTCACGGAATCCGTATCATCGACCACGGTCTCACTGCATCCTTTCTCCGGCAATACATGCTGTACCGTGCGGGAACGGATGTCCGTGAAGTAAACCTCGCCGTCCGAGGCAACCGTGAGACGGTATGGTACGCGCTCACTTTCACCCGCCGCGCCGGCGTCATAGATCGTCGTCCATGCGCCGCCCGGCTCGATCCAGCTCAGCTTGCCGCTCCGGTCAAGGACATAGAGGCGCTCGCCGCAGAACGCGGCGTCGCTGACGGCGTTGAATGCGTTGAAGTAAAAGTAAGAGACATGGCTGTGCGCGCCGCTCGAAAGCTCGACACGGTTGACGACGATCTCGTTGTTGATGCAGCTGATGTACCGCACCACGCCATCCTGCTCCGTTACGCCGTGCAGGGTGTGCTTGCTGCTGTACTGCTCGCCGTAATCAATGTCGGCAATGGCTGCCTGCTGCTTGCCCTGCGGGTCATAGCGCAGGATATGCTCACCGACGACCACCATGCCGCGAAAGGACGAGCCGTTGAGCACAACGCTGCCGTCCTCGCCAAGCTGGAAGCCGTCGATGTATATGCCGGGGACAATCCGATAGACGATCCTTCCGTCCGGTGCCGCCTTGGTCAGGGTGCTGTGACCGGAGTCCAGCAGATAGACGTATCCGTCCTGATACCGCGCCTGATAGCCCTGTGAAACGGTATAGTCGCGCCTGACGTCAAACGTACCCGCGCGCCACAGAATGCAGAGCAGAACAAGGCAAGGGAACAGGACGGCAAACAGGATTGCATCCCGCTTGCAGAGCTTGCGGGAGAACAGGTAACTTTTCCATCTATCGAACCAGCCCATACTCACCATATCCTTTTTTGTCCAGCGGTGCGTTGTAGATCGTTGTGCTGCCGTCCGCACACAGAAGTTCCGGGAACAGAATGCAGCTGAGGGAAAACGCGCCTTTGTGCGCCTTCTGGCTTTTGCGGTAGCTGTCGGTTTCGTCCACGCTGTCCACCTCGATGATGTCCGTGATGCCCTCAAGATAATAGGGAAGACCCTGCATGGAGATATAGTCCTTGATCGGTTCAACCTTTTCCGGGATTGCCGTCAGGGCGCGGAGCACGCGGTGGCGTTCGATGAAGGGCGCCCGTTTTTGATAGAAAAAGTCGCAGAACTCCCGATCCCTGTCGTGCAGGACCCGGAACCGTACGGAGGGGTATTCCGCGCTCAGCTGGCGGATGCGCTCCAGGAATAGATCCGTCACACGATACAGGATACGCTCAAATTCGCGCATGACGCTCTCGCGCAGCGGCGCGTCCACATGCTCCAGAACGGCGGAGAGATACTTTTTGTAGGACATGTCCGGCAGCGGGATCACCAGAAGCGCCGCGTGAACCGCGGCCGAAACCTGAAAGGCATAAAGAAGATTGGCATACTCCTGCGGCGTGACGTCCTGCTTTTGATCACGGAACGTAATATTCTCAATTTCCGGGGCGTGGAGACGTACGAATTCGCCCAGGGACATTTGCGTGTCAAACGTTGTGCCGCGCTGGTACATTTTTCCCGTGCTGTAATCAAAGGTGTGGACAGATCCGTCCCGAAACCGGACGTCTGTAAGCACCTCATGCACGCTGAAGATGCAGGGGCCGCCCTTGATCCCGATCCGGCGCCCCTCGTCGATGGCGGAGCGGATATTTTCCAGTCCCGCCGTGAAATAGAGGAAACCGTCACGCTTTCGGAAGTCCAGAGCGCGCAGCTCCGGCAGACTTTCGGTGAGCATCCGATAATCCAGCGTGGCTACAATGTTCTTGTACAGCAGTCGCTGCTGTTCCGGACGGCCGGTTTCCTCCCAGTTATACAGATCGGACGATACCAGCCGAAAATCCAGCGTCTTCGGGCTGCAATCCCGGTATATGGTGCATTCCAGTTCTCTGCCGGAATCCGCAATCAATTGACGCAGCGTTTTTTCCATGTTGACGAGTTGCCTTTCCCTCTAAAACTTGCGCGATGTTTCCATGATACCGGAGAGTCAGCGCGTTATAATGCGGAGATTCTTGCTGTGTAAGCCGGCCGAGGCGCGCGATGCTATCCACGACCGACTACTCTTTTATCATATATCATAGCAGAATCGGAAATACTTTACAAGGGGAGAAAACTGCCGCGGCATGAGATTCTACCTTTTCTCTTGCAATGCGCCGCAGCCTGTGATAAACTGCATAATCGATTTGGATAACAGTTTGGGAGAATATTATGTCAACTTTACAGGATGAGATATCCCGCCGCCGCACGTTTGCCATCATTTCGCATCCGGACGCGGGCAAAACGACACTGACGGAAAAGTTCCTGCTCTACGGCGGCGCCATTGCGCAGGCCGGCGAGGTGAAGGGCAAGCGTGCCCGCGCGGCGACATCGGACTGGATGGAGATCGAAAAGCAGCGCGGCATCTCGGTTACATCATCCGTTATGCAGTTCCAGCATGAGGGCTACTGCATCAACATTCTCGATACGCCGGGACATCAGGACTTTTCGGAGGACACTTACCGCACGCTGATGGCGGCGGACAGCGCGGTCATGGTCATCGACGGCGCCAAGGGCGTCGAGCCGCAGACACGCAAGCTGTTTAAGGTCTGTGCGCTGCGCCATATCCCCATCTTTACGTTCATCAACAAGATGGATCGCGAGGCACGCGATCCGCTGGAGCTGTGCGAAGAGGTGGAGCGCGAGCTTGGCATTGATACCTATGCCGTCAACTGGCCCATTGGCAGCGGCAAGGAGTTTCAGGGCGTATACGATCGCGAAAAGCGCTGCATTTTGCACTTCACCGATGCGGGGCACGCCAAGAAAGCCGGCGTGACGGAGATCGAGCTGGATGATCCGATGCTTGCGGACATGCTCGGCCAGACGCGGCGCGACGCACTTGCGGAGGAGATCGAGCTGCTGGGCGCAGGGCGTGAATTCGATTTGAAGGCGGTGCGAAACGGTACGCTCTCTCCGGTGTTCTTCGGCTCGGCACTGACGAACTTCGGCGTGGAACCGTTTTTGGAGCACTTCCTGCATATGACCAGTGCTCCGCTCTCCCGAGAGAGCGACGAGGGCGAGGTGGATGTGTTCTCGCCGGAGTTTTCGGCGTTTGTGTTCAAGATCCAGGCAAACATGAACAAGGCGCACCGTGACCGCCTTGCATTCATGCGCATTTGCTCGGGCAAGTTTGAACGCGACACGGAGTATTATCACGTCCAGAGCGGCAAAAAGCTGCGCCTTTCCCAACCGCAGACAATGATGGCGGCGGAACGTGAGATCGTGGATACCGCCTATGCCGGTGATATCATCGGCGTGTTTGATCCCGGCATCTTCTCCATTGGCGACACGATCACGACACCGGGCAAAAAGTTCCGCTATTCCGGCATTCCCACCTTTGAGCCGGAGCACTTTATGTCTGTGTCTCCGATGGATACGATGAAGCGTAAGCAATTCGTCAAGGGCATTGAGCAGATCGCGCAGGAAGGCGCTATTCAGATTTTCAAGATTCCCGACAGCGGATTTGAGGATGTGGTCGTCGGCGTGGTTGGCACGCTGCAATTCGACGTGTTTGAATACCGCATGAAGGGCGAATACGGCGTCGATCTGCGCATGAGCGGCCTGCCCTATGAGCATCTGAGACTGATCGGCGAGTGTCCCTGCGACCCAAAGGAACTGGTGCTTTGTACCGGTTCGCGCGTGCTGGAGGATTTTAAGGGACGCAAACTGATCGCGTTCGGCGGCGAATGGTCGGTCGGGTTCCTTACCAAGCACAATCCCGGCCTTGAGCTGATCGACTGGCTGAGCGTATCGTGAGGCAAACGCCCGCCGGCATACCCAAAAGAAAACGGCAGACCCCGGTTCATACGCCGGGGTCTGCCGATGTTTTTACAGGCTTCCGAGTTCGGTATAGACCATGCCGTTCTTCCCGCGCTCCGAGCGCATCAGCGATACCGTCTCCGCCGTCATGGATGCTTCCGGCACGATGACGCCGGGAAGCTTGTCAAAGGATGCCTTCCGCAGCAGTGTGATGTGTGGCGAAAACCGCTTGCGGTCGAAGGGAATGTCTGCTTCCGCCAGCGCGCGGCGCAGACGCTTGACGTAAGCGGCCAGCTTTTCCTGCTGCGCAAGACCGCACCAATATAAATCACCGAAGCTGCCGAACCCTTCCAAACGGATGGGAATCGGCGCAAACGGCACGGTGCGCATAACCTCCAGCACGTGCCCGGGGTCGCCGTACTCACCGATGAAGGCAAGCGTCAGGTGCAGGTTTTCGATTTTGGTATAGTTTCCGCCGACGCGATGCGCGCGCAGCGTGGACTGTACCGCCGTCAGCGCATCTTTGATATTGCTGTCCAACGCAATGGCAATAAAAAGTCTCATAGGGCCTCCTGATTGTCAAGGATAAATTGTTCGCGGTCCTCGATCTGAAATGGAGAAAGCGCAACATCTTTTCGCTCGTTCATGGACTGTATCTCCTGCATGCAGCGCTCTTGTAGCCAGTATAGCATGCTTTTCGCCGTATCGCAATCACAGCGAGCGGACGGCAGGCGCGGATTGTAGCCCTACATTTAGCCGCGCAATGATGGGCTTCTTCCACTTGCATTTTTACATGTTTGTGTTACAATGAACTGGCATTTTTCAACGCTTGGAGGATCTGTTTTGAAAGATTCAAAGACTTATTTAGCGCCCGGAACCGTGTTTGAAGGTACGATAACCGCTCCCGGCGATGTGCTGGTAGATGGCGAGGTCAAAGGCGAGATCATTTCTGAGGGAAAGGTCTCCATTCATAAGCTGGGCGATGCTTCGATCGCGGCACGCGATTTGGAATTGCTCAACGCGGCGATCAAGGGTGACATTACCGTTCGCGGAGAGGTTACAGTCGACGTACAATCTGTCGTACAAGGCAATATCCGCTCGTCCGGTATAGTCTGCGAAGGTGCGGTTGATGGGAACCTGATTGCCGGGGAGTATGTTGAATTGAAGGCGAGCGCTAAAGTGAGGGGGAACATCAGCACGCTTGTTATGGATGTTGAAAACGGCGCACTCATTCGCGGACAGCTGCTTATTGGCGACGAGAAGGCTTCCCAATAAGGAGAATGCGGAGCGCCCAAATCGTGCGAAGCTGACCGCAAGCGTACGCAAAAACGCCTGATTTCGTAAGGAATCAGGCGTTTTATATATTGTGCAATTGCTTTGTGCACCGATGCCGGTGAAAGCGGACTTGCCTGCTTTCAAATAGATATCGGTATATATTACAGGACAATCCAGTACCGCTGTATGATCCCGCTTTTTCCAATTCCCACATCATCTGCTGTTTCGCTTTCCAGCTGCCCGCCGTTTTTCAGGATCGTTTTGCGGGAAGCTACGTTGTTTTTGTCGCAGCAGAGCAGGACGCGTTCCTCGCCATATTCCCGACAGACGCACAACATCAGCCTCAAGATCTCACCGGCATACCCCTTCCGACGCTGCGACGGCAGAATACTGTATCCGATATTTCCGCCGTATCGCAGCAGGAAGGGAGTCAGAGGATGCCTGTAGTCAATGATGCCGACAACCTTGTCGTCTTCGGTACGTATGCCCAGAAATACTTCTGAAGGCGTATATCCGGCGCCGTATTTGCACTTGAGCCGGTTTTCAAAGTCGATCCATTCCTCAAAGGAGCTAACCTCCTCAAGCCCCGCGCATCCGTCGAGCGTATCGTGGCTGTCAAGCATCTCCGCCCTGAATTTCATGACCTGCCCGGCATATTCCGGGGACGGTCTGACCAGCTTTAACCGCATTTGTTCCTCCCAAACCATTATGTGTGTCGATGACAACCGGTGCCTTACGCCTCGTGCGATCCGGTTTTCTCATCAGGCTGCCCCTTTCCAGCCGCCTCTTGTTTTCGGTATTTGCCGGCTGCGGCTGTGAAGCAGGACGCGGCTCCAAAGAAAACTGCCCCCGGAATAAAATGACTGCTTGCGATCTGGAACGTCGCGGCAACGAACAGCAAAAGCGCCGCAAGAGACCACCATTTTGCGTTGTTGATACACTTCATGTGCAATTCCCCCTTATTCAAAATTGTTCTTCCTGTTTTCTCGTTTCCACTGTATTTTTGGCACAACGTCGGCTGAACACCATGCTCTGTGCCATGGCACCGTTCGTCTGCCCCGGTTGCCGGTCAAACAGGCGAATGTGTGCCGATGCAGTCTGTGGCGTGCAATGCGCTTTCACACACAAATGCGACCGATCGTTCACACATTATAGCGAACGAGCGGTCGCATGTCAAGACGTTAATTTAAGAATTTAGGCGCCCTTACGGAAACCAAATCGCCCCGTTCATTTTTCCCTCGTCGAATCCACCGCCCAATATCCGACGTTTGCTGCGACAGCGGCAGGCAAAGAAACTGAAAAAGGAGTGCAAATCATGAACAACCGGGGGTTTGCGCGCCTTAAAAGAAACTCTTGACAACGACTATTATATTTGATAAAATATAATTGAATCAAATGAAGGAGACCGCTGCACAGTGGAGGCCGCGTCAACGATCGCGAGGTGCTTTGCCTCAAAAAACATACAAAGGGGAGTAAACAGATGAACATTGCGGTGAGATATTACACAAAGACCGGGAACACCAAGCGCCTCGCGGAGGCCGTGGCGAAGGCCGTCGGCACAGAGGCGCTTCCGCTGGAGGCACCCATTGAGGAGCCGGTGGATATCCTGTTCCTCGGCAATTCCTATTATGCGTTCAGCATTGATCCCGAAGTGCGGGCGTTTATTCAGAAGCTGGACAAAAATAAGATTGGCCGTATTGTGAACTTCGGCTCGGCGGCGATGCTGAATTCCACCTATAAAAAGGTGAAGGCCGAGGCGGATAAGGTCGGCATTCCCATGGACGAGCGCGAGTTCCACTGCAAGGGCGAGTTCAAGGGGCTCCACAAGGGCAGACCGAACGCGGACGACCTGGCTGCGGCCACCGAATTTGCAAAATCTATTGTCTGAAAGGAAACACATCATGAAAAAAGAAGCTTTGGAAGTTTTGAAGAATCGCCGCGCGATCCGCAAATATAAGGCGGAGCAGATCACGGAAGAGGAACTGCAAGCCGTGCTGGAGGCCGGCACATACGCGCCGACCGGTACGGGCTCGCAGGGCGTGCAGATCGTCGTCGTGCAGAAGCCGGAGGATATTGCAGCAGTCAACAAGCTCAATGCCGCCGTTCTCGGCAACACGGGCGCAAAGCCCTATTACGGTGCGCCCACGGTCCTGCTGGTTTTTGAAACGGATAAATGCGTGACGCATGAGCTGGACGGCGCGGCGGTTTGCACCAATCTCCTGAACGCCGCTTATGCCGCCGGACTCGGCTCCTGCTGGATCCACCGCTGCAAGCAGATGTTTGAGCTGCCGGAGGGCAAGGAGCTGCTCAGTAAATGGGGTTTGTCCGAGAACCTTGTCGGCGTCGCGTCTGTCGCCCTGGGCTACGCGGACGGACCGCATCCGGAGGCAAAGCCGCGCAAGGCGGATTATATTGTCCGCGTCTGAGCGGCAAACGGCATATGTGATGATAAAAAGGCAATGGGCGATTCGGTGAAAGCCCATTGCCTTTTTGTGCTGTGTATTTCAGTGAGCTGCTGCCTGCCCGTCGGTCGATTTCTGTTTGCTTTTTCGCCGGCATCATTTTATTTGCGGCCCAATGCGGTGGGGGTTTGTCATGAATCGGACGTGTAACGCAAGCTACAAACAGCGATACGCGTTTTTTGCTTCAAACTGGCAAAAGCGCCGAATATCGGTAAAAGCGGTTGTGCTGTTTCGACATAATCTGTTATAATGCAATACAATGCTTGGAATTCTGTCGCCGCCTCAATATGAGTGCATCCGTGCGGAAAGGGGGGAAGGCTTGTGTCGGACGACGAACTGTACCGCGCGTATCTCGCGGGGGATGTATCCGCGCTCGACACCCTTGCGCTGCGATACCGTGAGCGTTTGACCGCCTACCTCGCCGCCATCGTCCACGACTTGGGCGACGCGCTGCTCACCGTGAGCGCTGTGCTGCTGCTCCCCGCCGTGCGAAAGTCGGTGAACGCATGAATTACATCGAAAACATCTATGTCTGCCTTGCCGCGCCGCTGCTGATTGCGATCGGCTTTGCCACGTTTGAGAACGTCTGCTATCTCACCGGCAGCGGCGCGGGGAACATTGCCCTGTTGCTCGTGCGCGGCTTCGGCGCGGGCGCGATGCATGTCATCTGCGGTGTGATGACTGCCGCGGGGCTGTCGTATCTGTGGGACAGGACCTACCTGCGCGTCGCGGGTACCCTGGGACTGCTCGGCCTCGCCTCCGGTTACCACGCGGTCTACAACCTGCTCGTTTCACAGGCGGGCGCGGCGGCGTTTGCGGGGTATTTGCTGCCTGTGATGACTGCCGCGCTGGTCGCCGTGTTCGGCGGACGCTTTCGCAAAGCGTAAGAAAATCCCATAAAGCCTTTGTGCATCCCGGTTTCCGCCGCGTGCGGAGACCGGGATGATAAAATTTTTTGGGGTTTTTGCGATCTCAGGTATCTATATCAGTAGAAGGACTTTTGAGGAGGCAAAGCCGATGCGGACAGAAGAACAGTTCCTCTGCGGCATACACAGGCGCGCGGCAGCGCTGCGGCGGGAGAAAGAAAGGCGGCAGACGGCGGCATGGTCGGCGCTGTCTATTGCACTGACGGTGCTGCTGGCGCTGGAGACCGTCACGCCCCACGCCCCCGGTACGGGTATGATGACCGGCGCGTCGCTGCTCAGCGACATGGTCGGCGGCTATGTGCTGACGGCCGTGGTTGCGTTTATGCTGGGCGTTGCGATCACGGTGCTGCTGCGGCATGAGCGGGCAAAAAAGAAGGCGAAGGAAGAAAACAATCTTACAACAGGAGAGAAATGACATGATACAATCTGCATTTTATGTTTTGATGGCGCTTTCTACCGGCGGCAAAAGCAAGGTCGAGCTGCTGGACTACATCTTTAATCGTTCGCACGGGCGTATCAGCATCTGGCCGGGAACGCTCAACACGCTCCTTGATGGGTTTGAAGCGAACGGTATCGTCAGCGAACAGGAGACGGGGGCGTGCGGAAGCGTTTATGTGCTCACGGAGTACGGGCGGCTGACCTATGAGGCGGAGCTGCTGAGCCTGCACACCTGCCTGGACGACGCGCTGGATGCGGTGACGGACGCGCTGGAGAATGCCGAATGTGAGCGCACGGCGATTTGAGCGGAGGAAAAATAAACGATGTACGCAATACATAAGCACCATTCTCTGCCTTTGACCGTTGCGATGATGCTCATGCTTCTGTTGACGATATGCGCCGTCTGCTCGCCCGCCAGAGCGTCGGGGGACGGCACGATGGGCAATCCGTGGCAGATCACATCCGTTACGGAGCTGCAAGAGCTGGCGGAGAGCGTCAACAGCGGCAACGCCCGCGCGGGCGAGTACTTTCTGCTTACCGCCGATCTGGATCTCTCCGGCGTCTGCGGTGCAAACCTCAACGGGCAGGAGGTCGGCTGGACGCCCATCGGCTGCGCCGGAGACATCACGTTTTGCGGCGTCTTTGACGGCGCCGGCCACACCTTCTCGAACCTGTATATTTGCGAAGGGGAGAACTATCGCGGCTTGTTCGGAACGGTCAGCGGCACGGTCAAAAACCTGAACGTCACCGGCAACGTGCTCGCTTCCGCAACATTTGACAGTTATATCGGCGGTGTCGCCGGCGCGAGCTACGGCGCGGTCGAGAGCTGCACGTTTTCCGGCAAGGTGAGCGGACGCAACTACGTCGGCGGCGTCGTGGGCTATACCGGCACGGACTGCATCGTGCGGAACTGCCGAACGTTGGCGGGAACCGCCGTCGAAGGCACGGGCTCGGGGGTCGGCGGCGTCGTGGGCGATGCGACCAACGGCACCGTTCTCAAAAACTGCGTCAACAGCGGCGCGGTGACGGGTGAGACGAAGGTCGGCGGTGTGACGGGCGAGATCGCAATGGCCGACGCCCTGAAATGCGTCAACAGCGGCGCGGTGAAGGGCAAGACATATGTCGGCGGTGTCGCGGGCGTGTGCGGAAACACGAGCGCCCTCAAGGGTTGTGAGAACACAGGCGCAATCACGGCGGACGGCAATTCCATCGGCGGTGTGAACGGCTATTCGGACGGTACCTCGACCGTCGACGGCTGCGTTAACCGCGGCACGGTCACCGGCAACGGGCACTATAAGGGCGGCGTCGTGGGCATGACGAAGGGTACGGTCGTGAACTGCGAAAACCACGGCGCAGTCACCGGCGAGAACAATGACGCGGGCAATGCCTTCGCGGGCGGCATCGCCGGGGACTGCCTTGCTTCCGTGATCACAAAATGCAAGAACAGCGGCGCGGTGATTGCCGGCAGCTATGAATACGTCGGCGGCGTTTCCGGCTTGAGCACCGGCACGGTGACCGAGTGCGTCAACGCCGCTGCGGTGGGCGGTAAAAATTGCGTCGGCGGCGTGATCGGTGAAAACGTCGGTGCGATTTCCGACTGTGCCAACAAGGGCGCGGTGACCGGGCAGGAGAATCTCGTGGGCGGAATTGCGGGCTTATCCCGGAAGAATTCCGCGAGCGGAACCCTCGGGCAGCAACTTGAAAAATGCACCAACAGCGGTGCGGTGAACGGAAAGAATCATGTCGGCGGCATCGTCGGCCAGGCTGTCGACTATACGGTCAAAGGCTGCGTCAACAACGGTGCGGTGTCGGGCAAAACCTATGTGGGCGGCGTCGCCGGCACGCATGCGGACCAAAGCAGGAGCGGTTACAGCGTCACCGGCTGCACCAACGGCTCCGGCGCCAAGGTATCGGGCAACAGCCGTGTGGGCGGTATTGTGGGAGAGCAGGCGAAGAGCCTCGTTGAGAACTGCGTCAACCGCGGCACAGTGTCCGGCAGTAAAGACTGTGTCGGAGGGATCACCGGTTACCTGAGTGACGACTGCATGGTTCGCAACTGCGCCAACGAGAGAACGGGCAAGGTGACTGCCGCGTCGTATTGCGGCGGCATCGTGGGTCAGGCGAGCGGCCCCTCAAAAATTGAAAATTGCTACAATACGGGCAAGATCGTGAGCTATGAAAACGCAGGCGGCATCGCAGGGAAACTGAGCGTCGGTGCGCACCTGTGGTATTGCTTCAACTGGTCAGACCCGAATCCTGACACCACGGCGGTTGCGGGGAATGCGTTCAAGCTCGTTGGAAACGTAGGCGACAACGAGGTGAAAACCGGACACCTCCACAACTGTTTCTCCAGTAATATCAAAGGCTCCGCAAATGCCACCTTCTGGAATTATACCAGTCGCAGCAAATCGGGTGAGTGGACGTGGCTGTCAGAGGGGAACATGAGCGACGCGAGCAACTTCACGGCACAAGGCTGGGATTTCAACAATGTCTGGATCATCAGCAGCACGCAGAAGTTCCATGGCGCTAAAAACGGCCCCATTCTCCGGTTCGAAAATGAGAACCAGATCAACGTTACACCCTCGCCGATCGTGCCGGACGAGCCCGTTATGCCCACGGATCCTCACGTCGATCCGAGCACACCGAGACCGGACGATCCCGTGCCGCGCACGGTCATCATCACCTCGGCGGCAGAGCTGGGCGCGCTGCGCGACGCGGTCAACGGCGGCGACGACCACAAGAACGCGACCGTCCTGCTCTGTGCGGACATCGACCTTGCGAACGCGGCGTGGACGGCCATCGGCGACGGCAACAAGTGCTTCAACGGCACGTTTGACGGACAGGGGCATGCCATCACGGGACTCAATGCCAACGTTATCCCGACGACGGGACTGTTCGGCACCGTTGGCGAAAAGGGCACGGTGCGCAACCTTGCGGTCTGCGGCGCTGTAAGATCCGGCACCAACAGCGGCGGCATATATGCCGGAGGCGTGGCCGGCACGGCGAGCGGCGGCGTGACGAATTGCTACGCGCTTACGGGAAGCGCGGCTGCGCTGATCGGAAACAACTCCGGCGCGACTGTGTCCGGCGGTTTTGTTCCGGAGACGGATTTCGCGAAGCAGACAAGCTTTGCCGGGTTTGATTTTACCGGCGTTTGGGGCATGGGCGAGCAGTATCCGCTTCTGCGCAGCCTGAGCGAGGCAGTCACGCTCGACCCCAACGGCGGCACGGGCGAGGTGCGAACGATCCTCTGCCTGAAGGGTGAGGGGCTTACGCTTCCCGCGTGCACCTACAGCCGCAACGGATACGTTTTCGCGGGCTGGAACACCCGCGCGGACGGAAACGGCGTCGCCTATGTCGACCGCGCCACGGTGTGCGGCGGCACAAAGCTCTATGCCTCTTGGATCAAAGGCTCGCCGTACTATGATTATATCCCGCTTTCGGTTACGCCCGGCTTCACGGGCCTCGCCGGCGAGGAATACGCCCGGCTTTTCGACGCCGGCAGCGGCGCGCTTACCAAGTGGCGCGTTATGAGCAGCGGCGTGCAGAGCGGACAGGCATTTTCCGTCGAGTTCGCAACGCCGCAGTACATCTGTCCCTGCGGTTATGTGCTGGTGACCGCCGACGATACGCAGCAGTATCCGGACAGCAAGCCCAGGAACTGGACGCTGGAGGCAAAGAACAGTCAGGATGGCGACTGGGTCGTCCTCGCACGCGTTTCAGACGACACAAGTCTTCCGTCGGCGAACTGCGCGGCGCTGAGCATGCCCATTGCCAATGTGCAGGAGTATTGCTACTTCCGCTTGACCTTCAACGGCGTCGGCGGCGGGGATACGTTCCAGCTCTCCGACTTCTATCTGCTGATCTCCGGCGGAGCGCGCGACTGCACGATCACGTTTGACCCGCAGGGCGGCGGCGCGATCGCGGACGGCAACGCAAGAAACCGCGAAAACATGGCGCTGGCGGCTGCACCCGTGCGCATGGGCTACGATTTTCTGGGCTGGAATACCGCGTGGGACGGCGGCGGTACGCGCTATGCCGCCGGGGCGGAGTATTTCGCGACCGGTGACGCCACGCTCTACGCCGAGTGGGAGGCGCAGACCCGTGAGGTCCGGTGGCTGAACTGGAATGGTGCGCAGCTTGCGGCTTCGTCCGTGAAAACGGGCCGGATGCCTGTTTACACGGGACCTGCTCCGACCAAACCGCCGGAAAATATGTTGAAAGCCTATGAGTTTTCCGGCTGGTCGCCCGAAGTCAAAGCGGTGAGCGGCACGGATTCCGTTATCACGTACACGGCGCAGTTCCGGGAGGTCGTGCATACCTTTACCGTGACATGGAAAAACTACGACGGCACGGTGCTTGAAACCGATCGCCGCGTTGCCTACGGTACGGCGACGAGCTATGAAAGCATGACGCCGGTAAAGACGTCCACCGCGGCACAGGACTTCACGTTCAGCAGCTGGTCGCCCGCCGTAACGGACGACGTGACCTATACGGCAACCTTCACCGCGGCGCCGCGCAATTATACCGTGACGTGGAAGGACAGCGACGGCACGGTGCTGGAAACCGACCGGAATGTCGCCTACGACAGTATGCCGTCCTATGGCGGCGCGACGCCGACGAGGACGGCACCGGGACACACCTATACCTTCTTTGGCTGGACGCCGAAGGTCACGCGCGTCACGGGCAACGCGGATTATGCCGCGGACTTTTCCGATTACACCCAGACCTGCCGGGTCACGTGGAAAAACTGGGACGGCACGGTGATCCGCGTCGACGAGGTGGAGTACGGCAAAACGCCCAATTATGGAAGACGCGCCCCGGCAAGACCTGCCGACAACAATGGCGTCTATGCGTTCACGGGCTGGTCGCCTGCACCGAACGCCGTTACCGCCGATGCGACGTACACGGCGCAGTATGCTTCGTCAAAGCCGAGCTACACGGTGACGTGGATGAACTACAACGGCGCGGTGCTGGAAACCGACCGCGTTCTCCACGGCGAGACGGCAAGCTATGACGGTGCGACACCGGTGCGGCAAAATGACGCGGTGGCATCCTACAGGTTCTTCGGCTGTTCGCAGCGGCTCGCTCCGGTGACCCGCAACATGGTATACACCGCACTGTTCACAGCCCATGCACTTCCCACGCCGATACCTGCCCCCAATCCGTTGCCTGGGCAGGGAACCGGCTCTGCGGGTTCGACGCAGGACGACGGAGGGGAGAAGCCCGAACTGCTTTCCCAGCGGATTCAGTCGCCGCTGATCTTGCCGGGCGGCAAGATCCTGGTCGATCCCTCGACCGCGGTTGAGGGCAGAACCATCACATTGACCGCTGCGCCGGACGAGGGCTACGGCCTTGCAAGCCTGACGGTCAGACGCGAGAACGGCAAGGCCGTCAACCTGAACGCCAAAGGCAATGGCGTCTATACCTTTGTCATGCCGGGCGGGCGCGTGGAGATACAGGCGGAATTCCGGAAGAATTTTGACACGGGTGACGTGTTGGCACAGTTTACCGATCTGAAGCCGGATGCCTGGTATATCGGCTATGTGCGCTGGGCGGTGGAGCGCGACATCATGCACGGCATGGGGGCGGCATCTTCGCGCCGGGCGGAACGACTTCCCGTGCCATGATCGCGCAGATGCTCTTTAACCTCGATGGCGCGGAGCCGAGCGGCAATACGGCGGCATTTTCCGATGTGGATGCCGCAAGCTGGTATGCGCCCGCCGTGACCTGGGCGGCAGAGCGCGGCATTGTGAACGGTTACGGCAAACGGTTCGGTGCGAACGATCCCGTCACGCGCGAGCAGCTCGCGGTCATGCTCTACAACTATGCACGCTACAAGGGCTGCGACGTAAGCGCGGCGGGCGAGCTCGGCAACTTCCCCGACAGCGGCGATGTGTCCGCGTGGGCGCAGCGGACGCTTGCATGGGCGGTCGGCACGGGAATCATCGGCGGCACGAAAAATGCGGACGGCAGCATCACGCTCGACGCACAGGGCGTCGCGACGCGCGCGCAGGTCGCGGCGATGTTCCAAAGATTTTGCGAGACGGTTGTGAAGTAAGACCGGAGAGAAAAACCTATCCAACGGAAGATCAAAAGAAGCACGCGGAGCCGATGTGCATCATGCGCACCGGCTCCGCTGTTTTTCATATGCAGTTGAGCTGCCCGCGGAAGAACTGTAAGCGTCAAACGGGCGTGAAAAACGGGCCCGCAGACAGCGAGCCCTAAAGGGAGAGAAATCATTTGGCTGGTCG
>CACZPK010000097.1 GCA_902783035.1 Oscillospiraceae bacterium
GTCGCTTGTACAGAGGAGAAACAGATAACACTGTTGTCAAAGAAATATTTGCAGATAGCCAAAGTTTTGGGCGTCAGCTTGTTGAACATGACGATTCAACAAGGTGGCGCCCTTTTTGATTTCCAGAGGAGTTCAAAAAGGGCGCCAAGGCTGCCTGCATCGTATGCAAAGGATTCCGGGACCTCCGTACCACTCGGGAGAGCGTACGGTTCGCATCCGTAAGGTCGTGGGTTCGAATCCCTTCAGGTCCACCAAAAAAGCACCGTGAAACGAAGGTTTCACGGTGCTTTTGCTACTGTTCTTGCTTTATGATTTGCCGTTATTTCGATTTATTTCCTCCAGACACCTCAAAATGGTTCGCATCCTTGAGAGAGAGGAATATTTCCATACTCGTCCTACCAGTATCTGCATCCTACCGTTGGCTATTTGAGCTGTTTTAGCTTTTCTTCCAAAGAAACTCTGTTTGCTTTCTTCAACTCACATTCCCAGATTCGAAGGACAGTCCAACCGCGACTTTCAAAGCGTTCAGTAATCTCAGCATCGTGCTTTTTGTTTCGAGCTCTCTTCGCTTTCCAGTATCCAGAACAACCACGAGGCAATCATCGACAGAGAGACTTTCGACGCTGTGCAAGCGGAAACAGCGCGCCGAGCGGCGGCGAAGAGCCCGTCGAGCAAGCGGGCGTCGACAGGGATGGGTTCATATACAAGCAAGTATGCCCTCTCCGACCGCCTTGTCTGCGGCGAATGCGGAACGCTGTTTCAGCGCTGCACCTGGAAGCGAAAGACGATGACGCGAATTGTCTGGCGCTGCATCAGCAGAGTGGACTATGGTTCCCGTTACTGCCATAACTCCCCCACGCTGGATGAAGAGCCGCTCCAGAGAAGTATCCTTGCTGCAATCAATTCGAGTATGTCGCCCAAATGCGAACTGATTGACGAGGTTACCGAAGCTCTGCGAATCGAGCTTGCCGTGAAACGCGCTGACAGGGCGACTGTTGAGGATATCGACCGCAAGATCAAGGCGCGTGAGCAGGAGTTCCAATATCTCTTCGACAGTATGCAGGACTCCGAGGATATCACCGAACGCGCAAAGGACTTCCAGAGGATCACCGAGGAGCTGGCAGAGCTGAAAGCAGAGAAAGAACGGTATCTGGAGCTGGAAAAGGACGAAAACGCCGCAGCCAAGCGGCTCGACACTGCGGTAGACGTGCTGGAATCAAGCAGCAGCAAGATCACAGAATGGGATGAGAGCATGATTCGGCAGCTCGTGGATATGGTCAAGGTGGTGTCAGCAGACAAACTGATCGTTTATCTGCGCGGAGGTGTTGAAATCGAGCAGGAGATGCTTTGGTGAGAATCTCAACTGCAAACACTGAACAAAATAGGTATTTTGTCTTTCATTTTCGGCAAAAATGAAGGAGTTCTTGCAAAAATTTCGCAATTCCAAATTACCAACCCAAAGCGTTCAATAGTATGAGACAGGCTACAATGACGTGGCTTGGAATGCCGAGGGAAATCATGCTTGCACCTTGATGTTTATTTCTGTATAATACTGAACGATATCAAACAGTAGGCGGATCCGAACGGCGCATGCACTTGAAGGAGGGTACGTTGGGACCTGTAAAAAAACGAAAGAATAAAGGTTGAACGATGAAAAGTGATTTGTTTTCCATGCGGCTTTGCCGTGACTATCCCGGCCGTCCCGCTATTGTCGGAAACGGAGGAAGCTGTACCTATGAGGATATGCATAAGGGCATCCGGGGACTCACACGAAAGTTGAAAGAGATGGGCGTTGGGAAAGGCAGCCGGGTTGCCCTGTGGGGTTACAATTCCGCCAACTGGCTCATCGCGTTCTTTGCCATCGTCCGCGCGGGCGGCACCGCCGTGCTGGTAAATTACAGCATGGGCTGTGCCGACGCCGCCGAGCTGCTGACCATGACGGAGACGGGCTTTCTGCTCTGCGGTGACAACGGGGAGACGAAAAAGGATCCAAACGCTATGCAGGCATTGGCTTCGATGGCGGGGATCCCGGAAGAGCACTGCATGGATATCCGCCCCGCCTCGCTGGATCTTGGGCACGCCTTCCCGGATGTGGGGGAGGTGCCGGACGCGCGCGGCGAATCCGAGGCGAATGATACTGCCTTCCTCATTTTCACCTCCGGCACCACCTCGCGCCCGAAGGCCGTGCAGATATCCCAGCGCGCCCTGACCTTTGACGCCGACGCGTTCAACGGAAACGTTGCCGAGTACGCTGGCCGCAGCGTGTGCGTGGCTGTGCCGCTGTTCCACATTCTGGGCCTGCTGATGAGTTATGCGTATCTCTGCCGCGGCGCGACGGTGTGCCTGTGTGCCGACTACAAGCCGGAAACGCTGGCACGGGAGATTGATGCGTACCGCATTTCGGATATGGCGGCGGTCGGCGCGGTTTACCTTGGGCTGGCGGAAGCCCCCGGTTTCGAGGATAACGTGGCGCCGCACCTTCACTTGTGCATGATCGCGGGCGGCATGTCCACCCCGGTGCAGATGATGCGGCTGGAGTTGCAGTTTGTCAACGCCACCTTTGTCAATATGTACGGCCAGAGCGAGGCCGCGCCCTTGACCATGGTGCGCCCAGGCGACTTGGTGGAAAAGCGGGCGCAGACCGTTGGCAAGGCCATCCGGGGGCTGGACATCCGCATTTCGGACGGTAAGGGGGGCTTTCTCGGTCAGGGCGAGATCGGCGAGGTGGTGGCCCAAGGCGGCAACCTGATGAACGGCTACGATAAGCTGCCGGAGGAAAAACAGCCCATTGACGCCAACGGTTGGCTGCACACCGGTGACCTGGGATATTTCGACGAGGACGGCTACCTGCATCTCGCAGGGCGCATCAAGGACGTAATCATCCGGGGCGGCGAAAACATCTCCCCCTCCGAGATCGAAAACGCCCTCAACCAGATGGACAACATCCGGGAAGCCAAGGTCATGGGCGCGCCCCACCCCATTTATGGAGAGAGCGTGGAGGCCTGTGTCACCATGACCGACAACGGCGCGAGCTTCGATCAGGAGTCGATCAAGGCGGCCTTACGCGCCGTGATCGCCCGGTTCAAGGTGCCGTCCCACGTTTTCCTGTACGAAAGCTTTCCCCTGAATGTGAACGGCAAGCTGGACCAACGCGCCCTGCACGCCGATATGCTCATGCGCATCAAACGCCTGACGGTGGACGAGGAGCTGGCGGGCGGCGTGACGGTGTTCGACGTGGTGGTGAAAAACAGCAGCTACGCCATTGTGCCGGTGACCAGCCTGGTCAGCGAGCTGGCCGCCGGCGTCGGCTTTAGCAGCCGGCGCGCGATGTCCATTCGCCTGGCGGTGGAGGAGATGCTCACCGAACGCATCACGGACGCCTACTCCGCAGTCGGAAACATCCGGGTGAAGATCACGCTGATGCCTGAATGGCTGCGGGTATCCTTCAGCGACACCGGCGCGGAGTACTTCATTGATAAGCGGCGGGATACCTCCATGAGCGCCAGGATCATCCTGAAAGCCGTCAACGACTTCCACACCGATTATCCCGACGGCAAGCCGGTCTACTGTATGGATTTCCTGTACGAGAACGAATTCAGCATCCGGGAATTCTTGCTTAAAAGCAAAGGAGACGATTGATCAGAGACAGATGAATCCCGCCTGGATCCTGTGGCGGAGCTGCCGGAAGATCGGCGCCGATAAAATAATCATGAGGAGGAAATGAAAAATGAGCAAAAATCGTCCGAGTTTTGAGAAAAAGGAACTGGCTCTTTCCGGCAGCCCCTATTTCTATTTACCGGTTGAGTTTCCCGTTTACACCATCGAGGTGAGCCATCGGGAGGAAATCGACGGAGACCTGCTTCAGAGCGCCCTGGACAGGACAATTCAGCGGATGCCCTATCTGAGCGATACGCTGGCGATCGACCATGGCGCCGTGTATTACGCCAAAGATCCGCTGCCCATGGAGGCGGCTCACGCGCCGCAGCTCCGCGCCGTGGGCGGCAGCGAAACCAATTACCATATGCTGGATCTGACCTGGGACGGCAACAAAACATGGTTTTCCATGTTCCACGGCTTTTGCGACGGCCAGGGCATCAACGCTTTCCTGGAATCCGTGCTGTATCACTATTACTGTCTCAAGGACGGCGTCGAATACGATCACGCCGGCATCCGTACGAACCAAACCCGGATGACGGAAGCGGAAACCTTCGAGCCCTGTTCAAAAATGTACGAGGTCTCGCCGGATTTCAAAATGCCGGAGAGACGCGAACAGGCCGCGCCATATCACCTGCCGGAAATCGTTCGCAATCCTGACGGCGATGTACGGGAACACGGCTTCCACCTGCCCTCTGACGCGCTCATGCGTTTTGTGAAGGAAAACAACACATCTCCCTCCGTGATGATCGCCATGCTGGTCGGAGAAGCCGTGGAGCGCGTTCATCCCGATGCGGACGCGCCGATCCAGGCGAATATTCCCGTGTCCATCCGGCGGATGCTGGGCTGTGAGGAGACCTTCAAAAACTGTTCCTCAAGGGTGATGCTGCCTGTCAGCGGTACGCCTCTGGACGCTCTGCCCTTCGCGCAGCGGGCCACACAGCTTCGCGGCGTGCTGAAGCAGCAAATGAATCCCGATCTGTTCCGATTCGTCTATAACAGGATGGGAGTCATGTATCGCGAGCGCATGGAGAAAGCCGCCGACTACCGGGAGGAGATCAGCAAGCCCGCCGCATTCATGGGCACTGTCCATGACACCTATTATGTGGATTATATCGGTTCCTTGCACAAGACCGACTATGCCGACCGGATCCTGGACGTGCGCTTCCTGTGTAAGCCCGCCGCGAGCAATACCCTGCACCTGAATATCATTGAGCATAATGGGCAATTCTGCATTACTTGTCTGGCGTGCAGCGATATCGCATCCCTGGCCGACGCGTTGGAGCAGGCGATGAAGGAGCACGGCCTTCCTGTTCAGCGCACCCCCGAACAGCGCTTCGCCCTGCCCATGACCGCATGGCGAGAAGGCATATGTTAACAGGGAAACAACAAGGGTCCGCGCATGGTCCGCTACCCGGTAAAGGTCGAGACCGGCGCGCTGTTGACATGGTGCAAGTCCAACGGCGCCACCCCCGGCTCGGGACTCGCCGCCATGCTGTGTCAGGTCATCGCAAAGGAATGTCAGGTGAAGGACGGCGTCGTGATGGCGGTGCTGCCAGCCTCCCTTCGGAAATTCCTTCACGCGGACAAGACCTTCAAGAACTGTGCCTCCGCGTATTTCCTCCCTGCCCATCCGTCGGAATGCAGCGCCATGAGCACCGGCGAGCTGGGGGCCGAGCTGCGGCAGGATATGAAAGCCATGATGGACGAGACCCACGCCCGGCTGCTGTTTTCCTCCATCAATATGATCACTCATCTGGGGAAAAAGCTGCCCGGCTATTTTCTGAAAAACAAGCTGATGGCCATGAGCGAATCCCACCCGCAGGATACCTTCACTCTGGACTATGTCGGCAGTCTGCGGACCAAC
>CACZPK010000098.1 GCA_902783035.1 Oscillospiraceae bacterium
ATGCGCGTCGCCATGACGCTGTTGCAGCCGTGGGCGATGTTCGCGAACGGGCCGCCGTGGATGAACGCGGGAGTTCCCTCCAGCGTCTGGACGAGGTTGGGCTTGATTGCGTCCTTCAGCAGCGCCGCCATCGCGCCCTCCGCCTTGAGATCATGGGCGGTGACGGGCTTGCCGTCATAGGTGTAGCCGACGATCATGCGGCCGAGGCGTTCCTTGAGGTCTGTGATGCTGCTGGAAAGGCACAGTACCGCCATAACCTCGCTCGCGACTGTGATCTCAAAGCCGTCCTCGCGGGGTACGCCCTGCATGCGGCCGCCGAGGCCGTCGACGATGTGGCGCAGCTGGCGGTCGTTCATGTCCACCGCGCGTTTCCAGGTGATGTTCTTCGGGTCGATGCCGAGCTGATTGCCCTGCTGGATGTGGTTGTCAAGCATCGCGGCAAGCAGGTTGTTCGCCGCGCCGATGGCGTGGAAGTCGCCGGTGAAGTGCAGGTTGATGTCCTCCATCGGCACGACCTGGGCGTAACCGCCGCCGGCGGCACCGCCCTTGACGCCGAACACCGGGCCGAGGGACGGCTCGCGCAGCGCGACGGCGGACTTCTTGCCGAGCTTGCGCAGCGCGTCGGCAAGGCCGACGCTGGTGGTGGTCTTGCCCTCGCCCGCGGGGGTCGGGGTGATGGCGGTGACAAGGATCAGCTTGCCGTCGGGCTTATCCTTCAGGTCGGTGAGCAGCTTGTAGTCCACCTTGGCCTTGTAGTTGCCGTACTGTTCGATATACTTCTCGTCGATGCCGGCGCTTGCGGCAATGGCGGTGATCTTCTGCTTTTCGCACTCCTGCGCGATCTCAATGTCGGACTTGAAACCCATGTTGATCTCCTCCTGCTTTTATTTTTTAAGTGTGCCTCGGGACTTGCCCCTGCTGTTTTTTGTTACGAGCCTATTGTAGCCTCACGCCCGGTTTCTGTAAATGACTTTCTTTTTTCAATTCCGCCCCCCGGCTTTTATCCGGAAAGCAAAATGCCCATGGACTTAAAAAAGAAAAGTCATCCGTTCTCCCCGGGCAGGGGCAGCTCCTTTTCGCCGAAGTAGGTCTTCAGCTCCACGGAGGTGCGGGAGTCCCCGTAGGTCTTTATCTTGGTCAGCAGCTGATCCAGCGCGTTTGTGTCCCGCACGGCGAAACGCAGGATCGCGTTATAGTTTCCGATCACGTGGCTGTGGGCGGTGATCTCCGGCGCATGTTCGCAAAAAGCGCAGAATGCCGTATATTTTTCCGGCTCCGGCGCAACCATGATGAAACCCGTCATCCCGCAGTCGAGCCGCGTGCGGTCGATGCGGATGCGGTAGGCGTCGATCACGCCCTCCTCTTCCAGCTTGCGGATGCGTTCCGCGACGGCGGGCGGCGTCAGTCCGACCCGCTCGCCCACGGCGCGCAGCGTCATGCGGCAGTCCTCCTGCAGCAGGTTGAGGATCATATAGTCGGTGCGATCCACCTCGCGCCCCGCTTTTGCGCCGCTCACACCACGGCTCCCTTTTTGATAACGGTTTTGGCGAGGTTGCTGCCCACGCGGTAGCAGATGTAGTCTAGATCGGGCGCGTCCCAGATCACGAGGTCGCCCAGCTTGCCCGGTTCGACGGAGCCGACCCTGTCGGCCAGGTCGATCGCGGCGGCGGCGTTGAGCGTAACCGCAGTCAGCACCTCCTCCGGCGTAAGCCTGTACTTCAGGCAGCCGAGGTTGATGACGAACTGCATGTTGAGGCACGGGCAGGAACCGGGGTTGAAGTCCGTCGCCATCGCGACGGGCACGCCGGCGTTGACCATGTCGCGCGCGGGCGCAAACACCGCGCCGAGGTTAAAGCTCGTCGCAGGCAGCAGGCACGCAATGGTGCCGCCCTTCGCCATGCTGGCAATGCCCTCCGGCGGGCAGACGATCAGATGCTCGGCAGAGATTGCGCCGATCTCCCCGGCAAGCTGGCTGCCGCCGATGGCCTCGATCTCGTCCGCGTGAATCTTGGGCCGCAGGCCGTACTTGAGGCCCGCCTCCAGAATGGTGCGTGCCTCCTCCACGGTGAAGGTATCCGCCTCGCAGAACACATCGCAGAACTTCGCAATGCCCTGTTCCTTGACCTTGGGCATCATTTCCTCGCACACAAGGCGGACATACGCCTCACGATCCTGCTTATACTCCGCGGGAACGAGGTGCGCCCCCATAAAGGTTGCGACAAGGTCGATGGGATGGCGCTCGTCCAGGTCGCGGATCACGCGCAGCGCCTTGAGCTCATGCTCGGTGGCAAGGCCGTAACCGCTTTTCGCCTCGCAGGTCGTGGTGCCGAAACGCAGCATTTCATTGAGCGCCTTTTCCGCTTTATCCGCAAGCTCTTCCTCCGTCGCGCCGCGCGTGGCGTTGGTCGTGGACTGGATACCGCCGCCGGCGTTCTGAATCTCCAGATAGCTCGCACCGTGCAGCTTGAGGCCCAGCTCATTCTGACGCCAGCCGCCGAAGATCAGATGCGTGTGCGCGTCGACCAGACCCGGCGTGACCAGATTGCCGCCCGCGTCGATGACCTCTGCACCCGCAGCGTCGGCCTTGCCGGTTCCGACGGCGGCAATGACGCCGTCCTCGATGCGCACCCAGGCGTCACGAAGCATGTTGATTTTTCCCTGCGCCTCGCCGCGGTGGGCAGACTTCCCCTCGGGCGTGGCAAGCATACCGATATTTTGGATCAATACAGTTTTCATATAAAATCCTTTCAAGGGAGAGGGCATTCGCCCTCTCCCCTTGGGTTAAAATTCTCAGCCCTCCACGCTCTTGAGCGCGTCCGCGACGATCTTGTCGTCCGCGACGAAAGGCATCGTGATGTGGTCTTTGCCCTCATACATCTTGTTGTACTCGGCAGCGGTGGTCATGGCGTTCTCGTTGCGCGCCCAGCTGCGGCGGGCAACGCCGACCATGGTATCCCACGGCATCGACATGCGCAGGATGGTATCCACGCGCTCGGAACCGTCGAGCACCATGCCGAAACCGCCGTTGATGGCGCGGCCGATGCCGGTGCCGCCGCCGTTGTGCAGCGCGATGTAGCTCATGCCGCGCGCGGCGTTGCCCGCGTAG
>CACZPK010000099.1 GCA_902783035.1 Oscillospiraceae bacterium
CTGTCCGTCGATTGTCTCCGTAGGCAGGCCGCGCAGCATACGATGGAGCTTCCGGCGACGGTGAACCATCACGGCAAAGCTGGCAATCACGCCCGCCAGATACCCATAGCGCACCCACCAATAGCCTGCACACCAGCTCTGCCACAGGAGCAGTGGAAGAAACAGCTTGCTTCCGCTGTAATAGACGCTGAGCTTTCCCACAAGCAGCACCGGCAGCATCATCGCCCATACCGCGCCCTTTGCGAATGTACTGCGCCGTAGGGCGGTTTTCCGCAGCAGCAGGATGATACCCAACACAGGCAAGGAAAAAATCGCGCAGCGCCCCAACAGCGTCATAAAGTATACTGCGCAAAAGTCGATCATGGAGAGTGTCAGTCGGAGCGGCGCACAGTACGACCAGAAATTCACTTGCCCTCGCCATCCTTCCGGGCTTTCAGGATCGCCTCCAGCTCTTTGAGTTGTTCGTCGGTGAATTGGGCGCTTTTCAGCAAGGCCGCCACCGCGCCGCCGCTGTTCCCTTGGAAATAGGTGTCAACGAAATCCCGGCTTTTCTCGCGCAGGCATTCCTCCCGCATCCGCAGGGGGTAGTAGTGGTACATGCGGCTGTCATGCTCGTCCACAACGTAGCCGAGCAACCCTTTCCGACAAAGGTGGTGGAGCAGGACGCGCTCCGTCCGCGCGTCCAGCTTCGCCGCCTCGTCGATGCGGCTGAGTATCTCAGCAGACGTGGGCTGGTCGCCGCTGTCCCACACGGCATCCATAATGAGCCATTCCCGCTCAGTCGGGAGCATTTCTTCACGATCCATAGCGATACCTCCAAAGCACGATTCGGTCTCTCACTATGTATATCGTTAATTTTCTTTAATTGTTAATAGCAGTTAAGAAATATTTTTCCGCATCTATGAAAAGGCGGAGCCGATGGGCCTGTGATCGCGCACAAGCCCATCGGTTGTCCTTAATCCTTCTTGCGAAGAACGGTTACCCGCAGTTCTTTCACGTCCACCACGCACTCTAAATGGCATTTCGGACAAAACAGCGGAAAACTCTTCAGCTCCGTGTCTGGCCTAAGCTTATCCCGCGTTTTGCCGCCGCAGGCGGGGCAACGCAAAAATTCCAAATCATCCACGGCTGTCAATGATAGCCGCTTCCTCCGCAGCGGTGGTTCCCGTCACATACTCGATTTCCAGCAATTTTTCGGTCGCGTCAAACGATTTTAGCAGGGCGATGGCGTCTTCATCCGTCGTGGTAACGGTGACGTGGATACGGTCGGGGTTCTCCAAAATCATAGAGGACGTCACAAACGGCAACTCGTGGTTTGTCATTGCCGCGCTGATCCTGTTTTGCAGATCAAGGATATCCCCGGAGTAGGCGCGCGCCTCTGAATAGGAGATTTCATCGGCAGGGGCATCCGCCGAATCATTGACCATGCTTTGAATACCATCCTCATTAGAAGTGCTACCGTATCTTTTAAACACTCGCCATATGCCGTCAACGCGGCAAACTACCTCATCTTGATTTAAGACCATATACTCTACGTTTTCACGGTCATAATTCTGTTCGCCGTCATGTTCTGGGCGACCGTCCACATAAGCGGTACTATGATGGACTGCCGCATCGCTGATTGCTCCGCTGTACTGCTCATAGGTGTCTGCATACATAGTGCCGTCTATCATAATCATCGGGGCATAATCTCCGGATTGCTCAGTGCTTTCAACCATTGGGAGATTTTCTCCGCGCTGTTCGGGATTGTCCGCCCGCACGGGAGGGACCGGCCTTTTGCTGCTTAACATTGCCAGCCCGCCTATCACAAGGCACAGACAGGCGGCAATGGCGCCCCACTTTACCCAAACGCTCTTTTTATTCTTATCCATACGGTTTGCCTTTCCCTTTCTCTCGCGCTCCAAGCGGTTCTGCTCCAGTATTGCGGAAAGCATTCGGTCATGCGCGGAACTGCTCGGCTCGATCTTGTCCCATGATTCCATGATGCGCTTATTTTTCATTGAAATCATCACCTAACCTTTCTCGAAGGATGGCACGAGCCTCGTGCAGATAGTTTCGGATCGTCGATTGCGGCTTTTTGAGAACTTGCGCGATCTCAACGCTGTTATAACCCTCGTAATAGTAGAGATAGACCGCCGATTTGTACTTATCGGGAAGCTCCATGACGGTCTGAAACACCTCGTCGGTCTCGATCTGTTCAGCGGGAATATCACGATAGTCCTCGATATCCTCACGCCTGCGCCACCAATGCTTCAGCGCGTTTCGGCAAACATTGGACGCCGTTCGTATCAACCACGCCTTCTCATGTTCAACGCTCTCAAACGCCGGAGCTGCCTTGATAAGCCGGAAAAAGGTATCCTGTACGGCATCCTCGGTGTCGGAGGAATTTTTCATGTAGGCAAAGCAAACGCGATAGACGGTTTTATGCTGGCGTTCGAATATTTCCGCAATCTCTTTGTCCGCGCGCAACAAAGATATTGACATTGCGTTGCCCTCCTTTCACTACTAATACAAATGAGGTCGTCAAAACGTCGGAAAAAATTTCAAACAATTTAGGATCGGCAAAATGTGTAGAACACATCTTGCCGATCCTGTCGTATCAAGTCTGTTATGCCTCGGTGTCAATCGCAGAGCGACGACGCTTTTCATGCTCCTCCGATTCCTGCGTCGTGACATACGCCTGCGTCCCAAAGTAGCGGAAGGGCAGTCGTCATGCGTACACATCAAGATGTGAGCTGGCGCTGTTCAGGCACACCTGACCACCTTTCAACTCCATAGACACTTCAAGGTCTGGCGTTTCTGCCATATTGTATTGCATAGCATCATCAACCAAGGAATGAAAATAACTGTTTGCCGCACCCGCAAATCCAGCAGGAACTTTGTCTGTCGTCTTCAGAGCTTCTTTATAAATATCTGTCGCATTTCGCCCCTGTTTATCAACAAATCCCGTTGATGTCTGCTTGAATTCCGCCATATCTAACCCAGTAATGTCTTTGAAATCACTGTATAGCTTAAACTTGGCAAGACTATCTTTTGCCAAAATCCCTTGCTTACTCCCATCATATAATAGATTGTAAAATAACTTCTTGGCATTATCTTTCGTATTGAGCGCATCTGTCATCGCTTGAAACAAGCTGCTGTCTGTCGCTGTTTTTTCATCAGCCGGCAGTACAACCGCTTCCATCGTCATCCCGTTCAAGCTAAATTTAAAATCTCCGCTGTTTATAAGAGAAGTGTTCAACCCATTGTTACGAAAAACATTCATGATTTGCGCGCCAAGCGTTTTTGCGTTGAAGTTACGGGCGTCGTTTTCGTTGGCGCTGCTATGCGTATTCTTTGAGACTTCACCGTGAAGGTGTGGATCTTTCCTTACATCGTATATGGAAACAGTCCCATAGAGGGTCATGCTGACCTCATTACGAGCCATTGCGTGCCGTTCTTCAAGGCTGTAACCACTATAATTCAGAGAATTATACTTTGCATAGATTGCATCGGTCGCTTCCTGCGCCGTTCTGTATTTTGCCCTGTTGGACTCCGCAACGCCCCGGTAGGTATCTGCGATCTTCCTGCAAAGATCAGCTCCCTCGTGGTTTCGGTCAAGAGTGCTGCCGTTGCTGCTCCCGATTTCCTCTTTGGACAAGTCCCTGTCATACCACATTGTTCTTGCTTTACCATCCGTGGTATCCGTCCTGCCCTTTACATGATAATAGTTATAGAATCCGTTTCCAACCGAACTGATTTCAGCCATAATAATCTCCTCCTATGCCAGCATTACGCTTCCACGTCGATTGCCGAGCGGCGGCGCTTCTCCTGCACTTCCGATTCCTGCGTCGTGACATACGCCTGCGTCCCGAAGTGCGGCGCGGCGCTTGCGGCGGGACGCTCGCTCTCCGCCTTCGGCGCGTCCGGCTTCGCGGGCTTTTCCGGCTCCGCGGTGTCCCCGGCGTGAGGCTCCGCCTTTTCCGGCTCCGTGTCCTCGTTCGGAGCGGGGTCCTCCGCTTTTTCCGTCTTTTCCGTCTGCTCCGTCTTCTCGGCACTGGAGATCTTCGGCTCCTGCTCGGCCTGCTCCGCTTCTTTCTGCTCCTTGCGCTCCAACGCCTGCTCCGCCTCCGTGGACAGCTTCTTATAATCGTCCGTCTCAGTGAACGCGGTCATGCTCTCGCTCATGCGGTTCATGCGGTATGCCGCCGTGCCGTCGCCGTTCTTTGCCGCCTGCATCGCCTCGCCCACGCGCGCCATATGCAGACGCTGCGCCTCGTCCTTTGACTTGCAGTGCCGCAGGGCTTCCTCATAGGCTTTCTGCTCTTTTTCAATCTGACGGAGCTTTTCATAGAGCTGGGGATTCTTCTCTTTGAGATATTCCATTTCCTTGTCCGTCAGCTTTGCCCCGACATTGACCTTATTTGTGATCTTTTGCAGCTTTTCGTTGTCAGCTTCCTCCGGCGTTTTTGAGAAGGCGCTGCTCACCGAGAGAAAATCGTCCAACCCCTTGCTGTGGCCGGTCACATCGCCGCTTTTCTTCTTCAGGTTCCATTGCGTTTTAAGAGCGACGCCCTTCGCGTACTGGTTGATCGAGCCAATCGTTGATAGATCCATAGTGTTGTGCCTCCTTAGCCGCGTTCCAAAAAAGCCGATTTACTTCCTTATTATATATCGGCGCTGTATGAATAAAAGTAAGTCCTGCGAGTGGAATTAAAAATGCCGGTTATCGGTATTGTCAACTCCTCCAAATGGAACCGGCAATTCTATACAATGGAACCAACGCAAAGGGGTGGTGCATTGTATGGTAAACGACGATAATTCCTTCGATTTCAGACGGATCGGGCAGGAAATCAAAAGAAAGCGCAAAGAATTAGGCATGACGCGGACGCAATTTGCCGAAAAGGTGGATCGCGGTGAAAAGCATATGGAGAATATCGAGAACTACGGCAAGTTTCCCAGTGTCGGTCTGCTGTTCCGCATTGCCAAAGCTCTCAACATCTCCTTGGATCAGTATATCTTCGGCGCTGACAGCATCAGCAAGAGCACCGCGCGCAGGCAGGCGGACGCCGCGCTTGACTCGCTGACCGACGCAGAGCTTGCGTGCATCGTACAAATGGCAAAGGAGCTGCGCAAGCTGCGGGAGCCGGAGGGGTAAAACTCCGGCCCCGTCGCGTTCATATCGCCTTTACCGTCTTGAGATAGGCAAAGGCGTCCGTGTGTCCTCTGAAATAGATGTGCAGGCGCTCCATGTCGTCCAATTTGCGTCTGAGGCGCATACATTCCACAAAGGTCGCGTGTTCCTCGGCGGTCATCGAGACCTCGCCCGGTTCCTCCAGCACGTTGTCTATAAACGGATGCTCCTCTTTCATTTTCGTATAGCGCCGGTAGATATCCTGGTACTCTTGGTCCGTATCGCGCAGATCCACCACGATGTCGGCGTCCATATTGAGAAAGCTGTCCTTGATGCGTGCCGGCAAGTCAACGTATTCCGTGCTCATAAGGTTTCCTCCGTAATTATTCCAATTTTCTTTATTCTTCTCAGCCGCGAGGAAGCTATCCCTGTCAGGTATGGCATTTCATTCCAATGCTGTAACGACGACCTCAACGATTTCCGCCTCGCCTCCGGGGTAAGCGGGGATCGTTTTCTTCTCCACGACCGCGCGATAACCGTTGATATAGCACACCGCGCCGATCTTCGTGGGATATGCCGCCAAAGCGTCCGGCGCATGACGGTCGAGGATCACATAGCCGCGCGTTCCCGCCTCGGACAGCAGGGCGCGGCAGCTCCGGCAGTAGAGGGAATAGTCCATCGGCTCAGCCCTGTCCGGCAAGACCACCGACGCCGAACGCCCCGCCTCCATGCAGACCTGAACGCCGGCTAAGCGTGAAAGCCGCATAAAGCCTGTGCGTGTCTTGTCGATTTCATCAGGCAACATCGGGTCGAAGGCGTAGATTTCCAGCTCCGCGACTTCGCCCGTGGCAAGATTCAGCAACGCAGGCGCATGGCAGGTGTACTCCCGGCCGCAGAGCGCACAATGCTCCGGCTCCGGGGGATGGGTGCGGCGGTACTCCCGCGCCGCGAGCAGAACGGTGGCAGCTGCGGCAATCAGCGCAAGCGAGCGCAGGGTGTACCCACGATGCGCCTTCATTGCACCGCCTCCTTTTTGCTCTCCCGCGAGACTGCCCGCGTTACGGGACCAATGACGATCAGCTCCCGGCCTTGCTCACGCGCATAGCGGACGGTCGCCGCCGTACCGCCGCGATATTCCCCGTCATACACGGCGAGGACGAGCGCAGCGTGATCCACAAGGGCGCGGTTGCGCCTGAGCATACATTGGTCGTCATATCTGCGGCTGACGTAAACGACGGAATCCGCTTGCCCCAGTATGGAGCGGTACAGCTCCTTCGAGGCTTGCGACCATTTCGCGTCCTGCCCCTCGCAAGGCAGAAAGCAGTGCAGCCTCGGCGCATTTTTCTTCCCCAGCCCGAAAAGCCCCCGGCTTTTCTTTCTGAGCGCGAGGACGGTCTGCGCCGCCCATTGATCGACGCCGAGCGCCATGCCGGAGAGAAAATCCGTATAGCCGGCGTCCACCAACGCGGCGATCTGCGCGGCCAGCGTATCCCGTAAGGCTACGCAGGCAGGATCGCTCTCGTTGAAGCCCCACGGGAATTTCTGCGGACGGTGGCCGGTAAAGGCACAGACGCGGTCGGAAAAACTCCCGGTTTCCGTGAACTGCGCGGCGAACTGCGCAAGGTCGATTGGCTGCTTGTCCATTTCAGCTTGCCTCCAGCAAATTGTTCGGATTCGCAACCCGCAATGATTTTACGGGTTTTCTGCATTGATGTCAATTATAAATGTCATAATTGCGGATATACTACAAAGTGTAACTGTCGCCCGTTCTTGTAAAATAAGTCCGGCGAAAGGGGGGCCGGACGGTGATATATGATTTTGGCTTGCGGCTGAAGGAACTGCGCGAGGCAAAGCGGCTGTCGCAGACGGACGTTGCGGATCGTCTGGAGGTCACGCGCTCTACGATCAGCGGTTATGAGTGCAACACGATCACGCCGAGCGTGGAGCAGCTCAAAAGGCTGGCGGTTCTGTATAACGCTTCCCTTGACTACATCATGGGAATTGACGACCGCTCAGCCCTCTATCTGGACGATCTGACCGAAAGCCAGCAAAAGACGGTGCTGGACATTATCGACCGCCTGAAAGAAGAGTTTAAGGGCGGACAGAAGTAGTCTGTCAAAGCAGCATCCAAGAAAAACAGTTGATATGCGGGAGAAATCATCGTGCCAAAGCCGGCACGGTGATTTTTTCATGCCGCATATCACAGGGTTGCCGCTCAACTGCATCTACTATTATAACTCTTTTGAGAGCGAAAGCGCAACTATAATAAGTTCTATTTTATATCTCAAATGAAAGGTAAACTGATTTCAAAAGGGTGTGGTAGTATGAATGTTATCGATCGCATCAAAGAACTGAACGCAAAGCGCGGATGGACGGAATACCGGCTCGTCAAGGAAACCGGGCTGCCGACCTCGACGGTCGCAAACATTTTCCATCGAGATACGGTGCCGAGCATTTCGACGCTTGAAACGATATGCGCGGCGTTTGGGATCTCGCTCAGTCAGTTCTTTGCGGAGGGCGCGACGATCTCCCTGACCGACGAGCAGCAGGCGTTGCTGGAGCGTTGGGGGATGCTGACCGCCGACCAGAAGAAGGCGCTTCTGGATTTGATGGAGAAAATGGTCTGAACAAAAGACAAAATCTGTGTGACAGACCGCTGCATACCAAAATGCCAGTGCCATTTCCTGTGGAGAGGGATGCTTGCATCCCTTTCATCCCAAACTGCATAGATGACGTTTCCTGTCAAGGCCGCCTTTGGCGAGGCGAATGCCGATACCTTGACAGGGAACGGCAGCTATGCGACCACATCCCACAGAAAAAGTGATTGACCCAAACATTTTCCAATTCCTGATATTCTACGAAGCAATTATAAGACTCTTTTGCGCTTGCTTGTGCGAGATCATGCAATCTTGAATTAGCTTTTCTTTCTGTTAACAGTGTTATTTTTTGATTATGATTGCCGATAAATATATAAAGAATGAGAATATAGACAGGGAGGAATACCAATGTCCGCAATCAATCCTATTGGAAGCAGCTTCAATATAAAAGCCATCAACAAAAACAGCAAACAATACCAAGCTGCCGTCAGAGACAGTCTGGGGGATATTATGACTGCCGAGGCCGCTATGTCCCCTGTGGAACGGCAAATGTATGAAATGTTCGGTGGGCGTGAGCGTATCATGCAGAATAAAATGCAAATGTATGACGCGAACGGCAATCGGCTCAATGGGTTCGGCGTCGCGGGAATGGACAGGACGGGCGTGAGCGAAACCGAGGCACACCAAATCATTGATGTACCGGCAAGCGCAAGGCAAAAAATGTTCGACGAGACGAAACGTCATTTCATACAAGAAGGCGGCATTGCGAATGGCGATACGACCAGGCGAACCGAGGTATTCAAAGACTTTCAGGTAAGTGCTCCTGTTCAGGACAGGCTGAAAGGCACTTGGACGTTGGGTCAGTATGAACGGCAGTATCGACAGGCTTTTTATGATGCCTGCAAGGCGGCCGATCCTTCGTGGGAGCTTGGAAAGAGCGTTCCGGAGGGCGCGCTCAAGAATATTACCCGCGAATCAATTGATAGTTCTCTTGTTAAAAGCGGCAATCAACTGATACGAAAAGGCGTTGACGTCAAGGCTTAATATTTTGAGTTTGCGCTTGCGTGATCGTGATAATTAAAATATAAACTTAAAATATGTAGGGGGCAAGCCGTTGTGGCCTACCCCCTGTCATATTACCGCGCCCCGATGCTATGCGTACTCCGTATCTACAATCTCGATATGTAATATTGTAATCATCCGCAGATTTCATTACACCGTTAACACGGCGGTTGTACGTCTGAGAATCTATCGTTTCGCTAGTTGCAACGTCATTTTTGCTTTCAACATACGCGCCAACTAATTCGTTCATTTCATCGAACATCTCACCATAGGTAAATGTCGATATATTACTATGATCCGAAAGCTCTCCGATAGTTACATATGCAAACATTAGATTCTTTGTCGGTATAGTATGTATTGTCAAATTGATGTTTGTTGCGCCACCGACCACACCAATTAGATTACCGATATAACCGCTCAAGCCACTTTTCAGGACATACTGGTTTACATTTCCCTCTGCGGAATAGCTTTTGTTTCCGTTTGGCAAACTAATTGTGCCATAGGCGCGGTAGTAATCTCCATCTATGCTTTCAAAGTTTAACGTCATGTTCATAGGACGACGCATATCTGTAAGCATGAGGGTTTGCATTTTACTTTCGCCCGCAATTCCAGCAGAAACATCCTCGTTGTAACTAACGTTGAATGAAAAACTGTCCAAACAATCGGTTTCTTCGTTTTCTCTGCCTCCTGACTCTGTAGCTGCAAGAACCTCCGTGCCTAAAGAAAATGCAAAAACAAGCGCAAGCAAAAAACTCAGTATTCTATTCATGTGATACTCCTTTTCATATTTTTCTAGTTTGAGCACACGTTTTCTATACACCCCCCCTTATTGCCTCGCGTGCTCTATAATGTAAACGCATGAAATACAAAATGGGGACAGCAAGAATCGCAAAAACCGTTATTGTACAATTATGCCAACTTCTTTAGAAATAATATGTGCGTTATGACAAGAGCTATGCCCCCATAAGATAACGCGCCCCGCCTGCTCTCAATCGAGAACAGACGGGGCGTGGCTTGCTCAGCGGTCTTCGCCGGGCGGTTCCTTATAATAATAGTGGCAGTAGAGATTGTAGTCCCTCTCGCGGGTGATCAGCCGGAGCCACACATAGAAATGCGGCGTCTCGGCAAAGAGGTTATAGGTGCTGCGGTCTTCGGCCGCCGGCAGCTCTGCATAGCTCTTGCACGCTTTGGCGAGCGCATGGAGGTTTTCAAACTCCGGCAGCGCAAGCAGCGCGTCGTAGAAGCCGTCCACCTCGCCGATCAGCACGGCGTCCTTCGGCAACTCCCTGCAGCGCGTCCATGTGGTGTGCCAGCGATAGCCGTCATAGTCCGCGCGGGCGTAGCAAAGCTCGCTCATGGGAAATCCGTTCGGATGGCCGCATACCACGCGGCGCGGCTGCTCGAACACCTCGGAGAAGCCGCAGACCGGCACAAGCCTTGCCTCGCCCTCGGCGGGCGCGACCGATGCCCCGGCGGTCAGGACGGCGTGCCACTTCCAAAGCGGAAGCGCCTTGCCGTCCCAATCAAGCATGGCCTCCTCAGTGCCGCAGCCGGGACAGATCTGCACGTCGATGTACCGCGAAAGCGCGCAAAGGCTGAGCTTCGGCGGCAGCGGCTTCCCGCAGCGCAGGCACCTGGGCGGTTTGCCCGCCGCGGCTTCGTACCATTTCCTGTCCTCACCCCACTTGGCGAGCAGTTCCTTTTTCGGATAGATGCTGATATCCATAGTTTTCCTCCTGTCATTTGTCAAAGCAGCAGCTTTGATCGGCTTTTTCAAGGTACAAATGGCATTCCTGCGAAGTTGTGTTATTGTCTCTGACGAGGTAGGCGGCTCTCAGCACGCGGTACATACCCCGATACTGGGCGCGCTCCATCGACCGATACTCCAGCAGATCGCCGTTCCTCGGAAGCACGGACATACCCACCACGGCAAAGGCATGCCGGTCTCCTATGTGCAGATAAACAAGCATTTCGATATACCTCTTTCTTCTTTTAGGCGATCATCTGCTCGCCCCAACGGATGTGGAATTTGCCTTCCTCGTCCAGCTCGCGCCGCATGAGCATCGAGAACAGGTCAAAGTCTACGCCGAAGCGGTCGTAAACTTCATCGAGGTCGGTGTCCTGCCCCTTCATAAACAGGTTGATCTTCTCCTTGACGAGCACCATCTGCATGAGGTTGGATTCCAGACTCCCCGCGTAGGTCAGGAAATAGATGTCCTTGAACTCCGTCGAGGTATAGCGGATAAACCGCATATAGAACTGGCTCATGGCAGCGTTGTTGAAGTGGAGCTCGGGAATGATGATTTTGTTGACGTACTCGAAGTTGACGCTGCTGGGGAGGCTCTGCTGCGTACAGAGCAGGATGCCGTTGCCGCTCTCACGAAGCGTCTTGCGGAGCTTGCGGCGCTGGGCGAAGGTAGTGGTCCCGCCTGTTACGATGAACAGCGGGCGGTCGGGCAGATACTCCCGGATCGCCGAAGCGTACTTGTTCAGCGCCTCGATGTGCCGCAGACCGATCACGACGCACTCGCCGTCCCATTGCGCCGCCATCTCCACCGCCGCCATGATCTTGACCGGCGTATCGCCGGCGTACTCGCGCAGGGTATTCGGCGCGGCGCTGACGCGGAGCATCAGCGTGATCTGCTGCATCAGCTTGAGCATGGCGTCCTTCCGATGGTTCCCCGTGGAAACGAAATACTCCCATTGGAGCTGTTCAAATTTCTTTATCACGGTCTGATACACCTCAAGCTCTTCATCGGAGAACGTGAGCGGCACCTGATGGATGCGCCGAATGTCCTTGCCGCTGATCTCTTCAAACGTCCGCGTGATAACAGTCTTGCCAAGGATCTCGTCGAGAACGTCGGCGTTGTAGATGTCCTGCGTGCGCTCGCCGATGCCGAACACGGTCGGCTTCTCGGGCAGGTGGCAGCGGGAAAACAGCCGGTAGCCCGGCTTATACGCAGGGATCGGCTGCCCGTAGTGCGGGTTAGGACTGCTCCGCATCGTGTCGTTGTCCCTGTCGTAGTGGTAGATCATCCTGCACCACGTCGTCATGTTGATCGAGTTGTTGTAGAGCAATTCCAGTTGCGGCGCGAACTCGGAGATGTTGTTGCGTGTGCTCGTTCCGGTCGTCAGCAGTTTATAATGGCAGCGGCGGAAGCACGAAAGCGCGGCTTTTGCGCGTGCGCTGTTCGGGTTCGTGATCTCGTCGCTCTCGTCAAGGATCAGCTGCGCCTTCTGACCGTGTATCCGCATCCAGCGTTTGACCTGCCGCCTGAACTGACACATCTTATTGAGCGTCATAATGACGAAATCGCCGCGCTTGACGCGGTTCAGGTCCGCAATCCGCTCCACGAACACATACGGCAGGCCGTAGTTCTTCAAAACGACGTCCCAGTTGTTGCGGATTGAGATCGCCGACGAGACCACCCACGTTGAATGGGCGTTTAGGTAGAGCATCCGATATGTCCCGATGGCGATGGCCGCGAGCGTTTTGCCGCTGCCTTGCTCCCACTGGATCATTCCGTAGTGCTTTTGGAGCATCAGGTTGACGTCGTGGCGCTGCAGCTCATTGAGCCGGATGGTTTCCTCGTTCTCCGCATCGTACAGGGCAAAGCGTTCGAGCCAAAACGCAAGCGCGGCGTCCTGCTCCATAGCCGCAAAGGGCGCGTTCTGCCGGTCGTATTCCCGCCGCTTCCTGCGCAACAGGCGCTCGAAGCCGGGATAGTCCCCGGGCGTGTCGTCCTGCACCGCCTGATAGACTGGCACCGGCGTCTTCATCTCGTCTGTCAAAAGCGGACGCATCTTGCTGCTGTACGCCTTGTAGACAAAGGCATGATTCTGCTTGACAAGCGCGATCTCGTCGCATTCGGGCTTGCGGTTCTGCCGCCGGATCGCCTTTTTGAGATAGAGCATCACCTTTTTCTCCGTGAGCTTGATCTTGTCCCACTCCTTTACGTCCATTCCCGCGGGTTTCTCCTGCGTGTAGAACAGGTGCAGATACTCGCAGCAGCGGGCGTAGCGGTCTTTGGTCGCGGGATGCACCTTGATCTGATACAGGAGCTTCTGCGTCTGGTACGCAAAGTCCTTTGACGTGGCGCGGGTACGGGCAAGCTCCAGCAGAACGTAGGATTTGTTCTTCTCCAGATCCGCCTTCGGCAGCGCAAGCACCTTCTCGTAGAGTTCCCGCGCTTCTTCCGCAATGTCATAGTCTCGCGGCAGGGAGTACAGCAGCTCCGGCGTGTACCGGCGCGCGCTCCAGCCCGGCGCGTCGCTTTTCTTTTGCCAGAATTGCAGCTTTGTCTCGTATTTGCTGACACCGAGCTGTGCGAATACGTCGTCCGGCAGCCCGATCTGTCCGAGAAAGCTGAACTGCTTTTCGAGCGATTGGATCATGCGCTTGTCCGTGAAGTCGTCCGCGAGGAATGACCGCGGCACAATCAGCGCCATGATGCCGAGCGGCTTCATCAGCTCCGCCGCCTTCAAGCAGCAATAGAGCTGCGAAAGGCAGCCGTCCTCACCGTCCGCGTACCATTTGAGGTTGAAGGGCGGATTGCCGAGAACGTAGTCAAAGCGCACGTCGGTCTTGTAGCTGCGGATATCGCCCAGCGTCAGATTCGCGTCCGGGAACAGATGCCGCGCCACCTTGTACGCCTTTTCGTCCACCTCGCAGCCGTAGGCGTTCGCCTCAACGGGGACGAAGTTGAAAAAGCTCCCCTTGCCGCAGGTGAGGTCGGCGATCAGGTCGGAGGGCGAGAGGGCAAGCGCCTCGCACACCAGGCGGCAGACGTCCGGCGGCGTGAAGAATTGCCCGTTTTCGATCCCCTTTTTTGCCTCGCTGTACTCGTAGTAGTTTGCATAGTCCCCGCGCTCCAGCCCGTGCAGGCCGCCGTCGCCCGTGTAGGCGTTGAACAGGTCCTCGGCGCTGACGCCGAAGTCCGCTTGCTTGCCGCTCTCGATCAGGTACAGTACCTTCTCGTTGAGCGCGCGGCGCTTGACGGGATCGACGGGCGCGGGGAAATAGCCATATTTCATGTATTTGATCCTTCTTTCTTTACCCGGCGAGGCCGAGGTATTCGTCGGCAAACGCTTCCGCGCAGGCGGCGGACGCAAATTTCAGATAAGCGTTGCCGTTCTTGAACAGCTTGAGCTGCTTGAGCTTCCGGCACTCCTCAAACTCCGTCACGTCCCACTTGTTCCTGTCATTCAAAAGGTCCTCGATCTCGTCGGGGAACACGCGGCAGCGCCCGGTCTCAAAGTGTCCGGCCGCTTTCATAACGGCTTTCATACCGCTTTTCAGGCTCCAGTCGATAAAGCCGCGGCGGTAAGTATAGTCCGCAAAGCAGGCAAGGAACTTGATCGTGTCCTTTTTCCGCTCATACCGCGGCGTCTTGTTCCCGCTGTCCCATACAGCCTTGCCGCAAGCCTCGCGGAGCTGATGAAGCGCCTGCTCGGAGAAGCTGCGCCCGTCCATCTGTTCAAAGATGCGGTCAAGGATATCCCGATACCGCAGCAGGAACGAGCGCATTTTTTCTTGATATGCGGTCTTTTCTTCCTCCCCGGCATCCCAGTCGGGTTCCTTGAGCAGCAGCGATTTTCGCAGCTCCCGATGATCCAGCGACACGCCGTAGGCGTCCTCAAAGTAGGATGCGATACGGTCCAAAAACTTGCCATGCAGCTTTTTCAAGTGCTTTTGGATCTCGCCGTCGTCCAGATACGCGCCCGGCTCTTCGGAGAGGTAGTTGAAATACGCGCTGCTTTCGTCGCGCTCGCCGACCTGCTCCCTCTGGGCCTCCTTCATGGCATCCCAGCAGAACGCAAGCTCCTGATAGGAGGCGACCGCCGATCCATAGGCGGCCTGATTCCTCTCGCAGAAGTCCTTGTCGGTTTCCGATATGCGGTCTGAGGATATTACCTCGACCGCGCTGAACTTCGCAAAAAGGTCTATCGTATTGTTCATCGCCATGTCCTTTCCAGTATTTCTACAGCAAAAAAGCCGGAGGAACCGTATCATTACACAGTTCCTCCAGCCGGTACATTTGTCCCGCGCGGGGTAGTTCTTCCATAACCGCGCGCAGGGGAGGCCGCAAGCGCGGCGCTCCCCTGAAACGCGATCATTCCAGCCGCTTATCACGCGACCAGGTTTTCCTCCGTCGCGTACTCGACTGACGCGCAGGCTTCCAGCGAGGCGATCCCGCTCTTGCGGAAATCCCTCGGCGCGTCGGTGATTCCGGTCGTGCGGCACGGAGCGGCACAGCTGCGCAGCTCATAGCGGAGCTGGCTAAAAATGTGCTGCTTGAGCGTACCCTTGTCGGGGTCGTAGCTCCCGACCGCGCGAATCAGGCGAATGCTGAGATCCTGAAACACGTCGTCTCGGTCAAGATGCGCGGCCTCGATCAGCGCGCGGTTCTGTTTGATGACCGCCTTGATGCACCAAAGATGCTCTTCAACGATGCGGTTGCGTTCTTCAATCGTATAGGTATTCTTCATGGTTCTCTACGCGTCCTTTCTGTCAATGGGAGTCCAGTAGCGGCAACAGCCCCGCGCCCGGTCCTCCAGATACATTTCCTCTGTGTACTTCTCTGAGTTGTAGCGTTCGTTCCGGCAGTGCTGGCGCAGCAGCCCGATCGTTGGGTGCCGCGTCGTGTCCTGCTTGGAATACGAATACTGGCAGTTTCCGCAGCATTTCTCGCTCTCGCTCAATCGCAGCCCTCCTTCCGTTCAGGCGGCTTTGGCGTCTCGCGTCGCACTCATGCGCACAGGCAGCACCATCGCGGTCACGCCGCCGCCGTGGAGCACAACGGGCGAAATGTCGCTGATCGCGTCGATCCGCACATACTCCACGTCCTTGAGCTGTTCCAACGCCTGCTTCATGTAGGCGAGGTCAAAGCCGTAGCGCACCGTTGCCGTTCCCTCGGCGATATCCACCTTCGCGGCAAACTTTCCGTGCCTGCCGCGGGCAAGCAGACACCCGCCGTCGAACAGCACGCCGTTCACTTCCTTTGCGTTCGTGCAGTCCGCGAGGTAGTTCAGCGCGTCCAAATACTGCTTGCGGCTGACCCGATAGCTCTCGCCGATGGTTTTCGGCAAGGCCGTTTCGATCTTCAGGTCGTCGTCCCATTCGATCACGTCGCAGGTCAGCGTCAGTCCACCCGCGGTGATGGATGCGTGTTTTGCGCCGACCAGCAGCTCGCCCTCGGCTGCTCTGAACACTCTCAGCTGCTTGAGCGCCGAAGCCGGCAGGACAAATCGCTCGGCGACGTTCAGCGCGGCGTCCTCATGGATCGCCATGCGGTAGCCGTCCACACACCAAAGGCGCTTGTCCTGAAAGCGGACGCCTCCATAGAGCGGCCTCTGTGATGGGCTGCGCGTCGCATACGCCACGCTCTGCGCCCTGCGATAGAGTGCCGCCGTATCCACGGCGTAGCGGTGCAGCGGCTCAAAGCGCGGGATCGGCTCGTGCGCGTCGTCCTCCAGCACAGGGAACTCGCCGGCCATATCGCCGGTATGGAGATAGACCTTGCGGTCGTTCCCCTCGGTGAACGGCTCGACCGTCAGCTCGCCGTGAAAATGCCGGAGCGTGCGGAGCATCTTCCGCGTGTTGCGGAAAACGAACGAGAATTCGTCGCCCCGCGCGTCAATGTCCGCCGAGAGCCAGGACGACAGATCGGTCGCGCTGACCCGGCAGCCATCGTCCGCGAACTGCACGCGCACCTCGCCAAATTGCGGTATCCTTGTCTTTTTTAAGATGTTGCTGACCGCTTTGACCGCGGCGGCAAACGCTTCCGCGTCCACCTTGCTTTTCATGCCGCCATCGCTCCTTCCTCGCCGTTGCGCTTGTCGGCGTCCCACTCCGCAAAGAGCCGTTCCAGCCTTGCGGTCAGCTCGGCCCTGCTCCTGCATCGGATATGCTGCTCCTTGTCGGCACGCCTGCCGCGCCGGTCGAGCTTAACATAGGAGATATGCAGAGCCGACGCCGAGGATTGCGTGATCCACACGCGATACCCGACAGATCGGTCTTCCGCACAGATCCACAGCGGTGTGATCCATGCGCCGCAGTCTTTTCGCTTCCAACCGCTGCGGTCTTCATAGGCAAAGCCCGGCACGCCGCGCTTGCGTTCGTTCAGGATCTCATAGATCCTCTTGTACCTCATAGGCAGTTACTCCTTTTTTCGTATCTTTTTCGGGTCAAACAGCGTTTCCGGGTGATAGCCCTGCGGCGTGAGACAGAAACATACGGGTTTCAGCCCGTCGTCGATCTCCACGACCTCGTAGAGCTTCACATCGACCGGAAGCTCCAGATCGGCGCCGTACTCGTTGCAGCGACGCCAAAACTCCCGCGGCGTAAGCGGGATCGTCCCCGTGCTGCGCAGAGCATAGTGATACTCCGCCGGCGAATACGTTTTTAGCATCTCCCGATGGATGCGGTGCATCGTCTCGGCTTCTTCGCTCACAAAGCCGTAAACACGCAGTTCACAGGGCTTTTTGAGCTTGGGACACCAGTTTGGCGGCTTCCGCATGATGCCTTTCTTGCGGATCAGCTTGGGACGCCGCTGCGCCGTGCAGTACTTCTCAAAGGGCTGCAAACGGACGCCGTTTTGGATCTGTCCCGCTTTTCCAACATAGTCCAGCCTGCAAGGGCAGTCCATGCAGGTCGGTATCCGCAGGTCTTTCATGCGCTCACACCTCACGCCAGCGCCTTGCGCTCTTCTTCGGGAGCAAGGCGGCGGCTCATGTCAAACTTCACGCCGTCCGCGTAGCCTTCCCGCGCATAGCGGTTCAGCCAGCCGTCCGTCTTTGCTACCGCAAAGGTGGACGGTTTCTGGTTTGCAAAGACGTCGCTGACCGCTTTCGGCACGACCATGACAAGGCCCCACTCCTGATGCGCCTGCTGCTGATCCAAAAATGCGCGCTGTAAGCCGGAGCAGAAGCCCCAGCCGTATGCGTTGCAAAGCTGCCGGATCTCGGCGCCGCGACAACCGAGCTTTTTGTGCTCCGCGGTCAACCGCTTGCACTGGCTCTTCACACAGTCATAGGCATAGCGCACCGCCTGCTCGCAGATGGCAAAATCGTCGCTCAGGCCCGCAAGCCCAAGCTCCACGGTCTTCTGTCCGCGGCAGCGGTGCCGGAACGAGATGCAGCAGTAGTGGTTCGCGATGATCGCGCACAGCTTCGTGCTCCAAACATCCGTCATTTTGGTGCAGTAGATACCGATGGTCTTGCGGATCACCGTCTGTTCGTTCTTCTGTCCGATCTCCTCGGGACGCAGCTTGTGCTCTGCCATGAGCTCGCGCGCCCTGAGCAAAGCGGCCTTTGCTTCGTTCTCGTTCGGGCTTTCCGCCAGAGCGAGCAGCTTTGCGATCTTATCCTTGACGTCCGACATTTTTTCCTCCTGTTCATGGTTCTGAGGCGGAACACTCCGCCTCTCTTTCCGCGATCTCGCTTCTCAGCCGCATCACGCGGTCTCTTGCCTCCGACCACGCCCGCAGCGAGGGTTGATGATACCCGCGCGGCACATAAGGCTTGGCCGTTTCCTCATAATAGCGTTTTTCAGCCCGTTCGAGCATCTTTCTGAGCGTTGCAAGAGAGTATTTGCGTTTCGCCATACTGTCCTCCGTTCTCCGCGTCAGGTATGGACTCCGTAATACGCCGTCTTGAGGTCGCCGTCGTAGTTGTGGAGGATAACGCCCCCGCAGATACCGCGCGACCCGTTTCGCCGTTCCTCAAAGCCAAAGCTGTAAGGCGCGAAATCGTCGTACAGGATGATCTCGTCCGCGCCCGGCCACCGAAAATGGCTGTCCAACTCCTTGCGGAGCTTTCGGAAGAGCATACGGTTTCCGGCGACCGCCTTCAGGTTTTTGCGAGAGCGGAACACAAGGCGCGGGCCTCGCGGAGCGGGAAGCGCAAGCGCAGCCCACTGCTTCGGCCCGTCCATCTCTTCGCTTCTGCGCACAAATTCCATCAACGGAGCCTCGGGAACCGTTATGGTCTCCTCGCGCCCGTGGAGCTCTCCGCTGTCAAAGCGGTTCAGCCACGAAAACGTGAACGTGACCGTGTTGTTGCGGCTGTTGACGCGGATCGTCAGGACGGAAGGGCGGTCGAAAACGGCGGCAAAGCCGTTTCTCTCCAGCTCCCAGAATTTGTCCCGATCGACATAGAAGCCGTGGGACAGCTTGCGCGAGCCGCTGTAGGTGTGAAGCACAAGAAACTCTGCGGACGTGCTGATCTTGAGCATGATCCTCTCGTTCATTGTCGCCTCCTGCCGCTTACGCGGCGCGCGTTGCCGCGGGAAGCTCTGCGACACTGCCGAACACATAGACCACGCGCCAGCATTTGGCGTCCCGCATGGCTTTCCTGACCTTATCCAGCGGTTTGCGGCGTTCGCAGACGGCGTATCGCCGCCAGCCGTTCTTGCTGTGCTTTTCCAATGCGTACATCTGCTCAGTCTCCTTTATCTGCTTCTTTGGCAAGCTCCTTCATCAGCTCCGCCATATTTGCCCGATACTGCGGTAAAAACGGTTTTGACAGGTCATAGCCGAAATAGAGGTAGTAGAGAGTCCTGAATGCGACTCCGCTGCTCATATCACCGAGCGCGCGCAGGGTTTTCCCCAGCAGAGGAAGCAGCTCGTAGTGCGCCTTGAGAAATTCGCGCGCGGTCTTGGAGAAGTTTTCGCTCAACCAGTCGTTTACCGTTACCATGCCGTTTTCAAAGTGGTGCGGCTGCTCCGTGCAGAGGTAATAGCAGAAATCCCTGCCGCGCGTCCCCGGCTCCGCGCCGAATGGGTACATTCGGCAAACCTGCGGGCGCGCCGCGTAGACGCTGCAGCTTCCGTCCTTCAAAAACACGCAGGCATGGTCTTCGCACACGGTGTTGACCTGAAACATCGGATAGACGCCATCCAAGAGGTTTGGGTGCGCGTATTGCGACAGCATATCCTCCGGGCCAAGTATCTCGCAGCCCTGCTCGCGCAGGTGTCTGGAGATGTTGTAGACGTCCAGCGGTTCGAGCATCAGCGAGTCCTCAAGATTGCGGCAGCATCTTCCGCAGCGTTGGCAGCGAAACGGCACGCGCTCCTTGAGGCTGACATACCTCATATCATTGTTCACGTCGTATCAAGCTCCTTCCACGCGGGAAAAGCCACAGCCGCGATAAGCAGCTGTGGCCTTCCGCTTTTCCGTCTGCCTGTCCGCGTTACGCGGCGGCCATCACCGAACGCTCCGCCGTGGCAGTCCTCGCGGCTGCCGGGGGCAGAAGACGGTAATGGGTGTTCCGCGTCTCGAACTCGATCCCCTGCGGGCTGACCGCCGAGATCTTCAGTACCGTGGACGTGCGCATCGTCTGACCGGCGTGGCGGATGAACGCGCACTCGCCGACGGCCAAGGGGCGCATCAGCGTCCCGCTCAGCGTTGTCTTTTTCTTATCTTCCATGGTTGGTTCCCTCGCTTTCATTTGATGTATAGCTTCATATACACCTGATACAGCTCACGCAGCAGCCGGCTCACGCGCCGATGATCCACGCCCTGTCTACGGGCGATCTCGGCGATGGAGTAGCCTTGCAGCCGCATCGACGCCAGCGCATACTGCCGGTCTGTCGATACGGCGGCCAGGTCATGCAGCAGCATGGTGTACTCCAACTCCTCAAACGGATCTGTCCGCGCGGCAAGCGTCCGCTCGGCGTATGCTGTCTCGGTGTTTTGCCGCCGCTGTTCCGCGCGGCGCTGGTTCGCAATGCTCTGCTTCATCCTGCGCCACGCGACGGTGGAAAAGGCATAGCGCCTGAGCGCCGCATCGGAGAGATACTGCATCACCGCCGTCAGATACCCGAAAGCGGCGACGTCGTAGTATTCGTCCACGCTCCAGCCCTTCTCACGCAGGAATCTGTAGATCAGGTCGTGGTTCTCCGCGGCATAGCGGCGCTGTTCCTCGGTCATCGCCGCCGGAGCGGGCCGCGTCCCTCGCGTGGAGGGATGCGGCCGCGGCTCCGCTGCGCGCGCTACCCCGCAGACGTCACGCCGGCATCGCCGCGCGATCGCCGTCGATCACGGCAGCGCCCTCGATGGCGAAACGCTCCTCGTTGTCAGGAAGCTGCATCGCGCCGGTCTCGATCTGCGCGTTGTCCTGCGCCGCGGTACGGTTCATCTCCGCGCGCTGCTCCAGTCCGAGCTTGGCCTGCTGACGGAAGACCTTGACGTACTCCGTGATATTCGCCAGCTCCGCGCCCTCGAAATCGCGCACCTTGCCGAACACGGCGACGCTGTAATCGAAGCCGTTGCTGCTCTTGCGCTTGAGGGTGATCTCGACGAGGCCGCTGTAGACAGGGCGGCGGTGCTGCAAAAACACCGTGTTGACGAAATCGTTGTACGGCTTGAGGCTCGTGGGCGGCAGATTGAGCACCATCGGCATCAGATCGCCGCTGCGCAGCAGATAGAGCGTCCTCATGTTCTTGCACGCCTTACCCTTGCCGTTGCTGACCGAGCCGAAGGCGTTGCACGCACAGCCGGCGCAGACGCCGCCCGGCGTACCGTAGCCGAGCTTGCCGTCCACAGACTGGCACAGCGGCGGAACGTCGTCGTCATACTCGCTGCCCTCCGGCCAGTAGGCGTTGGACAGGTGGTTGTAGACGATGATGCCCTGAATCTTCTGCTCATAGACGGGCTGCTCGGGGTTATCGCTCGGCATCTCGAACTGCGGCACGCCGCCGCCCGGGATCTTCACGCGCGGAAACGACGGCGTTACGCCGTCCATATCGTCCAGAAGATCCGCGTCCGAGAAATCGCTCTGCGCCGCCGCCATGCTGGGAAGCACGAAGGGGGCATAGGTCTGCTGCTGCATCATTTCCTTGTTCTCGTTCATTGTAGATTCCTCCATTTTTCTTTTTGTTTTGCGCCTGCCGCGCTTACGCGGCGAGGCTGTTGACACGGTTGATCGCGCGGAACAGGTCCGGCGACATGGTGAGCACGCTGTACCCGATCTGCTCCAGCTTGGAAGCACGGTCATAGTTCTCGACGTCCTGCGAGAAGCGGGTCACCGCGTTGGCAAGCCCATACACGGAGTAGTCCGCCGCTTCGAGAAGCCGCTGCAAAACGCCCTTGCTTTCGTCCTCGGTAAAGCCGAGGCTGGAACCGGTCAGCTTGACGAGCGCGGGAAGGTCTCTGGTATCGAGCTTGAGGTCCTTGCTCTTGCGCATCACATCGACCACGCGGGCAAACTTGACTTCATCCACTGCGGCGCGCACGGAGTCCTGGATCTTCATAATGAACGCCGTGTCGTCCGCTTTCAGCGTTTCCTTCGAGTAGATCTCGAAGTTCTCGTCGCTTTCCGCGAGGCGTCCCACATGGTTGCGCCGCGTGCCGATCTCGTCGATGGTCATGCCGTTTTTGCAGACGAGGCGGTAGATCATCGGGTGGATGTAGACCGCGCCGCAGCCTGTCTCGCTGTTGGAGATCACGATGCCGGACTGCACAACGTCGCCGGGCGTCACCTCGGCGGTCAGCTTGGGATTGACCGCCTTGATATACATGAAGTCATCGGTGATGTTGCAGCTCTCAAAACGCACCTCCGGCATATCGAACAGGAGCGGCAGCGTGATCTGCGCAATGTCCAGATTGTCGATGCGGCGGTAGCGGTTGCTCAAAAAGGCGCGCGCGTGTCCGTCCATCGTGCGCAGCATACGCTGCTCCGGCTTGCGCTCAAACCAGCGGTTGATGTTGTAGGCGAGCAGGTCGGCGTCCTCCGTCCGCATCCGCTCGTAATACTTGCGCGGGATGCCGAGGTAGTCGCCGATCTGGATATGCGCCCTCTCGTGGATATCCAGCGGCTCCACAAGCTCGCTGCCGCTGTTGTCGAGGACGTGCAGCGAGGGCTTGCCGTTCCATGTATCCACATGGAGATTGGACGTGTTCACCAGATAATCCGCCTTGACGCTCTGCTGGCGGTCGATCTCGCGCAGAAGCTCCTGTATCGTCTTTCCTGCTTTCATTGCTTTGCTCCCTTCGTTACCATGAGAGCTGGATGCAGTTTTCCAGCTCCGTTGCGGTCAGTCCGGCTCGTGTGAAGACCTCGACCAGCTTCGACCAGTAGACCTTTGCCGGAAAGTCCTTCAGCCTGCCCTTCGGCAGATCCTCGCCGCCCTCGACCGGACGGATGCAGATCTCGCCGTCGTCCTTGAGAAAGAGCCGGCTGTGGCCCTTCGAGTTGAGGTCCGCGACAAGCTGCTCCAGCGTGTCCCTTGCGCGCAGCTCATACCACTTTTCGGGAGAGAGCGGCTGACGGTTCGGCGGTTCCGCGTCGGACGTGCCGGCAAGAGACGCGAGCTTGACCAGCGTGCAGGACAGGTTCGCGCTGCGGTCGATGGAAACGTCCGCGTAATCGAAGCCGGGGATGCCGTAGACGCGGATGCGTCCGGTACCGCACTGCGCCGCGAAAAGCGTGGGATCGTCCATCGTCCATTCCCAATGCGCGTCCGGGGATGCGCTTCTCAGCGCCGCCGAGACACGGTAGTTGACGTGGCGGAGAAGCAGCTGCGCCATGTCCGGGTTTGCGACGCCCGCGGACGTCAGCGCGGTCTGCTTCTTCTGTTCCTCACGCGCCAGCTTGCGGAACGCGCGGCTTTCCCGCCATGAGGGAAGCAGGAGCTTGAGAACGACCCAAAGCCCCCACAACGCGAACACTGCAAGCAGCAGCGGGATCTCCCAGCTGCCGCGCACGAATGCGAGGACGGCGATGACCGCGGTGATCAGAGCCGAAATGCTGCCCCACAGGGCCGAATTGCCATGATCCATTGTCTTTGCCTTCTTTCTTTTTCTTTTTTTGCCGGAAACGCAAAAAAGAGGCACTATACCAGCATTTCCTTACGAAACATTTGGTATAGTGCCTCTGCGTTTTGCACCGAAGTCCTTACTCCGGCAGGTTTTCCCGGTCCCCGTTGATGACCTCGGCAACGCCGGAGGTCGCGGAGAGCGGTGCTTGAGCCGGCTGGCGTCTTGCTTTCCCGCTTTGCGGGTACACAAAGCTCCAGTCCGTGAGCATGAGCTTGAGCTGCTTGTCGTGGGTAACCCCGTCCTTTCTGACGAAGTCCACCAGCTCCATAGAGCCGTTGACCCACAAATAGCTGTTCTTCTTCACGCCCGCTTTTTCGAGCTGAGCCGCCTGGTCTCCCCACGCCCACACCTGATAATGCTGCTGACGCGCCGTTTCTCGTTTCCCGACGCGCTCTGCAAAGGTGAATCGGACATAGGGATTCCCTTTTACGCTGGTCTTCAGCTCAGGGTCGGTGATCACCAAACCCAATGCTTGTAGCTGAGCCATCTCACTCCTTTCCGCCTTACGGCAATAATATATAAAAAAGCACCTGCGGCAGCCTGACGCCCAAATCTGAAACGGGCGCAGTTGTACCACTGGTACTTACGTACAAACCATCATAACGTGTGCAAGGCAAGAAGCACAGGGCTTCCGCATAGGAGGCAATAAAGCCACCCCCCTTCCGGGGACGCACAAACAATCAATTACAAGAGTGATAATAACACAATATGTAGTGATTGTCAATAGTAAATACGCAATATATTGTTGTTCCGCTCGGCTTTTTTTCTTGATGTTGTGTGGCGATGGAGGTCTGATCGCTGACCTCTATGTATAAAAAGGGAAGCAAGATGGGCGTTTTCTTCAGACTTTTGTAATACTTGCACGCTATTTTTCTTAACACACGCTTGCTATCGTATTCTTTGCAAGAGCAGCAGCTTTTTCATTTCTCTTCCTTTTTCATTTTCATCTCCTATGAGAAACGACGCCTCGCGGCGTCGTTTCTCATGTTTCAGGTTTTGATTCAGCCTCGTCCGGCGTCAGGTACTCCGGCTTCGCCGCGATGAACCAACGGCCTTTTTCCAGCCAAATGTATGTTTCCTGCCCTTGAATACGGCAAGTGAACCGATCCCCGACGCCGCCCGCGGATTGACAGGCGGCGCGGCGCACGTCCAAAACCTTGTCCACAAGGTATTTATGCTGCTCGTCAAATTCGATCACAAGCGGCCTGATCTTCCCGTTTTCATCGACGCGCAGGGTAACGGGTACATATTTGCGGATACGTCTTTCCTCCATAGGCTCACCCCGCGAAGTAGCCGACCGGGTGGATGGTGTGCTGCGAGGGATCGACCGCGGCAAGCAGGGGATCTGTTTGAACAATGGCCCTCTGTATGCTCAGATACCCGTACCGATGGCGCAGACGATCCATCGCGCCGTCGATCTTCTCCCACTTTTCACGCTTGATACTGTCGGCGTAAAGGGAAAGCTGCACGCCGTTGGTCGTGTCCACCAGCTCGGAGCCGCGGACGCCGACGCCGCGCAGCGGCATATCCCAATGGTAGTTGCGCTTAAACAGGTCAAAGGCGGTCTCCGCAATCTCCGCGCTGGAGCAGGTCGGCTCCTGTAGTTTTCTTTGGCGCGTGAAGCTCGCAAGCTCGCAGTCGCGGACGTACAGCCCGACAACGGAGCAGCGCGCCGCAAGCTCACGGAGGCGCAGCGCCACGCTCTCCGAGAGCAGATAGAGCATGATTTTCACATCGTCGTCATTGACAAGATCGCGCGGCGCCGTACAGCCGTTGCCAACGCTCTTGATTGCCTGCACATGGTCGCACGGATGCACCGGGGTCGGGTCAAGCCCCATCGCAAAGGTCTTGAGAACAAGCCCCATCTTGCCGAGCCGACGCGAAAGGAAGTCCTCGCTGCACTCCGCGAGCTTGCCGATGGTGCTGATCCCCGCGCGGCGCAGCTTGGCGGAGGTTGCCGGGCCGACATATAGCAGATCCTCCACCGGCAGGGGATAGACGATTTGCTCGTAGTTGTTAGGCATAATGCGCGTGATGGCGTCGGGCTTTTTGTAGTCGCTGCCGAGCTTGGCTGTGATCTTGTTATTGGAAACACCGATGCTGACCGTGATCCCCAGCTCAAACTTCACGCGCGCGCTGATTTCCTCGGCTATTTCCATCGGCGAGCCGAACAGCTCGCGGCTGCCGGAAACATCAAGCCAAGCCTCGTCAAGTCCAAAGGGCTCGACGAGGTTGGTGTATGAGCCAAAGATTTCCCGCAGCATCCCGCTGATCCTCATGTATTCAGGGTAGTCTGGCGGCACGACGACCAGCTCCGGACAGGCTTGCCGTGCCTGCCAGATTGCCATACCCGTCTTGACGCCGCGCCGCTTCGCCGGATAGCTGGCGGTCAACACGATCCCGTGCCGCTCCTCTTGATTCCCGCAGACGGCGACCGGCTTGCCGCGCAGGTCCGGGTTTCGCTGCATCTCAACCGCGGCATAAAAGCAGTTCGCATCGCAATGCAGTATTTCGCGCCCCAAGCCGGTCACCTCCCACTCATTTTGTATTTGCTATGATAGAACAATCGTTCGATTGCGTCAAGTGGGAAATGCTGGCAGGGGTTTTCATTTGTACGATGCTGTGTTATACTACATCTGGTAACGCCATTGGCTACTCTTTCATACGGATGGTGGATAGTATGTGCGGACGCTATCAGTTTTCGGCGGAGCAGAGCGCCGAAATTCTACAGATTGTCCAAGAAGTGCAGGATAAGTGCGGCGCAAAGGCGGCGGAGGCGATCCGGCAGGGCGAGATCACGCCCGGCTGCAAGATGCCCGTGCTGATCGGCTCGGACGAGGGACCGACGCCGGAGCTGATGGTCTGGGGCTACCGTTTGCCGCGGGCCATGCTGGTAAACGCGAAAGCAGAGACCGCTCTGGAGAAGCCGACGTTTGCCGAAAGCGCGCAGTTTCGGCATTGCGTTGTCCCATCCACCGGATTTTACGAATGGGATGCGTACAAGCGGAAGTATCATTTTACGCTTCCAGAGGCGGAAACGCTCTACATGGCGGGGCTGTTCGACGTGCGCGGCGGTACGCCCTGCTATGTCATCCTCACGACCGCCGCGAACGACTCCATGCGCGAGATTCACGACCGGATGCCGCTGATACTGGAAAAGGAGCAGATTGAGCCGTGGCTGTGTGATAGGAAAGCGACGGAATACTTCCTGCGCATGACGCCGCCCCTGCTCAATGTGAGGTCGATGGAGGCGCAGATGGGGCTGTGGTGA
>CACZPK010000100.1 GCA_902783035.1 Oscillospiraceae bacterium
CTGCGCGTAGTTTTCAATGCAAAAAACCTTGAATGATAGTCTGCTCATATCCGTCACCGTCCTCTGATTCCGGCGCGGCTGACATGGGAAAAAATTACCCAACTGTAGACAAAGACACGCCGGACGCTCTTTGTCCTGTTTTTCTGTATTGACCTCAGTTTACCACAAAGCCGCACATCTTACAAGTGGAAAGCGCCGAGCCCGGTACGGGACGCAGCGGCGACCCGCGACTGTTCCGCTTTTGTGCAAACCGCGAAACATCTCTTCCGCGCCATACGAATTCTTTGCTTCAGAACTAAAATAGAACTTTTGCACACAGGCGTGAAAATACGCTCTTCCTGTGTTATAGTGAAAACAACAAGATAACGTAGGAGGGGAAGCCATGGGACAGCGGAAGTCAAACAAGCCGCTTCAGGCGGAAAAGGTACTGCGCGTGCTGGAATATCTGAGGCAAAACACGGACGAAAAGCATTCAGTCACGCAGGCAAAGCTGCGAGAGGAATTCCCGGACTGCTTTGCCAGATCTTCAAGAACCGCAACCAACGAGATGATCAATGGGTTTGCGCACGCGCTGAATTTTGATCAAAACGGAGAACTTCTGCCCGAGGATGAATGGCAGATCGTATTTGACGAATTCAGAAAAACGTACCGCTGGGATTATGATGAATCCGATGAAGATCAGGAGGACGCCCCGGCAAACGGCCGAATGTCCGTTCATCATCTTCACTATCAGCCTGTCTTTTCCGACGACGAGATCGACCGCCTGATCGAAGGCGTCCTCTTTTCCAAAACGCTGAACGAGAAAACCGCAAAACGGATCGTGGAGAAAATCGAACGTCACCTGGCCAACCGCTTTTACCGCCAAAAGTATAAGGACGTTCACAAGGTGTGCGAGCCCACGCTCCTCGACCGCTTGCGGATGGATGAGAATATTTCGGCGATCCGGCAGGCGATTGGAGACAACAGGCAGATCGAATTTTGCTTCAACGGCTACAACCGTCGCAAGGAGCTGGCACAGGCCGGCGAGCCGTATACCGCCAGTCCCTACTACATCGTCGCAAGCGGCGGGCGGTACTATCTGATCGGCAGCCCGGATCACAAGAACACAATGTATGTCTGGCGCATTGATCTGATGACGAATGTGCGTCTCACAGAGAAAGCTCGCGTTCCCAAGCGCAAGGTCGAAAACCTCCCCGCGGAGTGGACGGACGACTTTCAGCTCTCGCACCTCAATATGTCCTACGACAAGCCGGAGACGATCCGCCTGCGCATCCGTGAAGACAACGGCGGCGAGCCGCCCTACACCTTTCTGCACGACTGGTTCGGCGACACGTTCCGCTGCGTCGGCAAGGACGAGGTGCTGGTGGAATGCTCTCCATTCGGCATGATCAACTGGGCCATGCAGTACAGCGGCCGCGTCGAGGTGCTCGCGCCGGAAAAGGTTCGGGAGGCGGTCAAAGAGAAGATTCGGCGGATGAGCAAGAAATACGGAATTTGAGAGATACAACAAAAACGAAGGGGAGAGAGGGAATAGCGATGTTTTTCTATAATGTAAATGCAACGAATATTGATGGGGAAGTGGACAATACCAATGGTTGCTGGAATGCAAGATTTGCAGAAGATGGCAAAACACTTGTAGTGGAATACAAAGATGGCAGAAAATTTTATGTGGATGGGTTTCATGATTGCTTCAATTTAAATAAAGGTGACAAGAATAATGTTTGGTATAGCTTTAACCCTAAGTATAATGATTTCCACATTGTACCGGGAATTATTGATGATACCATAGATAATGTCTTAAATGATGTTTTACAAACGCTGAATTGTAAAGAGAAGAGCACTAAGCGAAGTGGAAGACCACATGGAACGGTTGAGATAGATGGGCAAAGCTATGCCTGGATGCACTCTTGGGGAAGTGTACCGGCTACAATCAATCACCGGTGGGTTGTCATGTCAAAATGCAACAACGGAGAATATGAATATCTTCTTTCCTTCAACCGCCTAACATGCGCAGGAAAAGAGAGTCCATACCATATCTACAACTACTTTGGTCGAGTGCAGTTTATGCGCTATCAAAAAAATGCGTGGACAATCAACCGAGTCAGGGTGGGTAAAAAGTGCGAGTTTAAGATGCTGTACCCAAACTCTGCTGAAAATGGCAAAGGTCAATTTGACCGTGATAGCGGTCACCTTACTTACAACGCACCGTTTACCATTCAGTCCTGTCCCCAAGCCATTGCCAAAGCTTTTGCGGAGTTTGTTAGATTGGGCGAACAAGCTGAAAAAGACAAAGAAAAGGTAGAAGAGATACCCCAGATAATAAATAAGTACTGTGAGGAAGAATTGGGGAAAGCGACACGGCGCGAATGCTATTTTCATGAGCTATTCCAAAAGCCGTAAATTTACGCCCTCTTCTCTGCTATACTGAGCCGGACGGCGCAAAACCATGGAGAAGCATCCACGCAGAGACGGGAGGAACTACGATGAAGCATTTGACGGGAACGCAGCAGAAAGGCCTCGCCTGTGAGATCATCCGATTTTGCAGCAAGTGGGCGCTGTGGCGGGGCACGGTGCTCTATTGCGGCGGGAGGAAGTATGAGTGGTGCGAGGAGCATGCAGAGTTCTACGCTCTCAACCACGTCCGGGTCACGGAGGGCGTCCGCCCCGAGGACGAGGACAACATGGTTCTTCAAGAGCTGTTGGCGCTGGACGCACAGGACGGAGAGGAGCCTGTTCTGTACCTCACAGGTGAGTTGGGCGACCTTCTGGGCGGTCCCGGAGAGTACACGGCGGAATTCTCCGCGCTTTCGCGGGAGGCGCAGGCGGAGCTGCTGGCGGACGAAGAGCTCCTTGGCGACCTTGCGGACGCGCTCCCCGTCGATTTTGGCACGCCTGCCCTTGATCCCATGGAATTTGATTCTCGCGAGACGTATCTGGAATTGGAGTTTGAAATGGAGGCGGCGCGCGTGGAGGAAGCGATCGCGCGGCTGAGCCGCGAGCGGATCGAGTGTGACGGCGGCGCGCTGCCGTCGCACATCATTCGGGAATTTAAAACGCTGCTTGAAAAATATGGACTGAAATGGAGCGGCATCTGGGGCGCCGCGAGCTGCCGGTACGATGAGCGAAGTGTGGCTTCAAATAATATGTGATCCCGAAAGTCACAAATCTACGCCCCATCTCCTACTATTATACTGAGCCGGTCGGCGCTAAACGCCGAAAAAACTCATTGCGCAAAAAAGTTGGAAAAATCAAGTAATTCCAAATCTTCACAAAGGCGCCATATAATTGCAAAACAAGAGCAAATAGACGGGTTTTCAAAAAACTTGTTTATTATTAGGGGCTGGCTGCAAAAAGTCCCGAAAAAAGCGCCCGAAATTGTGAAGCAAAGAACCGGCAGAAAAGTGTAAAAAAGGAGGAAAAGCAATGAGAGAGAAGCAGATCATCATTCGCAACGCGGAAGCTATCGAAGACTATCTGAAGCTCGACATTCGCGGCAGGCAGCGGCTCAAATACCTCGACCTGCAGGACAACAAGCGCGTCAAGGGCGTACGCGAGCTGCTGGAGCTGATCCCCCGTGGCTTTGACCTTGACCGCATCCGCGAGTTTTACGAAAAGACCGGGCTGCGGCTGCGTGTGACGCACTACAACGATCAATACGAAGTGCGGTACTTTGACCGAAACGGCGTTTACCCGCGCCCGTTCCTCAACATCTACGGGCCCATCATGCAGACAATTCCACCCGAGCGCGTCGCGGCGCATTCCGAGTGGTTCGAGCCGCAGGAGGAGTGCGACCTTGAGCTGCGCTACATCGACTCCATCGACGAGAACCTGAAAGCCATGTGAGAGCGTGGAAAACGCAGAGGAGGGACGCGGAATGATCATTGCAGCCTATGCGGGTACAGGGAAAAGCACGTTTGAGGAGACGACAAGCGGCGCGGTCGATGTGCCGAGTATGCCGTACAGCTGGATCCTGCCGGAGACCGACGGTCGGGAGGGCGGGGAGTTCGAGGGCGAAAAGGGCACGCTTTATCACCTTCGGAATCCGCTTTTCCCTGAAAACTATGCCGTGGAAATCCTGAAAGCGGAGCGGCTTTATCATTATGTCCTGATTCCGACAAACATTTTTGTCATTCGCTGTTTGCAGGAGGAATTCGGCAGAAAGGTCTTGCTCTGTTATCCGGAAAGCGGCTTGCGGGAGGAATACCGCGAGCGGTTTGTGCGCCAGGGAAACTCCGAGAGCTTTTTGAGCCTGTTCGTGGATGGTTGGGACGGTTTCCTTGAGCCGGTTCGGGAAAACAAGGCAGGCATACATATCCTGCTGAAAAGCGGGATGTACCTTTCCGATTTGAAAGACCGTTTCGTCGCGGAGCGTATCGGCGATCATACGTCGCCCGTTCCCTTGGAGCGCATTGCCGAATTGGAGCGGAAGCTCAGAGAGCAGGAAACAGAACTTGCTCTTTATATGTCCGGGGACGATGGAAGCTGTATGTATTCGATTTCCAATCTCTCCGATCCGGCGGAAAAGCAGTTTTTGTATCAAATCGGACGGTTGATCTATGAGAACACGGAGTTGATCCCTTTGGTGGCGCCCTCCCAGATGCTGAAAAGGGGAAACACGGCTCGGAGGACATGGACAGACAGCAAGGAGCAGGCGATGGATTTCGTGAAAAGACATATAGACGATATCTCCGGCAATGCTGGAGAGGATGCGCACGGAGAGGCACGGAGCGACAGCCTGTCTTAATGACTTGTTTGCGCTGGGAGGAAAATCTCGGGTCTTGGACGATGCGGCGGAGGAATGACGCGGATAAGGAGGGTGCGAATGATCGTAGTAACGGGTGACACGCACAGGGGCTTTGAGCGCATCGAAGCGTTTTGCGAGGAAAATGCCACAACAAAGGACGATATCCTCATCATTCTCGGCGACGCGGGGATCAATTTTTTCCTCGATGAATCGGACTACGGGCTCAAACAATACCTCAGTGAGCTGCCCATAACCTTCTTCTGCGTCCACGGAAACCACGAGGAGCGCCCGTTCAACATCGACACCTACGAGGAGCAGCCCTGGCACGGCGGGCTGGTTTACGTCGAGCCGGAGTTTCCCTCGCTGCTGTTCGGAAAGGACGGGGAGATCTACGGCTTCGGCGGACGCAAGGCGATCGTGCTGGGCGGCGCGTACAGCGTCGATAAATTCTACCGCCTGCGTTACGGCGCGCCGTGGTTCCCGGACGAGCAGCCGGACGAGGAGATCAAGCGCTATGCGGAAGCGCAGCTTGAAAAAGCGGGCTGGCGCGTGGACTATGTGCTCTCCCACGCCGCGCCGCTGCAATACGAGCCGCGCCATGCCTTCCTGCCGGGACTCGATCAGGGCGCGGTGGACAAGTCCACGGAGGAATGGCTGGACAGCATCGAAAAGCGCCTTACCTACGAAAAGTGGTTCTGCGGCCATTACCACATCGACGATCAGGAGGGGCCGATCCGCATCGTGCAGGACGAGTTCATCGAGCTGGACACGGACGGCCTGTGGGAGAATTGACGGAGGCGGCGTGGTATGGAAAAGAGACTGTTTCTGTTGCATTTTCCCGGTTATTTCGACGGTGATCTGAACATTGGGATCTATGACGATGTTGACCGGCTAAAACGCGCCTACGACAGAGTCCTTGCCAGTGATGATTTTGGTTGCCAGCTCTATCTACAAGACCCGCATACGCCGCTCACCATTGAAGAGTTCGACCGTGAGGCCGAACGGTTCACGGAAATCAAACCGGAAGAGTTGTGGGAGGAGGAATCGACATGAAACAAGAGCTGGAAGAGCGTCTGGCACAGGAATTTACTTTTATGTGGAGAAAAGATGGATACGATGTGCAAGGAAGCGTCAAGGCGCGCGACCGAGCTGATCGGAGCGGAGGAGCAGCCCGCTTTGCCGACGGCGGGGCGTGAGCATCGCTGCGAAATCGTTGTGACGCCCTCACGCACCTTTGAGGCGGCGATGCGCCTGCACAAGAAGTATCCGGATAAGAAGATCGGCGTGCTGAACTTTGCCTCGGCGATGCGTCCGGGCGGCGGCTGCTGGCATGGTTCACGGGATGTAAAGGAAGGGATAAAGAAGGAGCACTCGCGTTGTATGAGGATGAGCCGGAGTCAGAAAAAGACTGGGGCTGCCTGATCAATATGGCAGCTGCGAATGAGCGGTAGAGGAGGATGCGATGATCTATGCCATGAGCGATATTCACGGCTGTTTGGAGCCGCTCAAGACGGCGCTGGGACGCGTTGATCTCACGGGCGTCAGCCGCCTTGTGCTGTGCGGGGACTACATCGACTACGGAGAGGAAAGCGGACAGGTGCTGCGCTTTCTCTATGAGCTTCAGCGGGAGCAGGGCGAGGACAAGGTGATCGTGCTGCGCGGCAACCATGAGGAGATGCTGCTGGAATGGCTTGACACCTTCCATGAGGGCTATACGGGTGTGCCGGATGAGACCGGCTTTGCCAAGTGGAGCGAATGGCTGGACACGGACGTGGATTATCGCACGTTCCGCACGCTCGTTACGCCGACGCAGTTCCACGCATTTGAACGCGCGCTGCCCAGCCTTTCGGACACAAGCCAGAATATCGAAGCGGCGCGGATGGTGCGCGCTGCGAGCGGGGAACTGATCCGCTGGCTGAGAGGACTGCCCTACTACTATGAATCGGAACGTCAGATATTCGTCCACGCGGGCGTCGACGAGGAGGCGGGCGAGGATTGGAAATGGGGCACGCCGGAATACGTCTATGTCGGCAAGTACCCCCCGACGTCGGGAGCATTCTATAAGGACGTCGTCGCGGGGCACGTCGGTACGGCGTTGCTTGCGAGCGACCCGGATTTCCACGGCGTCTGGCACGACGGCGCAAGCCATTGGTACATCGACGGAACGGTGACGAAGAGCGGCAGAATACCGATCCTCGCCTACAATGAGGAAACGGGTGAATACAGGGAACGGTAGAGACAACGCTTGATGAGGGGAAGCCGCGGACGACGGTGAAACACTGTCGGCGGACGATTTGAGCGAGGGAAAAATGGGGCGCGTGGAATGAGCTTTACATGGAACGATTTAAACGAAACCCTGTTTGACCGGGTTGCCTGCTTTGACATCTGGAATCCATCCGGCATGGGTGGGCCGGGGGCAATCTGGATGTATACGGAGGACGGGATGGTATTTCAGATCGGTCAGGAGGGCTTTGAAGCGGATTGGTACGAGATCGACAGGATATTCCCGTTTCGGGACACGCGGCGCTATCGGCAATATAACTCATCCCACATTTACATCCGCCCCGACCTGCACGATGCGCTCGCGTCAGCGATGGAAGCGTATCGGGCGCATTATTGGCATTATCCCGTTTGCTCACAGATAATCTGGCAGGTGCTGTCCGTTCCCGAAGACACGGTGAGACGGATCGTTTATGACAAGACGGCGGCAGTGCTGGAGCGTGAGGCGGAGGAGCGGCGAGAGAGAGACGAGGCGCGGAAGCGGATCAAGCTCACAGCGGACGATATGGAGTGGCGGGATTTTTGGTATATCCCGTCCAGCGAGGACGATCATTACGCCCCAAACGGCTGCTACACGGCGCTTTACAAGCGAAACGACCGCGGCGGCATAGAGGGGACGATGTGGTTTATCCTGTTTCAAGTTCAAGAAGCGGGGACGCTGTATTTTGACGAAGAGCGACGTCTTTGGGCGTGCGAGATCGAAGCGTACAACATATTCTGGAATCGCTGGAGAGAGCTGCATGCGCCGCTTTCCTATCCGCCGCCAGCGGGAGGCGAAGCGCCGACCGACTTGCTTACGCCGGGGCGCTTTTTCTGCTCCTGCCGCACGCTGGGGGATGCGAAGAAGCGCGTCGCCGTGCGAAACGGCGCAATCGGCTGGGGCGACTATACGAAGGAAAACCGGATCGTTCCGACACGAGACGACTGGAACTGAACAGAGGCGCATCGCTCTTTCACACTGCTTGACTAAGCGGCATGCTTCAAGGAAAACAGAGAGAGGCGGAGGAGAGATATGCTCATTCGCAGCAAGTTGGACCTTGATTTTATTGATCAATTTATACCGTCGAGAGATACAAGAAAGTAGGCACACATGGCGACATATGTGATCGGCGATACTCATAATTCGCTGCAAAAGCTTGAAGAAATGCTCAAGCTGATTTCACCCGCGCCGCAGGACCATGATATTCTTTTGGGCGATCTGGTTGACCGCGGGGCGGAGCCGATGGCGCTGATCCGCGACGTTATGAGTCGAAAAAACGCGGTCGCCCTCGCGGGCAACCACGACCTGCTGGCTCGAATGTTTCTTAAGAAGCTGATCTACGGAGGCAGGAAGGAAGACCTCGACGAGAAAACCATCATGGGTATTTTCCTCTGGCGGCAGGACGGCGGTGCAAACACGCTTGCGGATTTTCATAAGCTGTCCATACCGGAGCGCCGGGAGATCGTGGACTGGCTGGGAGAGCTTGACCTGTATCGTGAAGTCGAGGCTGGCGGTGAAGTCTTTGTTCTGGTACACGCGGGATTCGGGCAGAGCCTTGACCCAAACCGACTGCCGGACGACTATACGCCGGAGGACTATTTGTTTGCCCGTCCGGATTACAGCAAAGGGTATCCCAACAAATACGTTGTTTCCGGCCATACGCCGACACGTCTGATTCCGGAAAACCCGAGCCCTGATCGGATCTACCGTGCGAACCGGCACATCGCTATCGATTGCGGCTGCGTGTTTGGCGGGAAGCTCGGCGCGATTTGTTTAGATACGGGCGAGGAATTCTATGTGTGAGATCCAGCTATTCTATGACATCGCAAAATATGGACTTGTTATTCCTGCTCGCGTCTGCCCCTATGAGCAGTCAGAATGCTTTCCTTGATTCTGACGGCTGCTTGCGTCGCCAGATAGATTGCGCCGGGGCAAGCATAGGAGACTTTGTGCTGTTGCGGTTGTCTGGGCGGCGTCAAGTGAGATCAGAAGCGGTACAGGCGACGTCAACTTCTCCCCGCGATGGTCTGCGCCTGCGCGCAGATCGTGACCTTCCTGTATCAGGATCTGGTTGAGGAAGACGTAGCATAAGGAAATATTTACCCAGCTGAAATCAAAGAAAGCCCGACGGAGCCGGTACGCATCACGCGCACCGGCTCCGCCGTCGTTATTTCTTCCCGTACCGATCCCGCAGGCTGCGATGCTCGCCCTGGGCTTCCCGAACCTGCTCGGCGGCGGACGTAACCTCCCACGACGCATCCTTCGCGGACAGATTGAGCGTCATCGTCCCGCGATACTCCATCCACGGGTCAAAGCTAATATCACGCTCCAAGTTCCTGCGCCATTCGCTCTTGCCCTGCTCTCCCGGTGTGGTCGGTTCTGCCTCGCCGTCGTATCCGATACGCCGCAGGAACTCCGCCGCGTCGATCTCCCGCGCCAGATACGCCTCCCGCGCCGCGCTCGCCGACGCGCACCACGCCTCGTAGCTGTCCATATATTTGCGCTCGGCTTTGACGTCCGCGCCGGAGTGCTGCTCCATGTATGCATTGTACTCCGCCGCACGCCTGTGCCGAAGCGTATCATAAATACGAAGCGCCGCGTCCCGGTCCAGCGCCGCAAGATACTTCAACCCGGGACCGGCATCTTTGCAGTGCTTCCCGTCAAACACCCGGTCGCAGTAGATCGTCGCCCGCTTCGTCTTCGGGATGAAATAACCAAAGCAGCACTCACAGCGCGCGATCCGTTGTTTGCCCTGTGAAAAGTAGAGCATCAGCAAAAGACGATACAGCTCGTCCGGCGCCTCCACGCGATACTCCACATGCGCCGCGTCGAATGGAGCGTCGCCCGCATCTGCGATCTGCCGCGCGGGATTGTATTTGCCGACAACAGAAGGGTAAGTGGACGCCAGCAGCTCGTAACGCTCGCGCTGCGTCGCGCGCTCCATGCCGTCGAACGCGAC
>CACZPK010000101.1 GCA_902783035.1 Oscillospiraceae bacterium
CAGCAAAATCGCCGCAAACCACGAGCGTGCTATGATTCACAAACTTTTTTCAGTTTGTGGTCTTGACAAGGGGACCATTATACAAAGCCGACAAGCCAGTGTCAAACACAAGCTTGTCGGCTTTGCTATACCTCAACTTCTATGCTTCAAAGCCAATCGCAGAGCGGCAGCGCTTCTCCTTCTCAGCCGATTCCTGTGATGTGACATATGCTTGCGCTCCGAAGCGTGGAGCCGCACTTATGGACGGGCGCTGAATACCCGGCTGCGGTGGTCTTTGTGTATTGGCTGATCGAGCCGATTGTTGATAAATCCATAGCAGTTGCCTCCTTAGCCGTTGCGTCTAAAATGCCGATAGATACTCATATTCTCTATATCGGCAAAATCTTTCCAACATTTATGTTGTATTGGAAATTTACAAGCCTCCTATAAGAACTGTAGTTTCTCGGTACTCGCATTTTCAAATCCTGTCAGAAGAACTTTCATTTCACTACAATAGAAACGATTACAAAATAGGGGGTATTCCGATGAAAGCTGATGTTGTTTATTTTGACTTTACGCCTATTGGTCAGGCAATACAAGGTGCGCGCGAAAACGCTGGCGACACGCGTGCGCAAATTGCCGAAATGGTTGGCATTTCTGACCGCCATCTGCAAGGCGTCGAAAAGGAGGGCAACTACCCAAGCGTTGAACTGCTCATTTGGCTGGCCAAGCGTTATCATGTTTCGATAGATCAATTTATTTTTGAGGAAAGCGATAGCAAGAGTACCGCCCGTAGAAATGCCGAAACCGCACTCGATAAACTAAACGATCAGGAGCTAGCATACATCGAAAAGATGGCGAACGAGCTATACGCCTTGCGGGAGCCGGAGAAATAATCTCCAACTCCCGCGGCAGGTTCATATCGCCTTTATCTTTTTGAGATATGCAAAGGCGTCCGTGTGTCCTTTGAAATAGATGTGCAGGCGCTCCATGTCATCCAGCTTGCGCCTGAGACGCATACACTCTACAAATGCGGCGTGTTCCTCGGCGGTCATTGTGACCTCGCCCGCTTCTTCCAGTACCTTGTCGATAAAAGGATACTCTTTTTCCATGTCAGCATAGCGCCGATAGAGGTCTTGATACTCGCTGTCAGTAGAACGTAGGTCTACTACAATATCCCCGTCCATATTGAGAAAATCAGCCTTAATGCGTTCCGGCAGGTCAACATATTCTTTGCTCATTTGAATCACTCCTTTTTTTCTTTTACTATATCCATGATGGCGAATTATATCAATGTTGTCATGTTGCGCCGCGCTCATGCGTGACCGTCAGCTCGGTGGGGTCGATGGTGAACAGCTCCCGGCCCAGCTTGCGGGCATAGCGCACCGTCGCCGCCGTGCCGCCGCGCCGCTCTCCGTTGTAGACCGCCAGCGCGACGGAGGCATAGCTGACGAGGAAATGGTTACGCTCCAGCATACAATTTTTCTTGTCAGCCCGGTTGACGAATATGATGGAATCCGCTTGCTCCAAGATGGAGCGATAGACCTGACGAGAGGCTGCGGGCCATTTTGCATCTTGCCCCACGCAGGGCAGGATGCAATGCAGTTTCAGCGCGGGATTGTTCTCACGGAGAGCGAGGACTGACAGCGCGGCCCATGTGTCCGTTGCCTGTGCCATGCCACTGAGGAAGTTTGTGATACCCGCGTCCGCCAGCGCCGCGATCTGCTCCGTCAGCTTATCTTTCAAAGCGATGCAGGCGGACGCGGTTTCGTCGTTGCGCCACGGTAATTTTTGTGGACGGTGGCCCGTAAAGGCGCAGGCATGATTGACGAACTGAACGAAGTCCTCAATCTGTCCGGTAAGCTGCTCCGAACTTGGGGGAAGGATAATCAGATAGAATCGCCTCCATAACTTAATGGGCTATGTATAGCCTAAATAGTAGCATGGGTAGCCTACTTTTACAAGCGGCATTCGATATGCTTGTGGAAGAAAGCAGGTGTGCCTATGGATACCATCACAGCAATCCGTGATCGGCTCTTGCACTTATGCGACGAGCGCAATATCTCCATCAATAAGCTCGCCACGATCTCGGCCTTGCCGCCGTCCTCGGTGAAAAATATCCTGTACGGCAGGAGCATGGACCCGAAGATTTTGACGATCAAGAAGATTTGCGACGGATTGGAGATCACGCTGGCGGAGTTTTTCAATTCGCCGGAGTTTGAGAATTTGGAGCCGGAGATACGCTGAAAAAGACGAGAGACGGAGATGCCGGGGAAACGACGGGGGCGGGAAATTGGCAAGCAATGCCTGTGTCCCCACAGGCTGTGAAAACCGCCGCCCGCCGCTGCCGCGCGGGTCGGTGGTTTTCTGCTTGTTGGGAAGTCTCCCAAGCCCTCAGAATGTGCCTTGCGGCACAGCTACGCGATTTGTTCCAAATCGCTGATGGGTCGAGCTAACGCTGCTCCTTTTCCGGTCCCGTCCGCGCCTCGCGGTCCGGTGTTTTGCCGAGGATACGTTCCACGTTCGCCTTTGCCGTGACAAGCTCCTGCATCTCGTTTCGTGCCTCGCGGTAGTCCGCGTAGGCCGCTTTCTTCTTTGCCAACAGCTCCGCGTACTCGGTCTGCAAGCTCTTGACAGAGGGGAGCTTCTTCAAGCCCTGCTCGTCAAAATATTTCTTTGCCGCCTGATGCAGCAGGATGTCCGCCTCATGCTCTGCCTTGAAGTGTTTGGAGTAACCGGCCTTGCGATAGGCGGCGTAGGTGTCGCGGGTCCTGGCGTAGTTGATGATCTGCGTCCGCATGACGGCGATCTCCGCCATGCGCTTCTCCGCGTCCTTGATCTCAGCGGAAAGATCGCTGAACCGCACGGAGGCGGCAGCGGCTTTTTGGGACAGCACGTTGTAATCTGTCAGGCCATGCTCCTGCAAGTAGTTCATGGTCTGCGCCATCTGCTTGAGGTTGAAGTGCCGCGCCCAATGGGTGTATCCCGCGCCCTTGCCCTCGCGGAGTTTGGCTTGAATGTCGATCAGAAGTTGATTCTCGCGCCGATGCTTTTCCGGCGCGGTTTTCTTTTGCTGCTTCGGTGTATGCGCCCGCTCTCCGGCAATCACGGCGCGCAGCTCTGCCGCCGAATAGCCGGGGCCGATGCTGTCCAAACGGACGAATCGCTTTTGCCCGCCGCCGCGCAGGGAGGGATTGGGCCGGTCGGCGTTTTTGACCTCATAGCCCGCCTGCCGCAGCAGGTTCAGCAGCGCGGCAAAGCTCTCCGGCTGTTTTGCCAACGCCGCGTCGATGGCGGCGGCAAGCTGATCCCTGTGGGTGGGCGCGGCCCGGTCGCCCAGCCACTTGTTGTAGCTCCTGCCGTGGCGCGCCGGGTCCTCCACAACGGAGTAACCGTTCTCGATGCAGATGGTATCGTTGAGGCGGCGCAGCGCCCTGGAGCTGCCCCAAAAGTTTCTGAATTTCCGGTCGTGGTCGATGTTGACCGCGCTGAAAATGACATGGTTGTGGATGTGGCGCTTGTCCGTATGGGTGCAGACGAGAAAGGCGTTTCTGCCTCCGGTGAAGCGCATTGCCAGCTCCCGACCGAGCCGGTTTGCCTCCTCCGGCGTGATCTCGCCGGGGACAAAGGATTGCCGGAGGTGGTAGGCGATCACATCATCCGCGCCGCGCACCCTGCCGGTTTTCTGGATGTACTGTTTCTTGAACAGTAGAAATTCCGCATCCGCGATCTGCGGGCTGCATTGCCAGCCGGTGACGAGCTGCCCGCGCTCCGTCTTTTCGGGATTCTCCACATAGTCCATGATGTCGCTGATGGCGGTACTGAAGCTGCGGCCCTTGCCGATGTGCAGCGGCATCAAGCGCGTGGTTGCCAAGGGGAACCCTCCTTCAATTACAAATGAATGAAGAATAGTAGAAAAATGTTTATGTTGCACCTTTACAACGGATTTCCTTCGTGCTAAAGTATAATTACTTCAGTTTAGTGTCAACTGTGATTTTTGACAAAACTCTTTTCCCGAACAGAAATAATTCCGCATATAGATATATAGAAGGTGGCATATGGAAGAACTTAAGAGAATTTTCCTCAAACCAACAGTTAAGGCTTGTTGTCTTGGAATACTTGCATTTTCTGATAGCTTCTTGTGTAACCTAGCAGTAGGGAACTGCATATGGTGGGAATGGGTACTATTGGTTTTTGCTGCTGGACTTAACATAGCTGCATTGATTTGGTATGCAAAGGCCGAGAAGGATCTAATTCAAGAATTGGATAAGACTAAAGATAAAGTCGAAAACATGGGTCTCTCTTTAAAATCTTACTCAACCTCATTGCAAGGTGTTGCTGAGATTTGTAAATTTTGTGCTCAAAAAGCTAATATCCAAATTCATGAGATAATCGAAAACAGCAGATTAGATTGTAAGACTTGGAATTTTGATGTGGCGTGTGAGTCGGTATGTAAAGCGATATATCAGTATATTCTTGAGCATTTAAACCTCACTCTTTCAAGTGGCGGGATAGTTGATATCGAAGTAGCATATGTTAAATTAGTAGAAGCAGATAAGAAACAAAAAAAACAGCAAGACAGGATTAGCCTAAGCGGGTATTATCACCCTACTAGAAACGGTCCAAAGATTCAAGGAAACAAGCGCAACATTGAAAAAGACGGGTATCACGATGCTCAATTATTCTATATGAATGTTGATTCTCCTGATATTCAGATGGATGCAAAGGATATTAAGTCTGTCTTTAAGAATCCGGATAATAAAGATTATTCTCAATACCTTGGAGTTCCGGTGTTTTGCTCTACATCAGAAAACACAAGTAAGATGGTTGGACTTCTAGAGGTTGTTTGTCATGGAGAAAGCGTCCTTTCAACAGATAGAAGAGTTGTTGAGACCATGGCTAATCATATTTTTACGCCATATGCTTATATTTTCCTCCTGCTATTTAAGATGGATAAAGCCCTCAAAGCTGTTCCAAAAGAAAGGAGTAATTAAATGGCAAAAAGTAAGCAATATGTTAGTATGTCTAGACGATCAAATGTTGTAATAGTCCATCCAACTTCAAAATCGCAGGAAGCTGCACGAGCACGTGTACGAAAGGAGTTTTCTCCACAAGTGACTATAGAAACCGATCCGGCATCATACCTAGTAGCATTTAAAAAGTGTTCACCTACTCAGAACTATAATAAAAAAACTCATATTTATGGGAGTATAATAGCAAAAATTAGATAGCTAGTTTTGCTAATTCAAGTGAGTGGAAACAATCTGTTATCAATCGGGCAAACAGGCAATGCGAGGCGGCAGCGGAAAGCTACCGCCTCTTTGCTCAGGGTATCGCTGCAAGCTTTGCGAGGATGACCTTCGCAGTACCTAGCATCTTATCATATTCCTGCCGCAGACTTTCAAGGTCGGCGTCGTAGATGCGGTTTGTCTCATGGACACGGCGCGTGAGCTGATTGAGGTTGTTGCTGGATCGGCGCAGGAGCGACAGCAACTCCGACAGCTCCGGCAGGTCGAGCTGAACCACATACCCGTCAATGGCGATCTTGCGGAGGTAGGCGCTCATGTTGTCCGTTCCGAGCTGGGCCATCTTCTCTTGTATCAGCTCTTTTTCCTGCTCCGTCACCCAAAAATCAAGACGGATTGGTCGGCTGCGCTTGGCTGGCAAGATCAACGCTCCTCTTCCCGCAACCTCGCCGAATGTTTCGGCGAAGTTGGTGAAAGGGGCTTTTGCAGTTTTTCAAGCACCGAGGCGCGCACGGGCCGGAGCTTCCGGCTCCTGTCCTCGTGCTTGGCGATCACGGCGTAGATGCCCCTGTGGTCCGTAAAGGTTGTGAATGTCAGCGATTGAAACGGCAGAAACTTCCCCAGCATATCAGCGGCTTTCCCGTTGGCGCGTTCCAAAAAGAACGGCGTGACGCGGGCGGCGTAGTGCGTCCCGCTGGGGCTGTTCGGTTCCCGCGCATCCTGAAACTGCGCGAGGATGTTCAGCGCCTCGGCCCTGATTTCCTCCGGCGTGAGCGGCTGGGTCAGCAGATACTCGCGCCGTGCTGCCTTAACAAACATATCGGTCAGTCCGGGATGAGAGCGATCCACGATGTAGTCCACGCGCCGGTTAAAGCCAAAGCCGTCGTTATCCTCGAAAATCGGGACGGTATGCGCCCATTGAATGTTGTCCTGCGAAATGCGCCCGTCCCACTCTTTATCCCGAATGGTGCAGGCGCAGATATGGAGCATACGTTCGTACCCAAACTGCTCTACAACCTGCGCCACAGCAGCCTTGCAGTCGAGGCAGTTATCGCGGTAGTTTTCGCTGATTGCCTTGTCGATGGCGTCCCGGCAGGCCACGTTTGCCCTGCGGGATTCGCGGTACAGCTCAAGCTCGTTATGCTCGCGGGCGTAGTCGCCGGGATACGGATAGAGCGGGAGATTCCGAAGCGCCTCGCGGCGCTCCTGCTCGATACGCAGCTCTGTATCTGCCCGCTCCGTGATACAGTCGGCGACAATATCCATGTAGCTTGTATCTCGGTTGGAAAACTCGTTGTAGACGGCGGAGAGCGGCTTGTCCATTGCAAGCAGCACGTCTGCCTGCGCGTCGGTCAGCTCCGCATCCTCCATTGCAAGCACAATGTCCTCGCGGACGGTGTACTCATAGGCGCGGCTGAGAATTTCCTCCGGGGGCAGGCTTTTGAGCTGTTTCCGAAAGTTGTCCTGCTCAGCGCACATGATTTCATAGAGCGCGTGGTTCTTTTCTGCGGTGGTCATTGATAATTCCTCCATTTCATTGTGATGTTTTTTGTGCTATGATAGCGAAAACTGAAAAGCGGTGATGATATGGCATACAGTGAGCAAATGTGGCAGGAGGCAAAGAAACGCTGCCGCCTGAACGATGAGGACATTGCCCTCGCAAAGCGCCTCGGCCTCAACCCTCGCAGCCTTATCAAGAATATCCCCAGCAAAAGCGAACCGTGGAAAGCTCCTGTCAAAGAATGGCTGCACGAGATGGATGAAAAGCGTCAGAAAAAAGCCGCGCAGAAGCAGCGCAGGAAAGAAAAGTCAGGTGGAAATCCCACCTGACCCTTATCGTTCCTGCTCATGCCGCTTTGTTTTCTCCGCGCCGCCCGTCTGCCTGACGGGGAGCGGTGCGGAGAGCTTACCCAGCACGGAGGGGCGCTCGCTCTTGGCGATCTGTTCCTCGCCGTGTTCCGGGCCGCTGTCGATGTTGAGCTGGATGTTGAGCATATCGAGGCGAGCGCTCTTTTCGCGCAGCTCGTCCTCCTGCGGAAACGGCTTGCCCAGCTCCGCCTTTGCCTCCGCCATCTGCTTTTGCAGATTTTCAAGATTGGTGTTCGCGTTCAGCAGACGGTCCGGGATGCCGGAGAGAGCGTTATCCATGCGCACAAAGTTGCCCTTGGGGTCCTTGCCGAGCGTGATCCGATGCTGCAATTGACCTTTCATCGTCAGAATATAATCATGCCCGAAGTTTTCAACCGACAGGGACACGGAAAAGCCGCGATAGCTGCCGATCTCAATCGGGTCGGAGCTGACGATCTCCTTGCAGGCGGCAAGCAGCGCCGCGCCCGCGTTGTCCTTGTCGGTGAGCGTGTCGCCGCGAATCGTCATACCGGCAAACCCGTCCTTCGGATGCGGATGCTCCGCCACGGTCTTAATGTCGGCCTCAAATCCGGCGATAAAGCCCTCCGCCTGCTTGATCTGCTCCGGGAACCGCTTCAAGAGATCATCTTCCAAGCGGAACTGTTTGCTTTGATGGTCGGCTTTCAGCAGCTTCAGCCGCGCCACGTCGATGTCGAGGTCCATCTTTTCACGGATCAGCGGATTGCCCGCGCACAGCGCCTTGATCTCCGCGTAGGATAGCGCGGTTTCGTCCACGTCCTCGCAGGAGCGCACCGGGGATTTGCTGGTCATAATCTGCGAGATGAATTTCTGCTTGTTCTCCACCGTCTGCCAGAGGTAGCTGTCAAAGGTTCCGTTGGTGACATAGCGGTAAACGTGGACGGTTTTATTTTTGTTGCCTTGCCGGACGATGCGCCCCTTGCGCTGTTCAAGGTCGCCGGGACGCCACGGGCAATCGAGATCATGGAGCGCCACAAGCCGGTCTTGTACGTTCATGCCCGCGCCCATCTTGAATGTACTTCCCATGAGGACGCGCACCTGACCGGCGCGGACCTTGGCGAACAGCTCCTTCTTTTTCGCCTCGGTGTTTGCGTCGTGAATGAACGCGATCTGCTCCGGGGGGATACCTCCGGCGATGAGCTTGTCGCGGATGTCCTCATAGACGGAGAACGGCGCGTCCGGCGTCAGGTCCAGCAGGTTATCCAGCGCATGAAGCTCCGCGCCGCCTGCGGTCTTGTCGCCCGCCGCCATCGCGGTTTTGTCCTGCGTCGCCGCTGCTTTTCCCTTGGGGACGGAAAGGTCGCAAAAAACGAGCTGGGTCAGCTTATCCGTCTGTCCGTCACGCCAGATTTGCAGGATGTTCGACACGCACATATTGAGCTTGCTGCCGGGATCGTCGGGGAAATTGGAATTGATGAGGCGCTGGTCGAGGCCGAGCTTGCGCCCGTCATTGGTAATCTTGAGCATATTATCGACCTTTGGATCGACGCGCCCCGTATGCACAACGGCGGCGCGGTCGGAAAGCTCCTTTACCAACGCTTTTTGCTGTTCTGTGGGTTCCGCCTTTTCGACGTGATATTCCACTTCCGGCGTCGGGAGATTGAGCTGATCGGCGGTCTTGATGTCCGCCGTTTCCTTGAACATCGCCATCAGCTCCGGCAGGTTGAAGAAGCGGGCGAAGCGCGTCCGCGCCCGATAGCCCGTTCCCTCCGGGGCAAGCTCGATGGCCGTCACGGTTTCGCCGAAGATCGACGCCCAATTATCGAAGTGAGAGAGGTCCTTCCGGCGCAAAAGGTCTTGCTGCAAATATCTCTGCATCGTATACAATTCCGTCATTGAGTTCGATACCGGCGTACCGGTGGCGAACACGATGCCCTTGCCGCCCGTGATCTCGTCGAGATAGCGGCATTTGAGCAGCATATCCGAGGATTTCTGCGCGTCAGAGGTGGAAAGTCCCGCCACATTCCGCATTTTTGTATAGAGGAAGCAGTTTTTGTAGCTGTGCGCCTCGTCCACAAACAGGCGGTCCACGCCGAGCTGTTCAAAGGTCACAACATCGTCTTTGGGGGCGCTGTGCAGCTTTTCCAGCCGCGCCTCCAAGGACCGCTTTGTGCGCTCCAACTGCTTGATGCTGAATTTCTCGGCGTCGCTGTCCTCCATCTCGCGGATGCCCTCCTCGATTTCCTCAATCTGGTCTTGCAGCAGACGCTCCCGGCGTTCATAGGACACGGGGAGACGCTCAAACTGCGAGTGTCCCATGATGATCGCGTCGTAGTCGCCGGTGGCGATGCGGGCGCAGAACTTCTTGCGGTTGGCCTTTTCAAAATCCTTTTTGGTGGCGACGAGGATATTTGCCGAGGGATAGAGGCGCAGGAACTCCGCCGCCCACTGCTCTATGAGATGGTTCGGGACGGCAAACAGGGATTTCTGGCACAGGCCGAGGCGCTTGCTCTCCATCGCGGCGGCGACCATTTCAAAGGTCTTGCCCGCGCCCACTTCGTGCGCCAGCAGCGTATTGCCGCCATAGAGAACGTGGGCGATGGCGTTGAGCTGATGTTCCCGCAGCGTGATCTCCGGGTTGATGCCGCCGAACGTGATGTGCTGCCCGTTGTATTCGCGGGGGCGGGTGGAATTGAATTGTTCGTTGTACGTCCTGACAAGCTCATGCCGACGTTCCGGGTCGCGCCAGACCCAATCCCGGAAAGCGTCCTTGATGGCCTGTTGCTTCTGCTGGGCGAGCGTCGTTTCCTTTTGGTTTAGGACGCGGCGCTCCTTGCCGTCCGGCTCCTTGATCATATCGTAGATGCGCACGTCGCGGAGATTCAGCGTGTCCTCCAAAATGCGGTAGGCGTTGGCGCGATCCGTGCCGTAGGTCGTGTACGCCATCACGTCCCAGCTTGTCGGCTTGCTCTTTCCCGAAATGCTCCATTCGGCGGTGTAGGACGAGAAATTGACGTGTATCAGGCGTTTCAGGTTCGGCGGTGTCTTGAATGTTTCGTACATGAATTGCTGGATAAAACGCTTGTCCACCCACGTCGCGCCGAGGCGCACGTCGATCTCGGAGGCGTCCAGCTCCTTCGGAAGCGCCTGCGTCAGCGCCTCCACGTTGACCGCGTAATCGTCTGGTGACAGCTCCGCGCTGCGCCGCGCCCATTCCAGCTTTTCGCGGATGTTGCCGGAGAGGTATTCGTCAGCGGGCAGGTACTTCGGCTCGCGGTCGCTTCCGTACCCGTGCATGGGGTTGAGGAAGATCACGCCTTTGAGATCGGCAAAGATTTCTTCCTCGGTTTTTCCGGTGAGCTGCATCATGTAGGGCATATCCACCTTGGCTTTCTCCGCGATGGAAACGGCCAGCGCCTCGGAGGACGTATCGACGCTGGTGGCAACGGTATGCGGCTTGATGGTGCGTTTGGTAAAAAAGTCCCCTTTGCGTTCCAGATTGCCGTCCTCGTCCAGCACCTCCAGAGAACATAGGAGATAGTAGGCGCTGTCCGCGGAGAACGCGAGGGAATTGCCGCGGCTGTTGATAAGGCCGTATTTCTCGGTGTATGCGTCGTAGAGCTTACCCAGCCTTTGCTGCTCCTTATAGATTTCCAGCGCGTCGCTGCCGTCCATTTGAAGCGCGATCAGGTGATGAACGCAGTCGCGCAACTTTACCATGCCCCGTATGCGGTCTTTTGTTGAGGCTGGAACATCCGGCTTGACCATGATGGAGTTTTGACGGTAATAAACTTCGCCGTCCACGATGGTAAAGGAGAAATTCCGAACGTCGGGATCTGCGGGGATGGAATCCGTGGCGGGTCCTTCCTCCACCTCGCTCAAATCGACGGTTTCCACCTCGCGGATTTCACCTTGTATGTGGGAGATAGCTTCTTTGAGCTGCTGCGCGAGGTCCGCGCCGGGAGTGGGAGCGACGGTGTAATCCTGCCGCCCGTACTGCGTACTCTCCGAGGTTGGTTCGCCCAGCACCATTTCCGGGTGATCGAGGAAATAGCGGTTGATGGCAAAACCATCCTCGTTTTCACCGAGGGAGGTCCATTCGGGCGTATCCACAACTGGCGTGTCGGTCTTTTGCAGAAAGAGAATATCCGATACCACGTCCGTCCCTGCGTTTGCACGGAACGCATTGTTCGGCAAGCGGATCGCGCCGAGCAGCTTTGCCCGCTTTGCGAGGTACTGCCGCGCAGAGGAATCCTGCGCGTCCAGCGTGTAGCGGCTGGTGACAAAGGCCACGACGCCGCCCGGACGCACCTGATCGAGCGTCTTGGCGAAAAAGTAGTTGTGAATGGAAAAGCCCAGCTTGTTATAGGCCGGGTCATTCACCTGATACTGCCCGAACGGGACGTTGCCGATGGCGAGATCGAAGAAGTCCCGCGGGAAGTCCGTCTTTTCGTAACCGCGCACGTTGATTCTTGCCTTGGGATAAAGCTGCTGCGCGATGCGCCCGGTGATGCCGTCCAGCTCCACGCCGTAGAGCTTGCTGGCGCTCATGCTCTCCGGCAGGAGACCGAAGAAGTTGCCGACGCCGCAGGAGGGCTCCAGCACGTTTCCCGCCGTAAAGCCCATGTTACCGATGGCCTCATAGATCGCCTTGATGACGGTGGGGCTGGTATAGTGCGCGTTGAGCGTAGAGGCGCGGGCAGAGCGGTATTCCTCGTCGGTCAGCAGCCCTTTCAGCTCCCGGTACTCGTCAGCCCACTTCTCCTTGTCCGGGTCAAAGGCGTCGGGGATGCCGCCCCAGCCGACGTAGCGGGACAGGATTTCCTGCTCCGCAGCGGTGGCGGTGCGTCCGTCCTGCTCGATCTGCTTCAAGGTGCGGATGGCCTCGACGTTCATGCGGTACTTTGCCTTTGGCCCGCCCTCGCCGAGATGATCGTCCGTAATACGGAAATTCTCGGTTGCGGGAGGGTCCGCAGGCTGAACCGGCTCTGGCGTCGGTTCTTGCACCGGCTCCGGCGTGGGTATGGTCTGAACGACAATATCATAGGGGAGGCCGTTCTGGATGGCGGGGTAGAGCGTGGCTGCCGGTGTGGATGCGCCGCTGTCTGTCGCGGGGTGTAAATCCGGCGCTGCCTGCTCCGGTTCCGTTGCCTCCGGCTGGAACAGGTGCGCGTTGCGCTCGTCGTGCCGGATGGCATATTCAAAGTATTTGCGATTGACGACCTCATGGCTCCACGAATACGGGCCGGTGTCGATGCGCACGTCCACGTCGCCGATATAGCCGATGGTGCCGGTGATGTCGTGATCGGGGTACGGCACGACAACGGTATCTCCCACCTTGTAGATGGGTGCGCCCGTCAGGTTGACCGGCTCGACGATCTCCGGGTCATGGTAAAAACCGTCGCGCTCCTGCTGGTACATGGCGCGGAGAATACGCGCAATCTCCATCCATTGGAACGTGTGCTTGGTGGAATACTTGTCTTGGATGTTGATTTCCATGCCGGTCGTGGAGGCGAAATAGTCCAGCGTTTCGCCGGTCTGCATCGTCATGGTGTTGGATTGTCCGGCGTAGGTGGTCGAAAGACGCTCCGCGATCTTGGCGTTGCCCTCACCGGCGCGAATCCATTCGGCGATCATGCCCTTGTCGCGCAGCTCTAAAAGCCCGCCGTCCCATGTGAGGGCGTCCTGCAAATCGCTGTCCGCGTCGTTTAGGTCGCGGGAGAGGTAATCGGTGATAAAACCGTTTCGTGCATCCTGATACAGCGCAATTTCAAATCGTTCCTTGCTTTCCGCGCGGAATACGGGATAAAACAGCGTCGGGTCGCGCAGCTCCACGTCAAAGTCACGAATGGCACTGATCTCAAACGCCGTGCCGTCCAGATAGACCGTATCGCCCACCTTGTAGGGCTGTATGGAGCGGTCGGTATCGCTTGCCGCCTCCGGCACAGGATGCAGGATATTCCGCACTCGCTCGGAAAGCGGCAGATCGGCGGTGGCCATCCATTCATAGAGCTTTTCCCAGCCCTTGAATGTGAGCGGCGTCCCGTTGCCGTCCAAAAAGATCACATCGGGGCGCATCCCCTCATAAGTTGGCGCGGGGGCGTAGTCATAGCCTGCTGCCTCCATCGCCTGTACGACGGCGAGCTGATTGTCCGTCAGCGGCGGGTCAAGGCTTGCAAGAAACTTTTGCCGCTCGTTGTAGCGCCACGCATCCGCGTCGGCGTGATCGTCCTCTGCCTGTTCGCCCTGCGCCGCCTGCTCCGCATCCGCTGTGACCTGACGGACAAAAGCGTTGTTGTTCAGTTTGTCCGGGTCCACGACCTCGCCGTTTTCGATACCGTTTGCCGCAAGCTGCTCCCGGATGGCAATGGGGTCTACATCGTCCATGCGCTTATATTCTTCGGGGGTATAGAATTTCTCTGCCTTGATGAGCTGAGCGATCCGGCGCTGCACCTTGGGCCACGACAGTTCCACATGATCGAGGTCGCCGTCCGGTCCGGGCAGCGTAATCTGCAAGGGGTTGTCCAGCGTGGCGCTGTAATACTGTGACGCCAGCCATGCCGCCGTGTCCTTTTCGCGTCCGTGTTCTTTCATGTAGCGCACAACGGCGCGCTTGACCTCGATGCTGGGGAACATGGTTCGCAGGCTTTCGTCGATGTCCTCCTGTGTCAGCTTTTGCTTTGGCGGGACCGGCGCGGACGTCGGCTCCTGCGCAAGCCCATTTGCGGCGCGTTCCGATGCCTGACGCTCCGCCTCATGCGCCAACGAGAGCTTGGAGTAGGTAAAGCGTTCGCCGTCCCTGTTGACTGCGGAAAAGGTGAGGTCATACTGTGCGCGAAGCGGCTCGGTAAACTTCTCGGATTCGGCAAGCGGCAGCACGACCGTGTTTGCGCGCCCCGCGCCGGTCAGCTCCCGCGTTGTCTGTTCGACGCCCAACAGGGCAGATACGCGCCGTGCATCCTCGCCGTAGACCTCAAAGGCGTCGCCACGCTGATAAAGCACCAGATCGTCCGGGTGGCGTTCTTTCAGCGCGTTATACTCGTCCATGTCCGCGGCGGCGAGCGTTTCGACGGCGCTCTGTTCCGGCGCTGCTTCGGCTTCTGCCGCCGCGATCTGTTCCTCGTCGCGGAACGCGCGGAAACCGTCCGCGCCGTATTCCGCTTCTTGCGCGTCGATTGCCCGCCCCGCTTCATGGTCGATGGAGGGGAGGGTCACGACCGTAAACTCGCCGGTCTGCGCTGATACTCCGGCAATCGCCACGTCGTACTTGTCACGAAGCTGTTGCACATAGAAATCCAGATTGTGCGCCGGGACGCCGCACATGGAAACGCGGCCCATATCGGGGATATTGCGCGAGGTCAGCGACAGATCGAGCGCAGCCGCGGCGCGTTCGGCGTCCTCGCCGAACATCTCATAGAAGTCGCCGACGCGGTAAAGCACCAGATCGTCCGGGTGTTCCAGCTTGACCGCCGCGTAGTCCCGAACCGCAGCGTTTTTCTGTTCCGGTGTGACCTCCGGCTGGGGCGTCTGCGGAGCCGGTTCCTCCACCGGCTCCGGGGCGCTTTGCTGTTCCGCCGCCTGTTGCTCGTCACGCACCCGGATGGAATCCGCCAACGTCCAGTAGTGGCCGTCAGCAATCAGCTTGTCGATGCGCTGCGCGACCTTCGCCCATGTGAGCTGGATTTCTCCGCAAGCCGGTTTTCTCAGCTTGATGCCTTTGCTCTCATGGTCTATCCAACTATGGAAGTTACCGGAGATCGCGTTGTTCCCACCACCGGTGCCGTATTGATGTTTCAGATAATCCGCTTTTTCCTTTGCCGTATGCTTCTCGTTCCAGAACAGATAAACGCCTTGCCTGCGTTTGTCATAGGCATTGGAAAAAACGTGGTCAATCTCGTCCTCCGTGATGAAATGCCGGACGGTGGGAGGCTCCGCCATGTCGGAGCGATATTCGCGGCGCGGCAGCTCCAAATCGTCCAGGCGTCGCAGCAGCTCCACAGGACGATTGAAGCGGAAACGCAGGATGGTGGGGTTTTCCTGCCACGCCTCCACAAACTGCCGGAACCGCTCCACAAAGGGCTTTCTCTTTTCGGGGCTTTCCAGCACTTCGGCAATGTACTCGGACATTTCGGGGAAACCGTTGCCGCGGATGCGCACACTGTCATAAAGCGCATCCCAGCCCTGCTCTCGCCCTTCCTCGCTCACATCACGGATCGCATAGAGGATCGCGTCGGCAAGCAGATGCCGCTCATAGCCGGGAGCCTCGGTAAGCTCCACGTTAGTCGCAAAGCGTCCCTGTTCCAGCAGCTCACCGATTCGTGCCGCCGCATCCTCCCATGAAAGGACAAACGCGGCGCTGTTATGCTCTGCGCTCCTGCCATGCGCCAGATGGATGCCGTCCTCTCCGTACCATGCGGAAACAGGGTCATAGCCGGTCTGGATGCCGTAACCGCCGTGGTAAATCTGCTTGACAAAGGCGGTCAGCTCGTCCGGCGCCTTTCCTTTGGAGAACTCCGTGACGAGCTTCATGCGGGCTTCGTCGGTGTTGCTGCCGAAGATCAGAACGGCGTCGATTTCCTCCTGAGAGATGCCGAAAGCGGAGGGCGCATCTACGCTCTCCGCTTCCGCGATATATTGCATTTGCTGTGCCTGCGAGGGAAACAGACTGAATTGTGCCTCTGACGCCTCGGATTCTACGCCATCACCAGCTCCGTCAGGATAATTTCCTCCGCTTGCGCCTTGCAGGTGTTCATCAGGCCGGTCCAGCGCATCGGGTCGGTCGCTTTCAGCGCCTCCGTCGCGCCCGCTGACTTCGCCAGCTCCGGCATGATCTGTTCCAGCCTCGCGTTCGCCGCGTCCTCGATCTCCAGCAGGTGCGGAAACAGCGTCCCCCGCAGGGTTAGCGTGTTCCACAGGATCGGGTCGTGTTCCTCCAGATACTTCTTGCGCATCCTCCCGTACTTGCCGAGGTCCCGCGCCGGTGTCTCGTCCATCGTCAGGTCGGGAATCAGATAATCCCCGCTGCGCTTGTAGGTCAGTTTGTTCTCCATGTTCCTCCGTCCTCTCCGGCTCGCTAAGAGCCTCCACTTCGTTTCGGTTGCTCGCCGTATGCTCGCTGCGGCTCGTATCCGCGCTGTGTTCGCGCTCATATTTCTTGATGGTGACTTCGATCTGCCGCAGGATGCTTTCGCTGCATGAGCTGACCGCGCTGCCGAGGGCCACGATGGTATCCATTGAATTGAAATCGAAGATACTCAAAAAGTCCTCATGCCGGAAATAGTTGTCCGGCTCCATGCCGCAGCGCGACATGATGGAATAGGTGATGCTGACGGACGCGGCGCTCAGAAAAGCCTCCCGAATGTCAGCTTCATCGTAGTCCCTCAAATGACTTCCGTCAATGATACCGAGAATCTTGTCCCGATACTCGTCCCAAAACTGTGCGGCAAGCTGCGTCGCCGCTTGCTCCAACTGCTCGTCAAGCCCGTCCGCCGCAGGGACGCCGTAGCGGTTTTCCAGCGCATCCATCACCGCCTGCCGGTGGTCCTCCCGGAACTGCCAGAGATACGGCCTCTTGGCGTTTTCACCGCCGCCCGTGTCCGTAATATCAAACACATAGCGGAGCGCGGGACGGTTGCCGCTGTTGTCGATGAGCGCGATCCCCGCGCTGCCGCGTCGGATATACCGGCGCATCCGGCGATTCCACACGTCGTAGTCCGCGCAGGCCGTCGCCTCCGGGCGCTGGGCGTAGATCATCACCTGCTCCAAGAACGGGTACTTGTAAAGCCGCGCCGCCGTGGTGAGAAACGCCGTCCATTCCTGATAGCTGCCGGTGAGCTTTTCGGCGGTGTCGGTTGTGAGCTGGGATATGGTTTCGTACTTATCCGCCATAGGCAGCGTCCTCCGTGTCAAAGTCCGGCGTCAGGTCCAGCGCGTCAAAGTCCTCGTCGCGCATCTGGCCCAGCTTATAAAGGGCGCTGTCGGTCAGCTCCCGCAGCTCCGTTTCGTCGGTGCCGAGGTAGTCGCGCATTTCGCTCAGCGCGCGCATCGTGGTTTCGCGGTCGTCCCTGTTGTAGAGGGCGACAAGGTTTCTTTCCTCAAAAGTCAGTTCGTTCATGGTATCACCGATCCCTTTCCGCGCTCCGTTTGGGCGCATTTTTCTTATCCTGCGACGGCAGAGGGCTGTTCAGCTTTCCCAGCACCGACGCCCGCCTTGCCGTGGTTTTTTGCCTCCGCTCCGCATGGCTGGCACGGGCAAGGTCCGTCAGAGAAATTGTTTGCCCTGCCTTTACCTGTGCCTCCAGCTCGGCGACCGTGGGTTGTTTGGGGCCGTTGTTGATGATGCCGTCGATCATGTTGGCGTCGTCCTCGGTCGAAAGCTCCGCGTTTTTGAGGTAGTTTTCCGGCTGGATGAAGTCCGGCAGCTCCACAAAACCCATGCTGTCGCAGTAATGGCACGATACCACGCCGTCCTGCTTCAAGGCAACGATGTCGCTGACGGACATACTCGGGCGCTGATAGTCCGCCGGATGATGCAGGTTGAATTGCTCAAAGAGCGTTTCCAGCGTCGCGCCCTCCGGGAGTTGCGCGGTATAGGCAAGCTCATAATCGCTTTTGCGCGGAGGTTCCTCCAAGCGTTCATAGCGTTCATAGCGGAGATAGTGCCGCCGCTCGTCCTCGTCGAGTTTGACCTGATAGATGGCGAAGCAGTCCCCGGCGTGACCGAGGAACGCCGCCTCGCGTTCCTCCTGATGGTTCATGCGCTCGGCGACGGCCTGACGAAAGTCCGCGCTTGCCTCCCATTCCTCGCGGGGAACGGCAAACACCGTATCAATCGGCTGTTCGTGGATTTCCTCGCTGTCAAAGGCCATTTCGGGATTCTCGCCGGGGCGCAGCATATAGACCGTGTTATCCTGCTCGATCAGCTCACAGGCGCGGTTTTCTCCCAGCGGCAGGAGATCGTCACCGACATATCCGGCGTTTACAAGCGCGTCGGCATCTATCGTTTCATCCGGCATGGGGTACTGATCCAGCGTCGTATCCAGCAGATAGGCGTCCTCTTGGGAGAAATACTCGATCAGTTCCGCGGTGTGGGACGCGGGAGGCTCCGGCGCGGCGTTTGCCCCCTGAATGGTTTCCAGCATATCCATCGGCTGCGGCTCAATCTTCTGCGGCACGATGCCGTGATTGGTACAGACCGCCCAGCAAGCGGCCTCCATCGGGTCCGTTTTCCCGTATGCGCCGAGGCCCTCCACGCCGAATTGCCCGCCGTCAATCAGACGCAGCGTTTCCGCGTCATAGAGGGTGTAGTCAAAACCGCTTTCCCTGTCGGATTGAATATGGAGGTAATACGCGCCATTGACCTGCAAAAGAGTCTGCTGGTCGATCATGGCGTCGTAGATCAGTGCGTCGGCGCGGTTCTGGATTTCGTCACGCCGCTGGTTCAGCTCGCGTATCTGCCGTATCGTCTTTGTGCCGTCCGTCAGCTCCTGCATCAGCTTTTCGCAAAGTATGGCGGGACCGACGAATATCACATCCTTTGCGGATTTCAGGTCGTCCCGGTGAAAGACCTTGATGTAGTTTCTCGGCCCGGTGCCATCGTCAAAGGGGTATGGCTCCATCTCACATACCAGCGCCGCGTCCCATGCGTCGCTGAGCTTTTCCAGCCGTTCTAAAAGCGCGTCGGCGGTGGGCGCGTTGGTCTGGCTGCGGATTCGCGCCAGTTCCTCGCGCGTTCCACCGAAACTCCCGTGCCGCAGCACCTCCGCTGCCAGCCGCGCGGCAATTTCATCTTTCGTGCCGGTCGTGAACGGGCTGTTGATGATGCCCGCCTGATGGAGCTTTTGGAGATAGTCGCAGTAATCAACGGCAAATTTCTCCGGCGTGTCGGGCGCGTCCGATTCCGGCGTGACCTCTTGCTGCTGGGAAAGCTCGATGCCGCGCTCCTTGCAGATTTCCGCAAAGTGTTTCTCGATGCCGGAGATCAGCGCGTTTGCGGTCTTGGTGATGGTTTCCAGACTGTCCCGCAGCTCCGGCAAGGAGCGGTCCTTGCTCCATGAGGCGATATAGCCGAAGCTGTTCTCGCCGGTTTCGATGCCGAAATACTGACATACGGCGTAGCTGACGCTCTCGGCCTCGACCTCTTTTGTGTTCTTGTCCTTGGGCTTTGGTGCGGCAGCGTCCGTCCCGGCCGCGGCCTCGACCTGCGCCCGTTCCCGGTTGTGCAGCAGCGCATGGCCCATTTCGTGAACGGTGGCGCACACGGTCTGGACCTCGCTCATGCCGGAGCGCACGACGATTTTCTGCTCGTCGTTGCTGAAATACCCGTCCAGATTTTCACGGATGGCCTTGATCTCGATGGGAACAGGCGACGTGCGGCGCAGCGCCTCCATAAACGCTTCATAGTGCTGTACGTCGCCGGTGAGAGTGGCGGCAATATGCGGGAGGGGCTTGCCCTCGGTTTGCGACACGTCGAACACCTTGACCGGCTTGAACATGGGAATTTCCACGATTTTTTCCTCATAGATCGTGTTTCCGTCCGCGTCCAGCATGGGGAGATTGGTGTCCGGGTCCAGCTTTTCCTTTTCGATCTTCTTTTTGAACGGTGTCGGCGCGATGATCGTGATGCCGGTTTCGCCCTTTTTCACATGGCGTCCGAATTGGTTTTTCCACTTGTTAAAGCCCGCGACCACGGAGGCGCTGGGCATCTGCAAATGAATCAGGATGGTATTGTTGACGGAGTAGCTGTGGAACCGGGACATGGTGCGCAGGTACTCGGCATACTTGTCGCTTTGAAACAGCTTTTGTATGCCGTCCTCGATACCGGCGACGATCTCTTTCATTCGCTCCCGGTTGGATTGCGTTGCTTCATCGGGCATGGGGGTAACTCCTTTCGATTTTTCTTGTAAAATTGCATAATGTACACTATAATAGAAAATGGAGTACAGGAATCGGGTGACTGCGTATGATTGACATTGAGAAAATCAGGCAATATTACAAGGATGACAGCCTGATTATCAGCAAGCACGCTTTGACGAGAATCAGAGAGCGGCACATATCCATCTCCGAGATTGGGGAATGTATCAATGCCGGGGAAATCATCGAGCAATACCCTGATGATTGGCCTTTTCCGAGCTGCCTGATTTTCGGAGCCGTACAGAGCGGAAGGATTCTCCACGTCGTCGCCAGCGAGGAGGGCGACGGAGGTCGAATCATAACCGCGTATGAACCGGATACAATAACCTTTGAGGATGATTTGAAAACGAGGAGGAAAAAGACATGAAGTGTTCTGTTTGCGCATCCAGCGGCGAAACGCATCAGTTGAGCGCATCTACCACGTCCTATCTTGGGCGTCTTGATAATGGAAACTATGTCATTATTGAAAATGTTCCGTGCCTGTCCTGCCCAAACTGCGGAGAAGAATACTTTTCCGCCAGCGTCGCAGAAAAAATCGACGAGATTCTGCGCACAATGGAAAAGAGCTTGGAACGGGTGCAGATCACCGATTTCGCCGGGGCTGCATAACGTCACATGACTGACAGGAGAACGAGCCGCATTTTGCGGCTCGCCTTTTTGCTGTCGCTTAAAAATGTCCGCAAATAGAACGCCGTTTTTCGGCCTCCGCGTATGATTTCCTTACCCCGCGCAGTTTGACGCGCTGAAAGCCTTTTGCTATGCGGGTTCCCGATGCTCTATTTGCGGACATGGCTGCGTATTTTCCGCTTGCGCTCCGCGTCTTTTTTGTGCCTCTGCCGCGCCGCGCAAAAGGAACAGTATTTTGCGGCGTTGGAACCGGAGAAGAACGGTGCGCCGCAGATCAGGCACCGGCGCGTGGAGCGTGTCGGTGTAAGCTCCGAAAAAAGCTCCCGATCCGCTGGCAGGACACAGGAGCGAAAATATCTGCAAATGACGGAGGGCGTGAGAAGCTGGGGACAGGGGCAGGGTTCGCCATCATCCAGCAGGATGCAGTTGCCGCCGTCACAGTTGGCGCAAAGGTGGCGAATCAGTGCCCGGGCGCGGCGAAACTGCCCGCGATCCATGCGCTTATCCATGATCGAACACCAGCTTGAAGTTGGTTTTCTCGCCGTCGTCCTCCAGCTCCACCGTGGAGCTGTAGGTCTTGCCGGTCTTTTCGGACCAGCAGCCGGTGAGCCTTACGCGCCCGTTTTTCAGCAGCGAAGCGGCAACGGACTTTGTGAGCTGCTTGCGTTTCTTCTCAAAAAAAGCGTTTTCCTTAAAGAGAATGAAGCGGCAGTCCATGCTCTCGCAGTAGAAACACTTCCTGCTTTCCAGCACATTCGCGCCGCAGCGGGGGCATTTGCCGACGCTCTCTTTGCCGGAGGGAAACAGCACCTCCGCGCCGGGTACGGGCTGGTAGGTCGCTACCAACTCCGCGACAAGCGCCGCGATGCCCGCCATGAAGTCACCGGCGTCCAGCGTCCCATGCTCGACCTCACCCAAACGATGCTCCCATTCCGCGGTCAGGAGCGGCGATTGCAGCGTTTCCGGCAGCACGGTGATGAGCGATTGCCCGATCTGCGTCGGGATCAGGTTCGTGATCTTCTTGGATTTCCTGCGCTCCACGAAACCACTGGATACCAGCTTTTCCAGCGTTTCAGCGCGGGTTGCCGGAGTGCCGATACCTTTGCGCTCCGCATCCTCCGGCGCGTCGTCGCAAGCTCCGTATCGTTCGTTTCCGCCTTGCGGCGAAAAACTCACTCGTTCCGCTGCTCCTCCTTTTCCCGCAAAATCTTCCGATTTTGCGGGAACCCTGTATTTCGCGCCCGCCGTTTCCATCGCTTGCAGCAGCGAATCCTCGGTGTAGTGCTTCGGCGGCGTGGTCTTGCCAGCCTTAACCGCAGCCGCGTTCACGTTCAACGCCTGTCCCTCGGTCACATCCGGGAGAGCGGCGTCCTTTGCCGCCTCCGCATAGGCTTTCCAGCCCTGCGCGATCACGGTCCTGCCCTTGGCGGTAAAGTCTTGACCGGCGCACCCGGCGCTGACGGTGGTTTCTGCGTACCGAAACGGTTTGCAGACCGCACGGAGCAGCCCCAGCGAGACAAGGCGCAGGATTTCGCGTTCTCCCAGCGGCAGCTCATCCAGCTTTGAGAGATCGGCGCTTTTGGTGGGAACGACGGCATGGTGATCGCTCACTTTTTTGCTGTCGCAGATCTGCGCGGCATGAATTTCAGAGGATACGTCCAGACCGCAGACGCCAGCGGCGGCGGAAACCAGCGCCGGAACGCTCTCCGCCATATCGTCGGTGAGATACCTGCTGTCCGTGCGGGGGTAGGTGCAGAGCTTCTTTTCATAGAGGGCTTGCAGGTAATCCAGCGTCTGCTGGGCCGTATAGCCGAGGACGCGGTTTGCCTCGCGCTGAAGCGTGGTGAGGTCATAGAGCGCCGGGGGTTTCTCGGATTTCTCCTTGCGCTCCACGCTCCTGATCGTGACCGCGCCGGTTTTGCAGGCGTCCGCGATCAACTCCGCGTCTTTCTTGCTGTCCATACGGTCGCTGGAAAGGACGAGATCGCCGCAGGACAGCTCCACCGTATAGAATGGCGTCGGCGTAAACGCGCTGATCTCTGCCTCCCGCGCCACGATCAGCGCCAGCGTGGGCGACACCACGCGCCCGATTCTCAGCGTCCGCCCGTAGAGCAGGGAGAAAAAGCGCGTTGCGTTGATGCCGACCAGCCAATCCGCCTTGGCGCGGCACAGCGCCGCCTGATGCAGACCGTCGTACTCCCGCCCGTCCCGGAGATTTTGGAAGCCCTCACGGATGGCGGCGTCCTCCATGCTGGAAAGCCAAAGGCGTTTGATGGGCTTGCTGCACCCGGCAAGGGCATAGACCGTGCGGAAGATCAGCTCGCCCTCGCGCCCCGCGTCGCAGGCGTTCACGACCGCGCCCACATCCTCACGGCGCATCAGCTCCCGCAGTGCGTCAAAGCGGCTGCGCTTGTCGGGCTTGATGGTAAAGCGCCAGCTCTCCGGCTGGATCGGCAGGTCCTCGCGCCGCCACTGTGCGTATTTTGCGTCGTAGGCTTCCGCATCGGCCAACTCCGCCAGATGCCCGACGCACCATGAGATAAGATAACCGTTGCCCTCCAGATAACCGTCGCGCCGCTGATTCGCGCCGATTGCGGCGGCGTAGGTCTGTGCAACCGAGGGCTTTTCCGTGATGATAAGCTGGTACAAGAAACTCTCCTTTCAGACGGCGAGCGGCCCCGCTTTCGCGGGACCGCTCATGCGTTGGTTCGGTTCTTTGGATTGTTGACGGACGCCCCGATAGCACGGCAGGGCGCAGCTCTCGCCGTATCGCTTGCAGCCATAGCAGGGATGATTCCTTGGCGGCGCGGTGGGTATGCTTGGCTGCTCACGCGGGACCTGCATCATCAGGCGCTCAAAGGGGCTGTTGGTGAAATACCTCATTCCTCCGCGTCCTCGCTTTCCTCGTCCTCGTCGACGTAGTCATACTCGTCCAGATCGGCGCTGCCCTTGGTGTCGGGCTTGGGATTGCGGTATTTGAGGAAGTACACCGCGCCGCCTACGACGACCACGACCAGCGCGATCACGGTCGGCACGGGATTGATGGGGCTTTTGGACTGCGGCTGCTCCGGCTCGCTGGGTTGTTCCGGCGTTTCCGGCTGCTCCGGCTCCTTGCCCGCACATTCGCTCATGTTCACCGCGCAGACCGGGCAGGACGTGTCCACATGACCGGGATAGCATTTGTCGGAACAGGAACAGACGGCGGGCGTTTTTTCCTCGCCGCCGATGATGGCTAGCAGATCGCTCTCGTCCACCTGATTGAGAAAATGCACCGTATTCTCACCGCTTTTTGCGCGGTCCACGATGAGATAAAAGTAGTTGCCGCCGCGGGTCGTGACGGTCAGGAATTGCTTGCTCCTGCCGCTGCTGTCGTTGATGTCGTCCACCAGCGTCAGATTGCCCTCCGGCGTCAGGGGCTTGCTGGACGGAAGATACTCCACGATCTCGCCGGTTTCCGTTACTTCGACGCCGCCCGTTTCCTCGTCCGATTCATCGTCCGCCCATGATGTATTGACATTGTTCGGCAGCGTGTCGCCCTCGCCGCTGTACGCGGAGGCGGGCGCGGCGAGCAGCGTCAGGCACAGCATGAGCGCAAGTAGCAGCGCGGGTAATTTAGTTTTCCGCATGGGCGTGTTCCTCCTGTGCCGTGGGTTTGACACCGCGGATGAGCGCGGCAAGCTGGTCCGGCGACAGACCCATACTGCGAACGATGCCGATGATGTCGGTGTTTTCCAGCTCCGTGCGCTGCTGGACCAGCTCACGGTTGCGCTCTTGCAGCTTGGCGATTTTCTCGTTGTTCTTCGCGGTTTCCTCGTCGATTTTCCTGATTTTCGGATTCATAGGGATTCCTCCATTCTCTCAGGGCAGGCGTCCGAACGCGGCAAAATGTGCCTGCCAGTAAGTAGTATTCAGATTTGCGTATTGGATGGGATCGCCGCAATGCAGCATCATGCCGTTGCCGACGTATATTCCCACATGGCTCATACCCGCTGTGTCATAGGTGCCTTGGAAGAACACCAGATCGCCGGGACGCGCGTTTGCCGGGGAAACCGGCGTACAGATGTTGTAAAGGCTCGTCGCGCCCAGCCTGCCGACGTTCCATCCGCTGTGGTTGATGACCCAGCTCACGAAACCGGAGCAGTCAAAGGACGTAGCGGGGCTGCTGCCGCCCCAAACATAGGGATAGCCGAGGTACTTTTCCGCCTCTGCCAGCATCGCGGCAAACCGTTCGTCCTCCAGCGCCTCCGGCGGCACATCGTAATCGTTGTAGCTGTCATAGCGCCCGATATAGCCGGAGCCGGGGAACAGATCGGGCCGGTTGCCGAGGGTTCGCATATAGCCTGCGTACATCGCAAGCTGGTCCTCGCTCAGCACATAGACCGGCAGATGGGACAGGTTGAAGTTTTCCAGCTTCACCGTGCAGACCGTGACAGTGTATTCCTCACCGTCCCGTGTGCGGGTTTCCTGCGCGGTGGTTTCCGTCAGCGTGTACTGCTTTTCAAAGAGCATATCCAGCGTTGGTTCCACCTCGTCCAGCGTCCACGGGCCGTTGTGATACGCGGTCAGCAGCGAGATCAGCACATAGGGGTCGTGCTTGATTTCGTCGAGGTCATACACATATTCATCATAGCTGTGCGTCGATTCGTAGTTGTCGAGATAGCTTTGCAGCGCCGCCTCCTTTGCCGCATACGCCGCCTCCGCGCCCAGCATATCCGCGTCCTCGCTGGGGTAGGTGGTTCCGGCGATCTGTGAACCGCCGCCCTGAATGAGCGCAACGCAGGAGGACAGCATACCGCCCAGCAGCGCTACCAGCAGAAACAGAGCGCCAAGCGCGATGAGACCGCGCCGGTGCCGGACAATAAACCGTTCACCGCTTTTTTCACTCCGACGTCTGCGGCGGGGACGGAATGTGCGCTTCCGGGAACCGGTGGACGTGTCGCCCGAACGCCATGCTTTGCGGCGCGCATCGGCGTACTGGCGCTTGACGGCGTTTTTCTGCCGCTGATGGGACGTAGGTGTGCCGTCCGTTCGCGCTTTGTTCCGACGCCCGCTCATGGTTCGCGTGTGCGTCTTGACGGCGCGCCCGCCCGATTGCACGGCGTCCTGCGCCTGTTCCGCGCTTTCGACGCCCACGTTTTCCTCACCGGGCTGTTCCTCGTCGGTAAAACGCAGTTTGCTTTCATGCTTCATGTTCGCCCTCCAAATCTGCCCATTTTGTCGTCATAATCCGGTACAATTCGGTGTCCTTGGGAAAACGGTCAACGAAAGGCAAAATGACGTTGCCGTAGAACAGCAGACCCTCGCCCTCGCCGGAATGGGTGACATAGGAAAGCTGATGCGGGGAGATGTTGAGATACTTTGCGAGTATCTGCCGGTCGCCGGACGCCTGATTGAGCATATAGATGAAGTCCGAGTTTTCCAGAATGTTCTCGATCTCCCGCGAGGCCAGCAGGTCCTTGATGTTCTGCGTGATGCCTGTCGGAACGCCGCCCCACTTTCTGAAACGCTTCCAAATCTCCACGCTCCATGACGCCAGCTCGCCTTTGAGCAAAAGGTGAAATTCATCGACATAGTAGCGCGTCGTGCGTCCCTGCGCCCGGTTGACTGTGACGCGGTTCCAGACCTGATCTTGAATCACCAGCATACCGAGCTGTTTGAGCTGCTTTCCCAGCTCTTTGATGTCATAGCAGACTACGCGGTTATCAATATCCACATTCGTCCGGTGGTTGAACACGTTGAGGGAGCCGGTGACGTAGATTTCCAGCGCCGTTGCGATGAACTGCGCCTCCTTTTCCTCCTGCGCCCGGAGGATGTTGTAAAGGTCCTCCAAGACCGGCATATTCTCCGGCTTCGGGTCCGCGAGGTAGTCCCGATAGACAAGGCGCACACAGCGGTCGATCACGGTCTTTTCCACCGGCTGCAAACCGTCTTTGCTGCCCACCACGATGTCGCAGAGCGAAAGCAGGAAGTCCACTTTCAGCGAAAGCGGGTTTTCATCGTCGGAGTAGTCGAGGTTGAGGTCCATCGGATTGACGTACTGCTTACTGTTCGGGGAGATTTTTACCACCTGCCCGCCGAGGCGCTGGACGAGGGGATAATACTCCGCCTCCGGGTCCGCGATGAGAATATCGTCGTCGGTGACGAGGAACACGTTGAGGATTTCACGCTTTGCCGAAAACGATTTGCCGCTGCCGGGTGTGCCGAGGATCAGGCCGTTGGGGTTTTTCAGCAGCTTGCGATCCACCATGATGAGGTTGTTGCTCAGCGCGTTCAGCCCGTAATACATCGCCTCCTTGCCGCTCTGGAAAAGCTCCTGCGTCGTGAACGGGATAAAGATTGCCGTGCTGGAGGTCGTGAGGCCGCGCTGGATCTCGATCTGGTTGAGGCCGAGGGGCAGCGAGGACATAAGCGCCTGCTCCTGCTGGAAGTCCAGCCGTGTGAGCTGGCAGTTGTGCTTCTGTGCGATGTTGCCCGCCTGGAACACGTTGTTTTCAAGCTGCCGGGGGCTGTTTGCCACGTTCAGCACAAGAAACGTGACGAGGAACATTCGCTCATTGTGGGATTGCAGCTCTTGCAGGAGCTTTTTTGCCTCCTGACCGTAGGTGGCGAGGTCGGAGGGGATAATGTCCATGTCGTATCCAGCGCGAACGGCCTTTTTCTGTTCCTCGATCTTGGAGCGGTCGAGGTCGGTGATCTTGCGCTTGATGGTCTTGATGGCGCTGGTCTGATCGACGGACTGGATATGCAGGTTGACGATCACGGAGGATTCCATATCGAGAAAATCCGCCAGCATCCGGTCGTTCAGCTCCGGCGCGAGAATCTGCACGAACGACACCGCGCCGTGAACGCGGCCCATGCGGAACATCCGTCCGTTTTTGAACTCAAAGGAGCTAGGCGCGATGAAGTCCTTGACCGAGAGGCCGGACGGTGCCAGCCAATCCCACGAAAAGCGGAACGGCAGGTTTTCGCCCATGTGGAAGATGTCATACATGACGCGCAGGCGCTCCGCTCCGTTCATGGGCGCGGCGGCGACGCCGAGCTGCTTGAAATTGTTGATTACGTCGGTTTCGATGCGCTCTAAGCGCGTTTTTGCCGCCCGCGGGCTGTCCGCCTCGATGCCGAAGGTCAGGTACTTGGTCTTGGTGAGGCCGTTGTTGCCCTTGGCAAGCTGATTTTGCAGCATATCCGAGTATTCCTGACGCCCGCTGTCAAAATCGTCACCTTTGAGCGCAATCACGATGCTTTCCGCATACCCGTCCCGCGCCACGGCGAGATTGAGAAAGGAAAGCTGAAAGCGGATGGAGCTGTCGAAGTAGTTGAGAAAATCGCCCCAGCCCTCAAAGATCGTGGTCTTGTCCTCGTTCTGCGAAAGCTGGTAGTTGATGTCCTGAAACTGCACCGTCTTGGTGTAGTAATTGCCGCTGACGTGGCAAATGCCGTCCGGGAACATCCGCTCAAAGGGGATGCTGTCCTGCGCGGAGATTTCCTTGGGGTTATCCCGTTTCGCCCGGACGATTGCCGCCTCGATCTGCCGTTTGTCCTCGCGGGAGAGCTTACCGCCTCCCGGCGTGGGCGTCAGCTTTATCGGCTTTTGGCTTGCCTCGCCGCCTTTTCCGAACAGGCGGCGAAACAGGCTTTTGATTGCTGAAAACAATGCGATGAACCTCCTTATCCAATCGGTCCTGCCGTGCGACCACGGCGTAAAAGTTGTTGGTACGGTAGGGCCGCTGTTTGGGACGGAAGAAGCAGACGCGCAGCATATTGGCAAGCACCTTTTCCAGCGGCTGCCCGTTCTTTTCGTACATGGCAAGCAGAAAGAACGGCAGCAGGACGAGCATCATGCACATCGTCGCCGTGCTGTTTCCCAGCGGCTTTCTGAGCAAAAAGAAAAGCGGGACGCCGACGAGCGCACCGCTTCCGAAGCAGATCAGTTGTCTTTTGGTGAGATTGAACGCGACCTTGGTTTTGACGCGCGTTAAGTCTTTTGGCACAGGCACATAGGCCATGATTCATGCCTCCTTCCGGGCATATAGTCTTTGAAATTCTGTACGGTGTGAAAAATGCGCTTATTGTTTACCCAGCGTTGGAGCTGCCGCGTAATCGGCGGCGCGCTGGGGCGGTCATAAATCATCACATACGGGTCATATCCGAGAGCGCGGAGCGTGTTCACGCGATATAGGTCCTGTTCGTGGGTGCTGTTGAAATTTGTCAGCACATAGACGCGCCGCCTCCGGTCGCTCTTAATGTTCGTCAGCTCGACAAAGCGTTGGAATTGCGGCGTCAGGTCGATATTGGGATTGTCCCACGCGAAATGTACTGCCTTTGTCCGCACCTTATTGAGCAGCGCCACGTTGTCCGGCGTTATCAGGCGAATATCGAGGCCCTGCGAGAAATCCACATAGGCGCAGCTCTCGGCGAGCTGCGCCAGCAATTCCTCGTGATCGGGGCAGGCCAGCAGATTGGCGTCCATCAGCTTAATCTCGCGCTGACTGCTCCAAAACTCGGAGAGATCGGCGTGCTTGACGCTTCTGCGGCCCTCTTTGCCGCTGACAATGCAAAATCCGCAGTTTCTCGGACAGCCTCGGCTCAAGAAACCATAGGCGGTATCGGAAAACTGCGGATAAAGGCTGTAATCGGGGAATGTATGCTCCACGGCATCGGGCAGCTTGTCGCTCACGCCATAGCCGGTGCCGCCGCAGATCACACGGTCGGCGTTTGTCATGGTGATGTTGTCTTTTGAGTACAGGTCCGTGAAAACGCGGCTTTTGTAGACGAGATCGTACCGGCCCTCTGGCCTCCACCATTCCACACGGTCGCCCTGCGCCTTGTGATATGCTGAGAGCTTCATCAGGCACAGATTGGGCCAGTTGTGACCGTCCACGTCGATCAAACCTACGATCATACGCTGTACCTCAATGCGCGGCAAAGATGCTCTTTGCAAGGCTCCCGCTCTTGAAAAGTGTGAAGCACAGCAGCACCGTATAGCCCATGCACGTCCAGATCGCGGAGCTGATGTCGCCGCTGACGGCGATGTTCTGCACCAGCACCGCGTAGATGCCGACGCAGACCATGATGAGGAACGCCTGCACTCCCAGCGCAAACAAGGAGCGGAGATAGTTTTGCCCCATGCCGCCCATCTCCCGGTTCAGCATTGCCGCCATCGGGATAGGCGCGACGCTGGTGACAAGGTAAATTTCGATCATGCGCCCGTAGATCACGATGAAAATGCAGATCGTCAGCGCCCACATCGTCACGCCGACGATCAGGGATTGGAACCATAGCCCGAACAGCGGCCCCAAATCCATTGCGTTCAAGCGCGCCTCCAAATCCGGTACGACTGCGGCAATGTCGATGCTGGTGTTGCCGACGATCACGCCCGCGCTCTGACTGACGATGCGCTGGGTCACGTCGAAAACCGCCATGACGATGTTCCATGTGTTGCTGACAATGAGGATGGCACAGGCAGTTTTGAACATCCACTTGAAAAACACAAAGGTTTCAATGTCGTGGAAGTTGTTCTTATCCATGAGAATCTGGATCAGCTCCAGCGTCATCACAAACGCCAGCACAAGACCGGCAATCGGCAGGATAACGGTTTCAGACAGGCTTTTGACCATGTTATAGATGCCGCTGTTCCACGCCTGCGGCGTCATGCCGACTTCACCGGCCACCTCTCCGACTTTCTGATTTACGCTGTCGAACATACCGGAAAGATTGCTGATGATACCGCTGACCAACATCTCTTTCAGCCAATCGCCTATCGCATCCAGCAGATAGCCCATAGATGTTTACTCCTTTCCGAGCGCCCTCCCGCCGCCTCGCCGGGACGGGAGGGGCAGAATAAAAAGGTCCTTCGGGGACCTCTTACGGGGTGGTGGCGAACAGATTCGCCAGCAGCGGGACGAGGGTAGTGCCGATCAGCGCGACGCCGCCGCCCGCGATCAACTGTTTCATGCCCTGCGACTTTGCTGATGTGCGATAAAGAAGTAATAGAAGTGTAAAAAATTTTGCCGTTCCTATCCGGCACTTGGCCATTGTGTCGGATAGGTC
>CACZPK010000102.1 GCA_902783035.1 Oscillospiraceae bacterium
CGCTCCCATACCGGTGTTGCTCCGGATAGAGTTTACAGCGACGGACGCTTCCACGCCGTCGGGTGCGCTCTTACCGCACCTTTCCACCCTTACTCCGCTTTGCCACTTCACACCTGCCATACACTTACGCATCTATGACCGGCATGAAGTGACAAAGTGGAGCGGTTTATTTCTGTTGCACTTTTCCTGAGATTGCTCTCGGCGGGCGTTACCCGTTATCCTTGCCCTGTGGAGCCCGGACTTTCCTCACATGGCGGCCTTTCGGCCGGCCCGCGCGACTGCCTGTCTTACTCGCGGGGTATATTGTAACTGGTCAGGGCGCCTCTGTCAAGATTGAAATTTTTTCGTCGTTTTTCCGGCAGGATTTGCCTTTTTCGCGCGTTGCTATTTGTTGCGGTTTGCGCTATACTAATAAAGTTATAATTTTTCCTAAGGAAAGGAAACTTCTCATGGATTTGAAAGGTTATCTGGATTCGCTGTGCGGAAAGACGGTTGCCGTGCTCGGTATCGGTGTGAGCAATACGCCGCTGATCGAGCTGCTGTGCAAAAACGGCGTACGCACCATTGCGTGCGACAAAAAGGAGCGTGCCGCGCTCGGCGATACAGCCGCAGCACTGGAGGCATTGGGCGCGGAGCTGCGTCTTGGGCCGGATTATCTAAAGGGTATCGTTGCCGACGTCATTTTTCGCACGCCGGGAATGCGCCCGGATGTGCCGGAATTGCTGGATGCAAAGGCGCGCGGCAGCGTTGTTACCTCGGAGATGCAGGTGTTTTTTGAGGTATGCCCCTGTCCTATCATTGCCGTGACGGGCAGTGACGGCAAGACCACAACCACAACAGTCATTTCCGAATTCCTCAAGGCGGCAGAGAAACGCGTATGGCTGGGCGGCAACCTCGGTCACCCGCTGCTGGCGGAGGCGGATCAAATTGCTTGCGATGATTATGCCGTGGTGGAGCTTTCGTCGTTCCAGCTGCTGGACATGACGCGCTCGCCGCATATCGCGGTGTTGACCAACCTCGCACCCAACCATCTGGACGTACACCGCGACATGGCGGAGTACATCGCGGCGAAGGAAAACATTTTCCGGCACCAGAGCGCTGGTGACATCGCCGTTTTCAATCTGGACAATGATATTACGCATGAGTTATCTGCCAAGGCACCCTCGCATGTGCGCCTGTTCAGCCGGCAGAGCGAAGTGTCAGACGGTGCGTTCGTGCGTGACGGCGCGATCTGGGTGCGCAAAGACGGCGCGGAGCGTGAGGTACTTCAGACGGCCGACATTCGCATTCCCGGGCAGCATAATGTTGAAAACTACTGCGCCGCTATCACGGCGGTGGATTCACTGGTGCCGGATACGGTGATCCGGACCGTGGCAAAGGAATTTGCCGGCGTTGAGCACCGTATCGAGCTGGTTCGTGAGCGTCGCGGTGTGCGCTGGTATAACGATTCCATCGCATCCAGCCCGACGCGTACCATTGCAGGGTTGCGCTCGTTTACGGAAAAGGTCATCCTGATCGCGGGTGGCTACGACAAACATATTCCGTTTGCGCCGCTTGCGCCTGAAATCATCGAACACGTCAAGCTGCTGATCCTTTGCGGTGCGACGGCGGATGCCATCCGCAAAGCGGTCACCTCGTTTGAGGGTTACCGCGGCGAGCCGGAGATGGTGGAATGCAAGACGTTGCAGGAGGCGGTTGACCTTGCTGCTGCGCGCGCCGAGGCGGGAGATGTGGTGACGCTTTCGCCTGCCTGTGCCGCTTTTGATCAGTTTGCAAACTTTATGGAGCGCGGTAAGGTCTTCAAGCAGATGGTACATGCGTTGAAGGAATAGGGAAAAGCCCTGTGCGCATAGGTTCCCCGTGAGGTGGGGGTATGCGCAGATATTTGCATCGGACGCTTTCTCGACGTGACAGATTGCTGCTGTGGGCCGCGGCCCTTGTGCTGGGGTTTCTGGTACTGACGGCGGTTGCGGCGTCCCATTTACGACCGGTTTTGACCAGCCTTGCCACCGCGCGGGTGGCGAACACAGTGACGCGCATCGTCACCGCTTCCGTTAACGAGACCGTATACGGCGGGAACGTGGGCTACGACAATCTCATTGTGCTGGAAAAGGACAACGACGGGCACATCGTCGCTGTCAAGAGCAACATGGCGGAGTTTAACCGGCTTCAGTCTGAAATCCTGGCACGTATTCTGGAGCGTATGAGCGAGGTAGACACGCGGGAACTGGCCATTCCTGCCGGTACGTTGACCGGCTCGCCACTGCTGGCGGGACGCGGCCCTGCGATCCGGGTAAAGATGCAGTCGGTCGGTTCGCCCAGTGCACATTTTGAAAATGCCTTTACCGACGCGGGTATCAATCAGACGAGGCATCGTGTCGTGCTGGCGGTGGACGTGTCGGTTGGCATCCTGTTGCCGGGCTTTTCCACGGCGACGCGTGTAAGCAACAGCTTTACCGTCGCCGAGACGGTCATTGTCGGCAGCGTACCGGAGAACTATACCTATTTTAATTCGAATGATATCCGCGAGACCGCGGAAGACTATGTGATGAACCAGGGATAGGAGAGTGGCGCATGGATTACAAGACACGCATCAAGGAGCTGCGCGAAATACTCGAATATAACAGCAAGCTCTATTACGACATGGACGCGCCGACAATGTCGGACTACGAATACGACCACCTGCTGCGGGAGCTGGAAGATCTGGAGGCGGCGCATCCTGAGGAGATCACGCCCGATTCGCCGACCCAGCACGTCGGCGGCTCGGCATCGAACAGCTTTGCGCCTGTGCAGCATGAGGTGCCGCTGGAAAGCTTGCAGGACGTGTTCAGCGCCGATGAGGTCGCAGAGTTTGACCGGCGCGTGCGCGAGCAGCTCTCCGATGTCGAGTACAGCGTAGAGCCTAAGGTGGACGGCCTGTCTGTTGCCATTGAATACCGCGATGGGAAGTTTGTGCGCGGCGCGACCCGCGGCGATGGACGCACGGGCGAGGACGTGACTGAGAACATTCGCACCATTGCATCACTGCCGATGGCCCTGCCGGAAAGGCTGCCGCACCTGATTGTGCGTGGTGAGGTTTATATGGCGAAGAGCGTGTTTGCGGAGCTGAACGCCGAGCGGGAGATCACAGGTGAGCCGCTATTTGCTAACCCGCGCAACGCTGCTGCGGGTTCACTGCGCCAGCAAGACCCGAAGATTGCCGCCCAACGCAAACTGGATGTTGTGATTTTCAATCTTCAGCTGGCGGATGGGAAAACGTTTTTGCGGCATACGGATACGCTCGACTATATGCGTGAACAAGGCTTTCCGACCATTCCATATCTGCGTACCGGTGATCTGGACGCAGTCAATGCCGAGATTGTGCGCCTCAATGAGGATCGAGCGGAATTGCCCTTCGACATGGATGGTTCGGTCGTAAAGCTGAACTCCTTGTCAGACCGCGATGTGCTTGGCAGTACTTCCAAGGTGCCACGTTGGGCAATCGCATACAAGTATCCGCCGGAGCAGAAGCCCAGTAAACTGCTGGACATTGTGGTGCAGGTAGGGCGTACGGGTGTGCTGACGCCGAAAGCGGTCGTTGAGCCGGTGCGACTGGCAGGAACGACGGTGACGAATGCAACACTGCACAATCAGGACTTTATTACCGAGAAGGATATCCGCATCGGCGATACGGTCATTGTGCAGAAAGCGGGCGAGATCATCCCGGAAATCGTGCGCGTGGACTTCGACAAGCGTCCGGAGGGGGTGCAGCCGTATCGTCTGCCTGAGACCTGTCCGGTATGCGGCGCAAAGGTAGAGCGGGATGAGGATGGCGTTGCGATGCGCTGCACGGGTGCGGAATGCCCGGCGCAACTGCTGCGTTATCTGGAGCATTTTACCTCGCGCGAGGCGATGGACATAGACGGTGTTGGCCCCGCCGTGCTGCGCCAAATGGTAGAGGCGGGGCTGGTGCAGACTGCCGCCGATCTCTACAAACTGACGGTGAAGGACATTGCACAGCTTGACCGAATGGGGCTGAAGTCCGCACAGAATGCGGTTTACGCCATCGAAAAGTCAAAGCAAAACGACCTCTCGCGTCTCATTTGCGGCCTTGGCATCCGGCAGATCGGAGCCAAGGCGGCGCGCACACTGGCGCAATACTTCGGCAGCTTTGACGCACTGGAACGTGCAAGCGTCGAGGAGTTGACTGCGATCGACGATGTGGGCGCAATCACGGCAAAGTTCCTGCGCGACTGGCTGGAAAGCCCGCAGTCGCAAGATCTGATCCGCCGCCTGCGTGAGGCCGGCGTCAATATGGAATGCCATGATAAGCCTATGGATGACCGATTTGCGGGACAGACCTTTGTGCTCACCGGCTCGTTGACGCGTTTGACGCGTGACGAGGCAACGGAGATGATCCAGCAGCGCGGCGGCAAGGCAAGCGGCTCGGTGTCGAAAAAGACCACTTACGTTGTTGCGGGCGAGGCGGCAGGTTCCAAACTCACAAAGGCACAGGAACTGGGTATCCCGGTGCTGACGGAGGACGAATTCCTCGCCATGCTGGGCGGAGATGCGTCGGAGCGTGCACCGGAGGACGCGCAAATCAGCCTGCTGTAAATGAATTTTGACCGGCTCGGCAGAAAAAGAAAAAAAGCAAAAAAAGGTATTGACACGAAGCAAACAACGTGCTATACTTCCATCTGTTCCGAGCGGTTTGGGGGTTTAGCTCAGCTGGGAGAGCGCTTGACTGGCAGTCAAGAGGTCAGCGGTTCGATCCCGCTAATCTCC
>CACZPK010000103.1 GCA_902783035.1 Oscillospiraceae bacterium
AGCGGCCTGACCGTGGGCGAAGCATCTGCAAAGATGGCGGACTACATCAAGGGCGGCAAGGACGCGCTGGACAAGATGGTGCGCACGCTCTACACCACGCCGATTGAGGGGCTGAACCCGGAGCACGGCGTGGATACGAAATACGTCCACACCCGGTTTGCGCTGATGGATCGCGAGGTGCGAGGCATGGTGACGGGCTTCTACAGCGTGCTGGTGCTGTTCCTGCGCTACATCGCGGACCACTACGAGCTTCTGATCGATGATATCGAGCATGGCACGATCTCCTCGGAGGTGGAAATGCCGGATGAGGTGCGCGAGAGCCTGCTGAAAAAGATCGAGCCGATGCCGGAGCGCGCGGCGGAGCTGCGCGAGATCTTCAAAAACGGCTCGGATTTCCCCTTCGTAAAGAAAATCTGGCCGCACTTCGTGTATTTCACGGGCGCGGGCGGCGACGGCTTCGAGATATACGACAAGATGCTCAAGGAGCATTTCACCGGCGGCGGCGTCGCGAACATCTACTCTGGCATCACTGCCTCAGAGGGCCTGTGGTCGGTGCCGTCGGGCGTAGACAACTTTAACAGCATCCTCGCGCCCAGTGCGGCGTTTGTCGAGTTCCTGCCCGTGGAGGCGGGGAACGACTTCACCCAGTGCCGCACACTGGAGCAGCTGGAAGTCGGCAAGACCTACGAGTTGATCATCACAAACCTCAGCGGCTTCTACCGCTACCGAATGAGCGACGCTGTGCAGGTGACGGGCTATGTCAACAAGACGCCCACCGTGCAGTTCATGTATCGCGTGAACCGCACGATCAACCTCGCGGAAGAAAAGACCACGGAAAAAGCGCTGCAGATCGCGATGGAGGCAACGGCGGAGGAGATGGGCTTCACGCTGGCGGATTTCAGCGTCTACCCGAACACCGACGTCGTGCCGAACCGCTACGACTTCCTAATCGAGCCGATGAGGGAGATCCGGGAGTTCGACATGAACGCCCTGCGCGAGAGCGTGTTCAAGAATCTCTGCAAGGCGAACCCGGTTTATTATGACTGCTACGCGGACAACTGGCTTGGCAAGCCGGAGGTTTGGTTCCTCCAGCCGGAAACCTCGCTGCTGTACCGCGACATGATGGTGTTCCGCGGCTCGTCGCTCAACCAGCTCAAGCCCGTGCGCGTTATCATGAATGAGCGCCAACGCAAGTTCTTCTTCGCGCTGCGCCAAGAGGTCACCGATCTCAGCCGCGAGCTCACCGTGGTGTGAACGGAATAGATCCACATAAAACAGAAGGCGCTGCCCCGATCATACTGGCTGGATGATCGAGGCAGCGCCCCCGCTTAATAACGGAACGGAAGCTTCTGTACCGGCACAGCTTTGTCAAATGCAAGCCCCTGCCGATACCTGATAAAACAGGATGTGATCGTGCCGTCCATGCCGGGAATCCGGCGTTTGAACATGTGCATCACATAGAGGGCTATAACGATATTTTTTAACAGGAGAAACGTTTATGATAGAAATTCAGCATCTAAGAAAAGAGTATAATTCTACAACCCCGCTTAAGGATGTGAATGCCACAATCAATAATAACCGTAAGGAAAAAAGAATTTCATTTTGCAACAAGCCCTTTGCTCTTTGTCAGACCTTAGTTTCAAACGTGCCGCCGAGGAACTTAGGCAGCGGCTTGCCTTCCTCCTTCCACTGGGCGTATTCCGCGGTCGCGGCGAACATGACGTCGCCGGAGGAGTTGAGCGCGGTCTCGACGGAATCCTGCACCACGCTGATGACGAAGCCGACCGCCACGACCTGCATGGCGACGTCGGCGTCCACGCCGAAGAGCGAGCAGGCCATCGGGATGAGCAGCAGCGAGCCGCCGGCAACGCCGGAGGTGCCGCAGGCGCCGAGCGTCGCGATGAAGGCGAGGATGATCGCCGTGGACAGCTCGACCTGAATGCCGACCGTGTTGGCGGCGGCGAGCGCCATGACCGCGATGGTGACGGCGGCGCCGTCCATATTGATGGTCGCGCCGAGCGGGATGGAGACCGCGTACATTTCCTTATCGAGACCGAGCCGCTCGCACAACGACATGTTGACGGGAATGTTCGCGGCGGAGCTTCTGGTGAAGAACGCGGTCACGCCGGACTCCTTCAGGCAGCGGAAGACCAGCGGGTAGGGGTTGCGCTTGAGGACGACCGCGGCAATGAGCGGGTCGACGATCAGCGCGGTCGCGAGCATGCAGCCGACCAGCAGGAGCAGGAGACGGCCGTAATCCTTGAAGATGGCGAGGCCGTTGGTGGAGACGTTGGTGTAGACAAGGCCCATGATGCCGAACGGTGCGAGGCTGATGATCCAGCGGACGAGTTGGGAGATAATGTTGGCAAGGTCCTCCATCATGCGTTTGGTGCCGTCAGAGGCAAGATGCTTGGCGGCAAGGCCGAAGACAACCGCCCAGAACAGGATGCCGATGTAGTTGCCCTCGGCAATCGAGCGTAGGGGGTTGGACACCATGTTGAGCAGCAAATTCGTCAGCACTTCACCAACGCCGGTGGGGACGGCGTCCGCCGTGGCGGCTTCCGCGAGCACGATGGTCTGCGGGAAGAGAAAGCTCGCAATCACCGCGAGAAGCGAGGCGAGCAGGGTGCTGATCATATAGAGCGCGATGACCAGGGCGAAGCGCTTGTCGAGCTTGTTGTTGCCCTGCGCGAGCGCGGAGACGACTAGCACAAAGACCAATACGGGGGCAATCGCCTTGAGCGCGCCGACAAAGATGCTGCCGAGAAGGGGGACGACGCTTAAGCTTTTAAAGAATACGCCGAGGAGAATGCCGATGACCAATCCGCAGAGGATGCGGACGATCAGGCTGACGCTGTTGTACTTTTCCACCAGTTTCATGTTTCCCTCCAACACACAGATGTTTTCACCTTGCGGCAACTGCAATATTACACCCGGCGCTTGCGCGGTTCAAGATAAGTTAAGACTTTAACAGCCCGACTTATCAATGAGGATCATAGCTATACCGGTACAGATGACAAAGCGAACATGGGAATAAGAGTCCTCCAGTTCCGTCCCTTTTTTTGAGATCATGTCTGCAAGACCCCACAATGCTACAGAAAGAACGGTCAGTATTATCCAGAAAAGTATAGCCGCTACAAGGTCAAAGCACAAGGGAAGGCGCGAAAAAAGGGGTTTCATTCTGAAACGTCCTCTTTTCCCTCTGGGCTCGGCTTGTTATAATGTGGGCTATATATAAGAACATGAGGAAATCTCAGTTATGCGTACAACACTCAGCAATGGAAAACTGACAATACTTTTGGAGAGGCGGGTCGATTCCGGCAGCGCGGAACAGACGGAGCGGGAACTGTTTGCCGCCGTCGAGAGCGAGCCGGAAAGCGTCCTTGTCCTGGATGCGGGGGATCTGGAGTATATTTCCAGCGCTGGACTTCGGGTGCTGATGAAGCTTCGGAAGCAGATCAGGACACCGCTCAGCGTGATAAAAGTCTTGCCGGAGGTCTACGACATTTTTGACGTTACCGGTTTCACGGAACTGCTGGAAGTACATAAAAGGCTTAGGAATATCTCCGCCGAGGGCGTGAACGGGAAGGTTTACCGCCTCACGCAAGACGAGATGATCAAGGCGTAGCCTTGGCTCATCCGATTCTTCCCGTTCAGTATCACGCCGCTTATGCCAAAAAGGTGCGTTCGGAGGTACTTCCCCACGCGGAGGAAATGGTGAAGAGCATAGCCGAAGCAACGCCCTTCTGAAGCGGATAGATTTGAACAAAGGGGGCATATGATATGTATTTCACCTACGAACGGCCGGAATTTGACTTATCTGATCCCGTTGAGATACGCCGGGTCATAGAAGAGGCTTACTTAAACGGCTGTTTCTGAAGCTTGACACGGTGAGCGACCTCCCCTCAAACCCCATGATCAACGCCGGTGCCATTCAGGTGATGAGTATGCTGTCGGGCATCATGGAGTTTGATGATCTGCTGAACTTTGCCAGAGCGTTCTGCATGGATGAAGACATTGTGCTGAATGAGGCGGTATACCGCTCGGAGGCGGAAACCGGCGACCGAAACCGCTCCATCGCGTATCTGCTGAAAAGCAAGGGCGTATTGCAGGGCGAGCCGGAGAAAACGCTGGACCTGTATTTTAAAATGTGCTCGCTGAACGTAAGCGCAAAGACGCTGGCCGACATGGGATTGCTGATTGCAAACGACGGGCAGAATCCTTTCACCGGGAAGCACATACTCCATCCCGGTTATATCCGCACGATTCGGAGCCTGATGTTCACCTGCGGCCTGTATGACGAGTCGGGGGAATACGGCGTTTTGGTGGGCATTCCATCCAAGAGCGGCGTGGGCGGCGGTATCGTTGCCAGTGTTGCCGGACGCTGGGGGATCGGGACCTATGGTCCGGCACTGAATGCAAAGGGAAACAGCGTGGGAGGAATCGCGGCGCTTCAGCATATGTCGCACCTGCTGCACCTGAATACTTTTTCCTGAATCTTCTCAATGAAACCAAACAATTTTTTATAAACGGAGGCAGATAACTATGTCTAACAAAAAAACGCTTGTTCCGACGATCCTTTCGATTTTGAGCCTCTGCTTCTCGGCTGTATGCCTGGTACTTCTTCTGACAGGCACCGGCGCGCGGAAGCTCCCGGCAGAGCAGAACAACGACGTGCAGTATGTGATGTATGTGGGAACCAACGACAAAGACACATACCAGCCGGAGCACAGCCAGGAGGAGGCGCGTGACATCGTGGATCGCGTGTGCCTCAAGTACTTTGAGGGCTACACGCTGCAGGACGCCACCGGCGCGTGGACGGACGAGACAGGGGAAATCACCCATGAGTATACGCTGGTCTGCTATTTTGACGGCGCAGATAAGGAAACGGTCTACCGCGCGGCGGACGAAGTCATCGAAGCGCTGAACCAGAACACCGTGCTGATTGAAAAAGACGAGATCACCACTGAGTATTACGGCGGGAGATGAGGCTGCAATCAATGCAAAGACGGGAATTACGCCATGATGAATAAGATCGAGGAAGCCATTATCTATGCCGCCGTCATGCACCAGGGGAAGGTGCGCAAGCTGGGGAGCACCCCATATATTTTGCACCCGCTTGAGGTGGCGCAGATTCTCTCCACGATGACGAGCGACCAGGATATTATCACAGCGGGCATTCTGCATGACATCGTGGAGGACACCGACGGCACGCTTCAGGAGATCGAGAAGCGTTTCGGGGAGCGAGTGGCCTTTCTGGTGTCTTCCGAATCGGAAAACCAGTATCCGGACGAGAGCCGTACCGATAGTTGGAAGCGGCGCAAGGAGGAATCCCTAAAGGTCTTGAAGAATACCGACGACCAGGGTGTTCGGATGCTCTGGCTGGCGGATAAGCTGGCTAACATGCGCTCTCTGGCGGGCGGCTATTCGGAATACGGGGAGCGGCTGTGGGAGAACTTCCATCAGCACGATCCCGAGATGCACCACTGGTACTATCAGACTATCGCGGAGCAGCTGGAGCTTTCCCTCAACAAGACCGGCGCTTTTAAGGAGTTTATCAAGCACATCAATTTTATCTGGCCCGGCTCCTTTGATTCCGAAAAAGCCCGGTACAGAAAGTACCGCGAGGTGTCCGTCGAGGGCTGCAGGCGCATCGGGCGTGGGGCCAAGGGGGATGTGTACCGCTACGACGACGAGCTGATCATCAAGGTCTATAACCAGAACAACACCTACCGCGATGTGGAGCAGGAGATCGCCATGGCTCGCAAGGCCTTTATCATGGGCGTCCCCACCGCCATCTCCTTCGGTATCGTATCGGTGGGGGAGAAGTATGGGGCAATGTACGAGCTGGTGGACGCAGAGACGATTTCCGCCTGCATCGCCCGCGATCCCGGCCAGATGGAGGTCTACGCAAAAATGATGGCGGAGCTTGCCCGCACGATCCACGGCACGGAGGTCACGGCGGAGGACAGCTTCCCGTCGGCCATGGATCGGGTACGCGACTACGTCGAGGGCGGCATCGGACGGGAGGACGCGGCCCTGGCCGGAAAGGTCATGGCGCTCCTGGAGGCGCTGCCGGATACGGGCGCCCTGCTGCACGGCGATTTCCATACGAACAACGTGTTTTTACAGCGGGGCGAGCCTCTGCTGATCGACATGGATCGGCTTTCCGCGGGACACCCCATCGTGGAGCTCAGCGACCTTATCTATTTTTATGTGATTCTGGGAGAGGAGGACCCCGCCGTCGTCGAGCGGTTCATGGGCTTTTCCTACGACGCCGCCCGCCGCTTTATGCACCTGTTTCTAAAACACTATTTGGGGACGGAGGATGAAGACCGACTGAACGAGGTTGCGGAAAAGGCGTCGCTCATCGGCTACAGCCGTTTGATTCGGAAGATTCGCAAACAGAGTAACCCCTCGGACACGGATCACATACTGGTTTGCCAGTGCGTGGAGCGGATCACCGAGTTGACAGACAGGCTGGACAGCCTGGCATTCTGAGCCTTGCCAATATCGCTGATGAGGCTTCGATCACGATTCGCGGCAACGAGGTAGAGATGAATTAAGGAAACGCTGATTTAATCCACCCCAAACGGGATCGGATATGGTATAATAGAGGCACCAGAAAAAGAAGGCGGTGCTGGATATGAAGCAGCAGACATTCAGCGATTTTGAGTATAGCAATCGGAAGCGCAAGACCAAGCGCGAGGAGTTCCTCGAAATCATGGATGAGATCATCCCCTGGGATGAATGGGTCGGCGTCATTATGCCCTTTTACCCCAACGGAAAGCGCGGCCGTCCGCCCAAGGGGATCGAGCTCATGCTGCGGATGTATCTGCTGCAAATATGGTTCAATCTGTCCGACGAAGGAACAAAGGATGCCATTTATGACAGTTATGCCATGCGGAAATTTGTCGGGATCAACTTTCTGGAGCAGGATGTGCCCGACGCAACGACGCTGCTGAAGTTCCGCCGTCTGCTGGAGCAGCACGGCCTGAACAAGCTGTTTTTCGACGCCATCAACCGCGTGATGGTGAAAACGGGACATACGCTCAAGGGTGGGACCGTGGTGGACGCGACCATCATAAATGCGCCGCCGTCCACGAAGAACGCGGAGAAGAAGCGCGATCCGGAGATGCGCCAGACGAAGAAGGGCAACGAATGGCGCTTCGGCATGAAATGCCATGTCGGGGCCGATGCATTCAGCGGCCTTGTACATACGATCGAGGTCACGCCCGCAAACGTCCACGACATACAGGTTACATCAAAGCTCATACGCGAGGGCGACGAAGTCGTCTACGGAGACTCCGGCTATCTTGGCATAGAAAAGCGGGAAGAGATCGTATCCGACGCACATCTGTCCTCTATCGACTATCGCATCAACCGCCGTCCGAGCAGCTTGCAGAAGGTGTCCGGCAATTCTGTCGATTGGGATCGCATCATAGAGCACGCGAAATCCTCCGTTCGCTGTAAGGTGGAGCATCCCTTCCGCATAATCAAGTGCTTGTTTGGCTATCGAAAGGTAGCATACAAGGGGTTGGCAAAGAACGAGAACCGGCTGTATGCGCTCTTTGCCAGCGCCAACTTATACGCATTAGCAAGCCGAGGACGAAGCCTCGCCGAAGCGTGGTAAGGGGTCATTGCACCCTTTTTCGGGGAAAACGCGAAGGTTTTCCCCAGCAGAGCGGAATAGAGAGGCTTTTTGGGCCATTGACGGCAAGTTTTGCTTTTAAAAAATGCCGGAACCGAGCGATTTGCTCAACATATGCGATTTATTCAGCGGTTCCTTAACTCATTGCCCAGCGGCAGGGAATAGTCACGCATTGGAACTCACCTCGACAGTATTCTACAATACACATGCCAGAAGAGAAATACGCGGTGGCTCACATAAATAATGAGCGTCAATACACCTAGAAAGAGAGAGTAAGGGTATAGAGAGAGAAAGACGTAATAATCTCGGCAGCGAACTTGCTTCGCATATGAGTTTCGACTCACCAAGCGAGGGCGTTTTACCTGTAATGGTGAAGTGCGATACAGTGTAGCCGATGAGATACTGACTCGGCGCAATCCCAACCGCGAAAAGCGGGCCGTAAAAGGGCACCGCATTGCCACAAGTGAAAATTCGACAAAATTCGACCGCTATCCCTATATAATGATAGGGATAGCGGTCGAATTTTATCGAAAGCCCTGTGAGGTACATACAGCATTATGTAAATTGCTGCCAAACAATGGCAGCTTTGCCAGATTAGGCAACAAAAAACGCGCTATATGTAACGCACCACGCGCTCCGCCTCCGGAGATTTGAAATCCAAATTCAAATCTTCGGAGGAACCAAGAGGTGTATGACAAAAAGAGCGACTATGCTCTAAACAAGCTTGATCCGGACGCAATCGTTTATAACGGCGTTGCCGATACATATCGCCTGACACGCGAGGACTTCTCAAACGAAGAAGAGTTCCTGAGATGGAAGACCATATCTGATTTGAACTACGAGGACACGGAAAAGAGCCAGCGCAGCGATAACGAGTGCCTTTCCCTCAGCGAGGACTATGATGCTCCCAGCCCGTCTGTCGAGGAGCTTACACTGATCCGGCTCCGCAATCAGGAGGAGGCAAAGGGGAGAGCAAGTGCGATTCGCCGGATCAGATCCATACTGACGGAACGGCAGTATCGTAGATTGTGGCTTTACTGTGTGAAAGGAATGACGGAGGAGCAGATCGGCATCGTTGAAGGAATTTCCCACCAGAACGTGTCAAAGTCAATTTTGGCTGCCAGAAAAAAAGTTTTGAAAAAGTTTTCAAAACAGGGTGCAAAAATGACGTTTTAAGTGTGCTTTATGAAAGGCGTTGCCACAACAGGTATCGCCTGCGAAACTGCACCTTGACAAACAACGGGACAGGCCCTGTTTATAGTCAGTATGCAAGTATTGTGCATGGTCACGGTATTGTGCCAAGAGCGGTGTTTTCTTGTGGAATAACGCCGTGTCTGACCTTTTGACCGGCGGAGGGTACCGCCTGAAGCGTGACCGAGCAATCGCAAAGACCCGTATCGCAGGGTAAAAGGGAGATACTGAGAGATCGGCGAGGGAGAGTCGCGACCTCCGCACCGTCCGTTGGTATCGCGCCG
>CACZPK010000104.1 GCA_902783035.1 Oscillospiraceae bacterium
CATGATCCATTACCCCCAGTCCATGAAAGTCTACGGCACTCCCTGTCATTCTCGTAGACTGTCGGGGACCATGCCATATTTGTGCAGGGACTCTCGCAGACTCCACGAGAATCCCTACACAGTCTCTCATATTCCATGGAGCGGCGCAATCCGCCCGATTATTTGACGCTTACATGCCTGGTAACCGAGTCCGCCAATTGCGGGAGTTTTTCGTAAGTTTTGCCGCTTCATTTCGGAGACTCTTTTCATCTCTGCTGCTATCCTAACAGCAGAAAAGCGTTCGGAAACTGCAGCCTTTACAGCATAATCGACAATAATTGCACACAAAAATGCGTCAGAACATAAAAATCCTTTGCAGCCAGCCGCTTTTTCGTGGTAAAATTGTGTCGCTACAATGAAGGACAGCAGCCGATCAAGCAGCAATAGAAAGGATGAAATCATTATGAGAAAGCGCTGGAAAAACCTACTCGGACTCACGCTTGCGCTGAGCGTTTTGTTCTGCGGCTGTGCCTCCGGAGTCACAGGAAGCGGTGCGCAAACCGGCAGCACGAAGCCGCAGGCCGAGACTTCGGCGGCCGAGCCGGTAGCCGAAACCGTCGTCTCGAATCTCGACAGGATCGACATGACCAAGTGGCAGTACAACGCCGACGACGATGTGTATTGGCAGGTGGGCATTTCCTACTGCGAAAATCCCGCTGACGCGAGCTACGAAACGATGGGCTTTTTCGTTCCGGGCGCCTATTTCACCGCGACCGACAACGGCGACGGCACCTATACCTGCGCTGTGAACGAGTCCGGCACGGTCGCGGGCTATACCGCTGCCACCGCGCCGTACATCATTCCGGTCAACACCCCCGGCTACGCGGCGATGTCCGCGCCCACGGACTACTCCAGCTCCTGCGGCTACGGCAGCGTCTCTGACTTCACGAGCGCGGGCTTTATCCTCACCTTTGCGGGCGCACGCGGCAGGGACGCGGGCGCACCCGGCGGCGTGACGGACTTCAAGGCGGCGATCCGGTACACGCGCTACAACGCTGACTTGCTTCCCGGCGATACCGACCGCTACTTCTCCCTCGGCATGAGCGGCGGCGGCGCGCAGAGCGCCCTGCTTGGCACGACCGGTGACAGCGACCTCTATACGCCGTATCTGACCGCCATCGGCGCGGCGCAGGGCATCAGCGACGCAGTGCAGGGCTCTATGTGCTGGTGCCCGATCACGAACCTTGACGTTGCGGATGAGGCTTACGAGTGGAACATGGGCTCGGCGAGAAGCGGGCTCGACGACGCCACACAGGCACTTTCCGACGGAATGGCGAATAAATTTGCCGAGTACATCAACGCACTGAAGCTGACCGATGAGGCGGGCAATGTGCTGTCTCTGGAGGAATCCGCCGAGGGTATTTATCAGGCAGGCTCGTACTACGACTACATCAAGTGCGTGATCGAAACCTCTCTGGAGCACTTCCTCGCGGACACGACGTTCCCCTATGACGCGTCCGCCACATCCTCCGGAGGACACGGCGGCATGGGCGGCGGTCAGATGCCCAACTTCGGCGGCGACGGCAACAAGCCTGAGGGCAGGTTCGGCGGTCCGAACGGCGGAGGCGGAAAGCCGGACGGTGAAGGCGGCACGACGGATTATACGGCCATCGACGACATCAACCGCAACGAAACCAGCAGCGGCCTGTCCCTGACCGGCACCTACGACACCGCGCAAGACTACATCGATGCGCTCAATGCTGAGGGCGAATGGGTCAGCTATGACGCCGCCACGGGGAAGGTCACAATCACGAGCGTCGCGGACTTTGTTGCCGCGCTCAAGGCACCTTCCAAGGACGTGGGTGCGTTCGACGCGCTCGACCGCTCACAGGGTGAAAACACGCTGTTCGGCTACGGCGACGGCGCGGGCGCGCACTTTGACGCCATCGAGGCGTCCCTGCTCTCCGGCACGGAGTATGAAAGTGCGTTCGCCGAGGATCTGTCGAAGCGGGATGCGCTCGGCAACACGGTCGATTATCGTGTGAACATGTACAATCCGATGTACTACATCAGCGATTATTACGACGGCGCCGGAAGCTCCAACGTGGCGAAGTATTTCCGCATCCGCACCGGCATCAATCAGGGCGACACGGCGCTTTGCACAGAGGTTGATCTGGCGCTCGCGCTCTCGTCCTTCGGCTGTAAGGTGGACTTTGAAACGGTCTGGGGGCAGGGGCACACCGAGGCCGAGCGTACCGGCAGCAGCACGGCAAATTTCATCGCATGGGTCAATGAGTGTCTTGCGGATCAGTGACCCGAAACGAGAATGTGAAGCCTCGCACGACCAGAGTCGTGTGAGGCTTCACTACTTCCGCTAAAGTGAGAATTATTACGGCGAAGTACTCGATGTTGCCAAAGGCAGCACCGAATACTGCGTCGATGCATCACAAAGGAAATGGATGCGGACATGTCCAAATTGAGATGGTCACGGAGCATTCCAGAGACTATGTCGCAGAGAAAGCGGCCTGAATCTGCCTGAGAAATCTCTCTGCGATCGGCGAGAAGGTCTGGTATCTTTTCCAAACAAGATACAGCTTGGTTTCGAGCCTTGGTATGAGCGGGCGGAATACAAGACCGCTTCCGGGAGAGGTGTTGACCAGCCGGTCGAAAGTCAGCAAATACCCCAAATGCTCCTTCGCGAAAAGAGAAGCATTATAGGACAGCCGGAAGGAGCCTTCCAGATGCAGTTGGTCCATTTTCTCTTTTGCCCATCTCGGAATGTCCTTTTCCCAAGCCTGCCCCGAACAGAACAGCGGCAGTCCGATAAGGTCATCCACACATATGGCTTTTTTCTTTGCCAGCGGGTCGTCATCCGGTATGACAAGCCCCCAGATGTCCTCTTCGGGGAAGGTCAGAAACTCGAATTTTGCCGCATCGGGCATTTCCGCCAACACCACGAAATCCAACAGGCCCTTGTCCAGCTTTTCGGCAACCTGTTCCGTATCGCCGCTGGTGATATAATAATGAAGTCCGGGGTAGTTTTTCTTGAACGAATGAAGCTCACGCGCAAAAAAGCTGATCTGATAAGATTCTGCCAGTCCAAAATACAGCTCTCCACCGGTCATGTCGCCCAGGGCAACGAACTCATTTTCAATGCGGTCCGCCATCCTGACAAGATCCTCCGCGCGATTGCGGAGAAGTATACCTTCTTCCGTCAGAGCGATGCTGAAGCTGTGGCGGGTGAACAGCTTTTTACCCAGCTCGTCTTCCAATGATTTTAACGTCTTGGATAAGGTGGGCTGTGTGACGTGAAGCGTTTCCGCAGCCTTTGTCATGTTCTCTTCTCTTGCCACAGCAAGAAAATATCTGAGCGTACGGATCTCCATTCGGTTTTCTCCCTTCACTTTATCATGATATTCCAAATTCAAATATCACGATATTCGTTATAACCATTAGCGAAGTGTACGTCAAGCGGCTATAATGTATCTTGAGGAAATGAAACAAGAACAGAAAGGCGGCACAATCATGATAAAAACCGAAGAACTGAACCTCACGCAGGAGTGGGACAAAACGATTCCCAAGAGCGACAAGGTAAATCATTGCAAGGTTACTTTCCACAACCGCTACGGCATTACGCTGGCGGCCGACCTGTATGAGCCGAAGAATGCAAGCGGCAAAATGCCCGCCATCGCAGTCAGCGGACCGTTCGGGGCCGTCAAGGAGCAGTGCTCCGGCCTGTACGCGCAGATCATGGCGGAGCGCGGGCTCCTGACCATTGCGTTTGACCCGTCCTTTACCGGCGAGAGCGGCGGGGAACCGCGCTATATGGCCTCGCCGGACATCAATACCGAGGATTTTCAGGCGGCGGTGGACTTTCTCAGCGTGCAGGACAACGTCGATCCTGAGCGCATCGGCATCATCGGCATCTGCGGCTGGGGCGGTCTGGCGCTGAATGCCGCCGCGCTCGATACCCGCATCAAGGCGACGGCGGCGATGACCATGTACGACATGACGCGCGTGAACGCCAAGGGGTACTTTGACTCCGAAGACAGCGAGGAGAAGCGTTTTGAGAAGAAGCAGGCGCTCAATGCCCAGCGCATTGCAGACTACAAGAGCGGCGCCTATGCGCTGGGCGGAGGCGTGGTCGATCCTCTGCCGGAGGATGCGCCGTTCTTTGTCAAGGACTACTATGCCTACTACAAGACTCCGCGCGGCTACCACAAGCGTTCCCTCAACTCCAATGGCGGTTGGAACGTGATTGGCTGCCTGTCCTTCATGAACCAGCCGATCCTGCAATACAGCAGCGAGATCCGCTCCGCCGTGCTGATTATCCACGGCGAGAAGGCGCACTCCTGCTATTTCTCCCGCGACGCTTACGCAAATATGACGAAGGATTCCAAGTATACCGCCAACAAGGAACTGATGATCATTCCGGACGCGGTGCATACCGACCTGTATGATCAGATCAATGTTATCCCGTTCGATAAGCTGGAGAGTTTCTTCTCCGAGAATTTGAAGTGAGGTAGAGAGCATGGCCAAGAAGGTATTGATCGTATCGACCAGCCTGCGCGCGGGCAGCTCAAGACGCTGCTCGACCGCTGCAATCCGCTGTTCCCGCAGGAGTATGCGTTCCGCAACGTGTATCTGATGACAGCCTCGGCGGAAGATGGTGACGAGGTGTATGAAACGGCGGTGGGCGGTCTCAAGGGCTGGGTCGACTGCTTTTCCAAGTGCCGTTATGCCGGAAACTTCAGCGGCGGCGGTCTGAACGACGGTAACGAGGCAAAGAAGCGCCCCGACATTCTGGAGCAGGCGTATCAATTCGGGAAGAAGCTGTGAGCGTATAAAAAGGATGGTTCCATTCATGCCAAACGATTTGTTTTGGGACTTGACAAGAGATGCAAAGGACGTTATAATAACTATAAATACAATAGACTTTATGTATTATTGTAAAGCGAGCGAAAAGCCTATGTTGATAGAGGTTCAATCCCATCTGGATAACATCGACACCGAAGCGGGTGCAATTCGCTTCGGTGGCTTCGTTGCGCTTGATTGCGTGTGTTGCTGTCTGTGCTGTAACGGTACAGGCGGGTGATAGCAATTGCGTTTTGACATAGTCTGACTTCCGCCTGTTCCGGCTTCGCATCTGCGAGGTATGGGGAACACGGCGGATTTTTTATATTCATACAGAAATGAGTCTGCTAATAAAAAGTCAAGCCCCAAATAAAGAAAATTTGGAGCTTGGCCGGAAAGTATAACAAACCAGCCGGTAAGCAAAATGCTCATCGGTAGGATGGAATTGTGAAGTTGGATTAGCTGTTCAGTTCATCTGGGTCAGGCGCATCATCCAGCGCCTGTAGGCGCTCCTTGACTCGGGCATAGTAGATGCGCAGGAACTTGTTTGCCCCAGCGGTCATGTAG
>CACZPK010000105.1 GCA_902783035.1 Oscillospiraceae bacterium
CAAGCGCCGCGCCGAGGTTCAGCGCCGTGGTGCTTTTCCCAACGCCGCCCTTGGAATTTGAAATGCTGATTATTGCACTCATGGAAACCTCCAAATCTTCTGTACCGCGGGTGTTCAAAGAAGCGCCCATCCAGTCGTTTCTAACGTGGACCTACCCATCGGATTTGGGTAAAATTTGGGTAAAACCCAAAAACGGCCGTCTGTGAAACCCTCTGAACACCACATATTGCGGTGTTTTTTGAAAAAAATTCAAATTATGTCTACCATTTTGGAAAAAAGTGTGATATGATTGCACATTGAAAAAGACGCGTGCCCAAAAACAGAAAAATAAAAAGAGGTGTCTCCCTATGAAGTGTCCCTACTGCGGCCACAGTGAGAGCAAAGTCGTCGATTCTCGTCCTGCCGAGGAAGGCAGCAGCATCCGCCGCCGCCGTGAGTGCCTGAGCTGTGCCAAGCGCTTCACGACCTATGAGACCGTCGAAAGCCTGCCGATGATCGTTGTCAAGAAGGATGGCAGCCGGCAGAGTTTTGACCGCGAAAAGGTCACGGCGAGCATGATCCGGGCCTGCGAAAAGCGGCGCGTATCCATCGACGAGATTGAAAAACTCAGCGACGAGATCGAGCAGACGCTCCAGAACTCGCTGGAGCGTGAGATCACCAGCGATTATATCGGCGAGCTGGTCATGTCCAAGCTGCGTCCGGTCGACGAGGTTGCCTATGTCCGTTTCGCCTCGGTGCACCGCCACTTCCAGAACATCGACGACTTCATGCATGAGCTGAACAAGCTCATCGAGGAGAAGTAACCCGGTGCACACCCTCGACGATGTCCGCCGTGAATATGACCGGTTGGACGCGCTGTGCGGCGTGAACACCCGCGCCGTCCCGCTGCTCGTTTCCACCCGGGCAAAAAAGCGGCTGGGCAGCTGCAAATACTCCGGCAGCGCCGTGGCGGGCGTAACGATCTCCGACTTTGTGTTCGGCGCGCCGGACGAGGTGTTCTACGACACCATTCGGCACGAGTATGCGCACGCCCTTGTCAAGCTGCGCCGCCCGCGGGAGCGCCACGGGCACGACGCGGTGTGGAAGGCGGCCTGTCTGGAGGTCGGCTGTGCACCGGAGCGCTGCTGCGACCCCGCCCTTGTCCCCGCCGTCGCGGAACGCCGCGAAGAACCGGACCGTTATCGGCTGCGCTGTCTCGGCTGCGGCGCGGTATGGATCTACAAACGCCGCACCAAGGTATTGCGTCTTGTGGAGCGCGGCGGTTCGCGCTATTGCACCTGTCCCCATTGCAAGGGCCATCGCTTTACAGCGGAAACACTCTGAAAAAAGCGGAAGCGCACGCGCTTCCGTTTTTATTTTGGCTCCATGCGTGTGAAGGCAGTGTCAAAGCACGTTCTTGACCGTCAGCCTCTGCATCTCCGCCACGACGCGCAGCTGCGCGATCAGCTCCGCCACAGCGGCGCGGAACGCCGCCTCCTCGCGATCTGCGGCATAGCTTCCGGCAGAGGCAAACAGCGCGTCCGCCTGGTCCAGTTCGTCGTGGGCGGTGACGATATGGAAGTAAGGGTGCTTTGCCTCCCATGCCTGCTGCGTTTCAAGCACGGTACGCTCCGCCGCCGCCCAGTCCTCCCGGTCCGCCGCCTGCGACGCGGCCGAAAGCGCCTCGCACCACGGTCCGATATCCACCTCCACCGTTGCCGCGTTCCACACCGAAAGCCCAAGCAGCAGTCCCAAAAGGGCAAGCGGGATAAACAGGTATTTCATTTTGCCGCCTCCTTCCCGACGCACAGCACCCTTCCCGCGCCGTCCATCGTCAGCAGCAGCACCTCGTCCGCCGCACGGTGCCCGTAGCGCTGCAGCGTCCGCTGCAGCCATGCTTCGTCCAGCCCGCACGCCCGCAGGCTCTTGTGCAGCACGCGCCCATCGTTGACGAAAACAACCGGAAGGAACACATCGTCCCGGACGGGACGTCCCAGCTGTTTCGGCGTGGCGGGTGCCTCAGCGGGGTAAAGCAGCACGGAGAGCTGCCCGTTCGTTTCCAGCACCGCATATTTGACCGTCGTGAGATCGGTGACGCCCTGCGCGCGCAGTTCCTCGATCAGCTCGTCGACGGTGAACCGGTTGCGACGCAGCGCATCCTGCCGGATGACGCCGTTTTCGATGAGTGTCGTCGGATTGCCGCAAACAAGTCTGCGGAAACGGATGCTGCGCATGGAGAGAAACGAGAGCAGCATCGACAGTGACAGCAGCGTAATGATCGGCACCACGCCGTTGAGCAGTGGAATGCCGAAGTCCTGCATCGGTACGGCGGCAAGGTCGGAGATCAGCAGCGTCAGCACCAGTTCGACCGGCTCCAGTTCGCCGATCTGCCGCTTGCCCAGCGCGCGAATAGCGAGCATTAAAATAATGTATAGCAATATTGTGCGCGCAAACGCCGTCGCCATAACACCGCCTCCCTTTGCGGGAAGTTTACCCCTCCGATAAATGAAATATGTAAGGGCGCTGCCGGCCGGCAGCGCCCTTGCTTGGCTTTATCCATCATTTTAACGCATGCGTCGCGGCAATGCACTGCCCGTCCGGAAAGGTCAGCGTCCCATAGGTCGGGCGGCTGTAACTGCCGATGCTGCCGGGATTGAGCATAACGATGCCCCGGCGGATATCGACAAAGGGCTGATGCGTATGCCCGAACAGCACCGCGTCCGCCCCGCGTTCAACCGCTGTGCGCAGCAGCATGGCAAGGTCGGTCTTGACCCCCAGCGTATGTCCGTGGCAGATCATGATGCGCTTGCCGCCGATGAGCAGCAACCGCTCCGCCGCATCGCGTCCGCGGTAATCGCAGTTGCCCGGCACACGCTCAAGCGGCAGCTCGGGAAAACGCCCCATGAGCACTTCCGCGTCGCGCCAGCCGTCGCCCAGATGCAGCACCATGCGCGGCTGCGTCAGCTCCACCGCGCGCGCCATATTTTCCACATCGCCGTGGGAGTCGGATACGACCAGAACTTTGATATTATTCATAGCAATGCAGTCACGCCATAGGTAATGGCAGTCGTGATAAGCCCCGCGCTCACCACGCCGAGGAAAATAACGGGTACGGCGTTCTTCAGGCGCAGGTCGAGCAGCGCCGCGATCAGCGAACCCGTCCACGCGCCGGTGCCGGGCAGCGGGATGGCGACGAACAGCAGCAGGCTCCACGCCTCATAGCGTACAAGATTGCGGTTTTCGATCTTTTCGTAAGCGCGCGCTTCCAGCCTGTCCACGAAACGGCCAAGGCTTGGAATGTGGATGCGCACCCACTTGAAAATCCGGCGAATGAACAAAACCAGGAGCGGCACAGGCACCATGTTTCCCAAGACCGCCGCCGCCAGCGCCACAGGGATGGGCAATCCCATTGCCACGCCCGCCGGGATACCGATGCGCAGCTCCCCCACGGGAAACATGGATATAAGCATCGTGAGCAGAAATTCCCCCGCCGCGCTGTTGTGGAGCCATGCCGAGACCGCCTGAAGCATAAAATGTGGTACCTCATTCTTTCTGATTAGATATGCATAGTTTTATGTATTTTATAACAAAAACCGCGAAAGCACAAGTGTACTTTCGCGGTTTTCCCCGATTATTTTTCAGCGGTTGTTCTGCTGATTCTGGTTCTGGTTGTTGTTCTGGTTGTTCTGCTGGTTCTGGTTATTGTTCTGGTTGTTGCCCTTCATCCCGCAAACCTCCTTTCCGAGTTCTGCTACAGGGCATAGTTTTGCCACGTGTCAGGAAAAATATACAGCACGCGCAAAAATTTACCGTCCAAAACAGTGCTTTCCGCCTCTTGACAAGCGCGGCGCGGGGTGATACACTCCCCTCGTTAAATGCGAAGACGGAGAAGAAACCGCGAAAACCGCGCAGAGAGGGGCGCACTTTGGTGTGAGCGCCCTGCGGACAGACCGGCCGTACCACTCCCGAGCGGCCCGCGACGAGCGGGACGGGCCCTCCCGTTACAGAGGACACGAGCGACGGTGCAAACCGTAAGCAGGGTGGAACCGTGGAATGTGTATACATCCCACCCCTGAAACAACATCAGGGGTGGGTTTTTCTATACTCTGCCCCAAAACGAAAAGGAGAATTCCGTCATGGCAGAAGAAAACTTTGCATTCAGCTGGGAGAATCCCGAGTACCGCAAGACCTACTGGCACACCTGCTCCCATGTGCTGGCGCAGGCGGTGAAGCGCCTCTATCCCGAGGTCAAGCTTGCCATCGGGCCGAGCATCGACAACGGCTTCTATTACGATATGGATTCGCCGTTTGCCTTTACGCCCGAGATCATGGACAAGATCGAAGAGGAGATGCGCAAGATCTGCAAGGAGAAGCTCAAGCTTGAACGCTTCGAGCTGCCCCGCGCCGAGGCGGTCAAGTTCATGGAGGAAAAGGAAGAACCGTACAAGGTCGAATTGATCAACGACCTGCCGGAGGGCGTTACCATCAGCTTCTACAAGCAGGGCGAGTTTACCGACCTCTGCGCCGGCCCGCACATCGACTCCACCGGCCGCATCAAGGGCAACGCCATCAAGCTGACCGCCTGCAATGCCTCTTACTGGCGCGGCAATGCGAAACGCCAGAGCCTTCAGCGCATCTACGGCGTCGCGTTCCCGAAGAAGGAACAGCTTGACGAGTACCTGCAAAAGCTCGAAGAGGCAAAGGCCCGCGACCACCGCAAGCTGGGCCGTGAGCTGGGCCTGTTCATGACCGACGAGCTGGTCGGCCGCGGCATGCCGATGTTCCTGCCCAAGGGCTACACGGTTTGGCGCCTGCTGGAAAATTATATCCGCGATAAGGAGCTCAAGCTCGGCTATCAGCACGTGCTGACCCCCTGCGTCGGCACCGTGGATCTCTACAAGACCTCCGGTCACTGGGATCACTATCAGCAGAACATGTTCCCGGCCATGGAGGTGGAGGACGAGATGTACGTCCTGCGCCCGATGAACTGCCCGCACCATATGCGCATCTATGCAAACCGCCCGCATTCCTACCGCGACCTGCCCATCCGCATTGGGGAGATTGCGCACGACTTCCGCTATGAG